>CALVTO010000003.1 GCA_944362705.1 uncultured Clostridia bacterium | reverse complement strand
ATTGACCGAGCACTTTCTGGAACGACAGACAACCGACCACAATTCAAACAAATGATTGAAGATAGCAAGAAAGGTGACTTTGATTTCGTTTTAGTTTATCAATTAGATAGATTTGCAAGAAATAGATATGATAGTGCTACATATAAAGCAAAGTTAAAAAAGAACGGTGTTAGAGTTTTATCTGCAAAAGAAAATATAAGTGATGATGCTAGTGGTGTTTTAATGGAAAGTGTTTTGGAAGGAATGGCAGAATATTACTCTGCCGAGCTTTCACAAAAGGTTAAGCGTGGAATTAAAGAAAGTTTAATAAAAGGCAATTATATTGGTGGATATATTTTATATGGTTTTGATGTTGTAAATAAAAAATATGTTATCAACGAAGTTGAAAGTGAAATTGTAAGGAAAATATTTAGAGATTATGCAAATGGTAAAAAGGCTATTGAAATAGTAAATGAATTAAACAACAAAGGTCTTAAAACAAAATATGGGAACAAGTTTAGTTTAAATATTATTGCTAAAATGATAAGAAATGAAAAGTATATTGGAATATGCAAAATGGACGATGAAATATATACAAATATATTTCCACCAATAATTGAAGAAAGTATATTTAAAAGGTGTAATTTAATTATGGATAATCATAAACATAGACAAAGAAAAGATAGTTTAAATGAAGATGTATATATTTTAAGTGGCAAACTCTTTTGTGGCTATTGTGGATACCCAATGGTAGCAGAAACAGGAACAAGCAAAACTGGTGCTGTTCATAGATATTACAAGTGTTCAGGCAAGAAAAAGAAAATCACAAAATGTGATAAACATAATGTGAAAAAAGATACAATAGAAGATTTTGTTTTTGAAAAAACAAAAAAATATGTTCTTGAGCCAAATGTTATTGATAGTATTGCCGAAGTTGTTGTGAATAGATTTAATAGCGAATTATCTAACAATGCAGTTTTAACAAAATTACAAGAAGAATTAAAAGAAAAGAATAGAGCAATAGACTTTATTCTAAATGCAATGGAAAAAGGAATAATAACAACTTCAACACAGGAAAGGCTTATGAAACTTGAAAATGAAAAAGCAATACTTGAAGATAAAGTTGAGTATGAACAAAATCATCAAATAAAACCACTTGAAAAAGAACAAATTGTAAATTTTTTAAAAGTATATGCAAGAAAACAGTTTGACAACAAAATAGATAAAAACGAATTCTTTAACAATTTTATTTTGAAAGTATTGCTTTATGATGACAAAATTACAATTGTTTACAACACAAGTCTTAATCCAGCAGAAGAAATATATAATCGTCCAAATGATAATGATGATGACAATAATAATGACAATGGAACGAAAATTTATAAGAAAGAAATAGAAATCTCTGATGAAGAAAATAAAAAATTGCCGTTTGAGTTCAAACGACAATTGTTTGGCGGAAGGATAGGGATTCGAACCCCAGGATGCTCTCACATCAACGGTTTTCAAGACCGCCGCTTTCGACCGCTCAGCCATCCTTCCATATAGTTTGTTGACAACAAAACTAGTATACTAACTTTTACAGGGGTTGTCAAGAAAAAAATTTTTTCTTTTATAGGGAAAGGGAGCATGAAAACAATGAGAAGGGTATGGGTATAGAGTGGTGGCGTATGTTGCGTGCAATGATACACTACAAAATAAAAAATTTTCGTTGTTGTAAAGAACATGTATTGTTTTGTGCTTTTTTCGGGCGTTGTATATAACAAAATAAGTATAATGGTATTTTTTTACTTGTAAATAACTTCAAAAAAATTATAAAAGCTATTGAAAAAAGATGGTTGTTGGAGTATACTATAAGTAGTTGGAGGAATTTTTATGGGATACTGGACATACAGAGATTTTATGGATATGGCTTTTTACAATGAAATAAAAGCAACAAAAGGGTTGCAAGAAGCAACTGTGTATGAAACCGTTGTAAAAATAGCAACAAGACTTATGGTTGCGTACCGTAACCAAGTAAATATGAAAAAACCAGAAGAAATGGTGGGCTATGAAAAAAGAGAAGTTGTTGAAGCCGCTATTACGAAATTAAATACTGAAATTTTCCGTTTTAAAAATTTGTACAAGGGTTTTGAAGAAGTTGAAACAAAAACCGGCGCTAGAACGCAAGCCATTGAAACGCTTAGAAAAGATTTAGCAAACAATAATCGTTGGTGGGAATCAGCTGATCCGCTTGTACGCGCGTATTATCAATTACACAGAGCGTTAACCGCATTTGCTCCTAGTGAAGTGGCAAACGATGTGGTAAGCGCCTTAGGGCCAGCATATGCTCCACGCGATGAGGCTGAAAGACAACAAGTGGCGCAACAATCGGTTAGGTCGTACCAAGAAGGATATTTTAAAAGAGTAAACGAGGCACTTACGTTAGCGTTTGAGAAAAAATATGGCAGTGGTTCAAGTATGAACCGTTAAAAAAAGCAATCTTATGATTGCTTTTTTTGTTTGCTTTTTTTATATAAAAACTTTTCTACATTACGTTCTTTTTGGTAATTTATTTGTGTTACATATTTGTTAAATACGTCCTGCACAATGTTTTCCCAAGTTGTAAATAGGGTTTTATTTGCGTTTGTGCCTAACAAATGCATTTCCTTAGGATTTTTTATGGCGTACTCTAAAACTTGTGCAAGGCTTTGAGCATTATTATCTATGAGTATTCCGTTTACGTGATCGGTAATGGTGGCTCCGGCGCCCGAATTTTTCAAACAAACAGACGGTGTGCTTACCGATGCTGCTTCAATTTTTACAATGCCATCGGTGTCGTAATCTGACGGGAATACAAATAATAAGCTTCTTGCATAAATGGAAAGTAAATCCTCGTCTTGCACGGTTCCTGTGAATATAACATGATTTTCTAAATGTTTCTTTTTGCAGTCTTGTTTTAGTTTTTCTTCGTCTATACCAGAGCCCGCAAAAACAAATGTAAAAGGTAACCCTTTTTGTTTTAATATTTCTAACGCTTGCATAATCATGAAAATGTTTTTTGTGGAAATTAATCTTCCAACGAAACTAAACACAGTTTCGGTTGCTTTCACTTTTAATAATTGGTTGGCTTGCTGTGCGTAGGTTTCTTTGGTTTTTGTTGGAACAAGCGAAGATGCGTTAGGTACAATATCAATTTTACCTTTATAACCGTATTGACGCAAAATGTTTGCACAAAAACTATTCATGGTAAAGCACACATCTGCTTGATTAAACACACTCATAAGCACAGACAGCACCATTTTTGTAATGGAAGCATTGTTTGTGACTTTATCAATATCTTTTTTATACTGACTATGGAATGTTGCAATAAGTGGTATTTTGCATTTTTTTGCGTAGGCGGCGCCTACTTTTCCAACGCCAAATGGAGAGTGAATATGAACTATGTCTAGTTGTGCTTTTTGCAAAGCTTTTTTAAATGCGCGGTCTTGCGAAGGCATAGGAATATCGTAATCCATAAACGACGCTTTCATAACTTTACAACGTACAACTTTATATGGGTATTGTTTGTCGTCGTAAGAGGCTTTTGTGGTAGAGGTTGTAAATACGGTAACATCGGCTATTTGTGATAATAATGAAGCGTAATTATGTACAACGGTTATGACACCATCGATCATTGGGAAAAACGTATCGAGAAATAAACCAATTTTTAATCGTTTTGGTGTTTGCGCATGCTGTTTTATTTGGCGAAGTACGTCTATGGCAATATCTTCAGCGGCGTTAGGTTTAGCAAACGCTCGTGCTGCTTTGCTCATAAAGTTGCGAAGATTTTCGTTTTGCAAAACAAAAGTGGTAAGTTTTGGCGCGTCTTTTATACTATCCATAGAAAGTGCTACACCAATATCGCACAAAATATCAGAGTTTTCTTTTTCGTTAGTAACAGCATTTTCTCGCAATATCATAGGCAAACCACAAGCCATGGCTTCGGAAATACTACCGCCACCTGCTTTGGTAATGTAAACATCTGCTGCGTGCATGTAATCGTATACATTATTTACAAAACCTAAATTGGTTACATTGGTAATTTGGTTGGTTTGAATATATTTTTCAATTTGATTATAAGATTTTTTATTGCTTCCGTTAATGGCAACAATATGAACGGCTAAATGTTTTTTACACAAAGTTTTTACGAGTTGTAATAATTTCCCCGAAGCGCCACCGCTCATAACTAAAACAACCGGCATGGTTGTAGGTAACTGCAAATTGTGGCGTGCTTCAAGTTTTGTGGTTTGTTTGTTAAATTCTTGTTTGATGGGGAACCCTAACGCTTTAATTTGATCTGCTGTAAACCCTTTTTGAATGAGGTCTTTTTTTGCGTGGTTAGACATGGTGTAAACTGTATCTAACAAAATGCTTGTTTCCCAAAAAGGATGAGGAAGTAAATCGGTAAGAATGGCACTTGTGAACAAGTTATGGTTTAACAAATGTTTTCTTTTTAAATTACACACAATGGCGCTTGCGTAAAAGTGTGTACAAACAATGGCGTCGGGGTTAAATGTTTCAATTTTTTTCAAAATATCTTTTTCTACTTTTTGAATCGTGTTTTGAATGCCACCAGAATATCTTTTTTCGGGATCACGCTTTTTTAACATGTTCCAAAAAAAATCGTAAATTTGCGGAATGTTGTCCATGGCCCAGTAAAGACTTTCGTTTTCCATTTTTTGTATAGAGGGTTTGCTGGAAAAAATATCGTACACCTCTACTTGGCTATGGTATTGCGCAAACACTTTTTGCAACGCTTGCGCGGCACTGTGGTGTCCGGCTCCGGCGGTCATGGATAAAATTAGAATTTTTGGTTGTTTCATGTAGGTTCCTTTATTGTTCTTGTTTTATATGCTGTAATACAATTTGTAAACATGCACTGAATGCTTGTTCTTCTGTTAAATTTGTAGAATCGATATAATAAGAATCGGGCATTATTTTTAATGGCGCAATTTCGCGATGTGAATCTCTATAATCGCGCTCTTGTAAATCTTTTAATACTTCTTCGAGCGTTGTCTGTTCGCCTTTTTCTTGCAACTGAAGCCAACGGCGTTTAGCGCGCGTTTCAGGGGTTGCGTCTAAAAACAATTTCACGGTTGCGTTTGGCAATAAGCTCGAGCCAATATCTCTACCCTCGACAATACAATCGTTTTCTTTTACAAACTTTCTTGCAATTTGTTCATATTGTGTGCGGGTTTCACTAAAAGCGGAGAGCTTAGACGCCAATTGGCTGACTTGCTCTGTTCTTAATTGAGATGTGTAATCTTTATGATTAACAAAAACATGTTGATGGTTATCTATAAATTTTATGGCAACATGTATTTTTTGCATAAATGTATGAATATTTTCTTCGCTGATCTCGGGGTTACCTAAATCTAACCACGCGCAAGCAATTCCGCGAAAAATGGCGCCAGTATCTAATAATTTTATATGCAACGCTTCTGCCAACTTTTTTGATATAGACGTTTTTCCGCTACCCATGTATCCGTCGATTGCAATATTTAACATACACATTTTCCTCTCTTTTTTAAAGTATAGCAAAAACTATTTTACTATGACAAATGTTTCAACTATTTTTTTAGGTTATGTGTCGTTGACAATATGTGGTAAGAAACGTATACTACATGTATGAAGAAATGTTTAGTTGTATATAACCCCAATGGTGGCAAAGGGAAGGTGGAAAGACGAAAAGCATATATTGTAAAATACTTACAAAAAGCGTTTTGTGTGGTTGATTTTGTAGGTACAGAATATGCGGGTCATGCTACCGAATTGGCGAAACAGGCATGTGGCGTGTATGATTGTTTGGTTATTGCCGGTGGCGATGGCACCATACATGAAATTGTAAACGGGGTGGCGGAACAGCCTAATGCGCCGGTACTTGCCTTGTTGCCGTGCGGAACGGTAAATGATTTAGCTCGTTCTTTATATATTCCTAGATGTTTAAAAAGGGCTTTACAAACGATTGTGCAAGGTGAAAACTTTGCGCACGATATTTTTAAGTTTCAAAATGTGTATGGTATTTATGTTTTATGCTGTGGTTTGTTTACCAACACAAGTTATGAAACATCGCAGAAGTCTAAACGGCATGTGGGTAAACTAGCCTATGTTGGGTATGGTGTAAAACAACTTTTTCATGCAAAGCCAACACACATTTCTTTGCAAGCACAAGAATACGCGGTAGACGGAAATTTTTCTTTAATGCTTCTTATAAATTCTCGTAGTGTTGCGGGGCTTTGCTTGAACCGTTCTGCCAACTTACAAGATGGTTTTGTAGATGCTGTGTTTGTTAAAATAACGCAAAAAACGAAAGAAAAGCTACGAGTTGCCGATATTTTTAGAAGTTTGCGTCTGTTTACGCGAGGATATGCGCGCAGTGTGAAACGCGCGGATACCATTAATATTCAACTCTCTTCAGGGTATTTAAAAGCGGAAGGGGCGCTTATAAATATAGATGGAGAAAAGGTAAATGTTAAAGAGGGTGAGTTTAAGGTATTGCGTAAAGGCGTTACGCTTCGCGTGCCTTCAAAAGCAATAAAACAACTTAAAAAGGGAGAAAAAGAGTAGTGGAGAATAGAGTTCGAATAAGTGAAAAGAATGTATCTATTGTTCGTGATGAATCTAAATGCATTTCTTGTGGTATTTGCTCACGTGTTTGCAAAGACAAAATGAGTGTTATGAATAAGTATACACATACAAAAGCTCCGTTATGTATTCATTGTGGGCAGTGTGTGGCAGAATGTCCTACGTGTAGTTTACAGCCCAAAAGTCAGTACCATGAAGTGAAAAAAGCGATGGATGAAGGGAAGTATGTTGTGGTTTCGGTTTCTCCTTCGGTTAGAGCATCTTTTGCGGAAGCGTTTGGCTTACCTTCGGGCACATTTGTAGCGCCTAAAATTGTAGGTCTGTTAAAAAAGTTGGGCGTTTCAAAGGTGTTTGATACAAATTTTGCTGCAGATATTACCATTTTAGAAGAAGTAAAAGAATTAGAGGAAAGATTAAAAACGCGAAAAAATTTGCCTATGTTTACAAGTTGTTGCCCCGCATGGGTACAGTGGGCTGAAATGTTTCGACCTGAAATTGTGCCAAATATTTCTTCTGTAAAAAGCCCTATTGGCATACAAGGAGCAATGGTTAAAACATACTTTGCGCAAAATAGCGGTGTGCCTGTGCAACGCATGATGCATGTTGCGCTAACGCCTTGTACGGCTAAAAAGTATGAAGTGCAACGAGAAGAAATGTGCTCGGCATCTATATATTGGAATTTACCAAAGGCGCAAGATACGGACGTTGTTCTTACAGCGCAAGAACTTGCCTTATGGGCGCAAGAAGAAGGCGTTGCATGGGAAGACATACCGGAAATGCCATTTGATAAAACCATGTCTGAGGCGTCGGGCGGGGGCGCAATATTTGGAAATTCTGGTGGAGTTATGGAATCGGCACTTCGGTATGTAGCTTACAAAAATAATGTAACGCTACAAGAGCAAGAATTCTTGCCTTTACGCAATGTTACGCAAGTTCGTGAAGCGACTATAACTGTAGGAAAAGAAAAACTACATGTGGCGGTTATATATGGAACTGCCAATGTAGAAACTTTTTTACACGAGCACGAAAAAGATTTGGCTCTGTTTGATTTTATTGAAGTTATGGCCTGCCCATATGGGTGTGTTGGTGGTGGTGGACAACCTAAACAACTTTTAGAAACACGTGAAGAATGCTTGCAAAAAAGACGTGATTGCTTATATAATATAGATGCTTTGTTAAAGCGATCGGTATGTGCGCAGAATACAGAAGCGCAAACGCTGTACACTTCGTTTTTAGATAAACAACCAAAACATGTGTTGCACCAGCTTTTGCATATCGCGCATAACCAAACAACAAATAAAAACCAAGAAAAAAGGAGTTATGATATGAAATTAGAAGGATCGAAAACCGAACAAAATTTACATACAGCTTTCGCTGGAGAAAGTCAGGCTAGAAATAAATACACATATTTTGCAAGTGTTGCAAAAAAAGAGGGCTATGAACAAATTGCAGCAATTTTTACACAAACAGCTGAAAACGAAAAAGAACACGCTAAAATGTGGTTTAAAGAATTAAAAGGCATTGGCGACACAAAACAAAACCTATTACATGCCGCAGAAGGTGAAAACTATGAATGGACCGATATGTATGATACTTTTGCTAAAGAAGCAGATGAAGAAGGCTTTCATGATATTGCGCAAAAGTTTCGTATGGTAGCCGCTATTGAAAAAACACACGAAGAACGCTATAGAAAACTTTTAAACAATGTAGAAATGAAAGCAGTATTTGAAAAGAGTGAAGAAGTTATTTGGGAATGCCGTAATTGTGGGCACTTAGTAATAGGTAAAAAAGCTCCGCTAGTTTGCCCAGTATGTGCACATCCTCAAAGCTTTTTTGAAGTTCGTAAAGAAAACTACTAATAGACAGGTCGCGGTTGGCGACCTTTTTTATTTGACAAAAAAAGGATTTATTTTTATAGTTTTAATATAAAAACTTTAGGCAAACTTACTGTTAAGGGGGAATGTATGAGTAAAGCATCCAAAATTGTTCTTATTATTGTGGCTGTTTTAGTTGCTATTGGCGCGGCTATAGGTATTTATTTTGCAGTAAAAGGAAGAAATCCTTACACAAAAGAGCAACAAACTTTTATTGATGAAATTATTAATTCAAACAAGCCTAACAATCCGCCTGTGGATATTGGTGGCGGGACGCTTCCTGGGGGCGTTGTTGGCGAAGATGAAACGGGCGATACCGTGATTGTAGATACGGGAACGGGAAGTGATGAAATTTGGCAGAAAGACCCAACAGACCCCGATGGCGGATACGGTAAGGTTGAAACGCCTACAACAGACGATGAAGGGCAACCATTCACGTACCAAACCGTTGTGCAAGTATGCGGAAATTTTGCGCTTGTGAAAAACGATGTGGGCAACCATGCTGTAATTAATTTGGCTGAATCAAAGGTGGTTTTAAATTATACCGATTTACAAGATGCAGAGAATTTACACATGGCTGGTGATGTGTTGTTTTATACAACCCCTTATGTTTATGAAGACGCAAGCACAGATATTTATATGGAAACTTTTCAAGTGTATTTTGTAAACTTGCGCGCAGCAAAAAATGACGCACAAGAAGTGCAATACATTGTTACCGATATGAATCAGGAATGCGTTTTCCAAATGCAATCTTTAAACGCTAACACAATTGCTTTACAAGGTAACCATTATTTTGAAATTTTAACCATGAAAGATGGTGGCGTGCAAATACAGTATTCTGTAAAAGATGAAGAAATTTTAACCTATATTAAAGATTACGAAGATATTGATGAAGAAAACGGTAATTTGGAAAAATATGTATTACTAGGCAATAAATTATACAGACAAAACATAGAACATCAAATAGCGGTACTAAATAACGAAACATATTTTATAACCAAGTTGTATCGTTATGAAAACTACCAAGCAAATAAACTTTGTATTTATGTGGAAGATGTTAGCTTTACAGGGTATGTTTCTCCAGAGTACATGGTTTTAAAAGCCAATGGCAAACTAACTTCTTGGAACAATACTTCTTACATTTGGGTACCACAAGAAAATTATATTTCTTCCTATAGTGTGTTTTTAAGATATTCCGTTATATCGGATGATATTAAACACAAAGTTGTTGATACTTCCACAGCAAAATTTGTATATTTTGATGCAAATTTCCAAGAAGTTATATCGATTTCTTCTAATAATGGTATTATTGTAGGTTTTGACAAAGAATTAAACGGGTTCGTTTGTAAAAATGATGAATATACCGTAGTTGATGCTAATGGAAACACCATATATTTAATCAAAGATGTATACGTATATCGTTACAGCGCAGACAGTACCTTGTTAGGCGGCACTTCTAAAAAAGAAGGGGCAACTTCCAACTATGCTATTTTTACAAAAAGTGGAAAACAATTAACAGATTTCATCTATGAAAATATATACGGACCATTTGCAAATGTTATGGTTGGGGAAAGATACTCCGTAGAGTACGATGATGTAACCGATGAATCTTCAACAATTGTTTATTACGATTTTATAAATGAACAAGGTTCCCTAACAACGGTTGCGCAATCTGAAATTGTTGCAACAGAAACGTTATCTTATGGTTATTATATAAAACTTCAAAACGAAAAATACGGTATTTATGCCTTTAACGGAAAGGCTGTGGCAACAGAAGTAAGTGAAGTTGTTATAACGACAATTGGGGAAGATCTTTTAATTTCCTACAAAAAACAAGACAAAAACTATACAATAAAATTGAAAAAAAACGCTGCATTATCTATTAATAATATGGCGGTAGGTAGCGGTTTGCAAAGCTCGGCAACTCTTGGTTGGGCAAGTGATAATGTATCAGATTATAACACTAAAGGAATTGACGCGCGTGGACGTTCAAAAGTAGAAACCCTTACTGAAGAAGTTATGAAAAAACACGCAGGGTCTCCCTATACACTTGAGAAAAATCAATTTACATTAAAAATTAGCAACATTAAAGAACACCCTGAATGGTATGAAACAAGATATTATTCGTTTGATCCTGCCGTGTTAACTGTAAAACCAGGTTATTTTATAGAAGGCTATGCAGAAAGTTACCGTTTTACCGCAGCTATTGGTAATTCCGGAAGTGAATATTTTTATTTGCTAGGAAAATATGGTACATCTGCTATCAATGTTTATAACGAAGATAACCATTTTAAACGCGTTGGTATTTGGTATTATTACGAAACATCCTTTAACCAAGTTTCTTTTGATGGCAATGGTGGATCTAACGATCAATCGACGATTACCATGAAACATGGAGATTCTAATGTTTCTGTCATTGTTCCTGATAGAAGGGGATATCAATTTACAGGTTTTTATACAAGTGCAAGCGGCGGAACATGTGTTTTTGACGCTAACGGAAAACAAGTGGGCTCTTACATTGTAACAAAACGCGGAAATGTTACCTTATACGCGCATTGGGAACCATTGGTTACAACGGTTGTGTTTGATGATGGACGGTATACAAATTCACAAGGCTATAGGTATGGAGAGCTTGCACGAAATTCACCTGCTGCTAGTGTAAAACAAGGGTATGATTTTGCTGGTTGGTGTATAGTAAAAGATGACCCAACAACAAAATTGTTTGATGCAAATAACAAACCCCAAAAGTATGAAGGATATATCAAAGAAGAAAATTCAACATATTATTGGAATCGTGATTATGATTATAATACTAGCGGAGCCAACCAGATAACCTTATACGCGCATTATACACCAAAAACTATGACCGTTCTGGTAAATGTAGAGGCAAATGATGAAGGCGTTGACACCGACCAATTAAGTTATGCTTTATTAGGTGGTAGTTGGGGCGATGTTACTTCAGAAACATATTTATATAATGCAACCAATATAACCAACTGTATACAAATTAAAATGTCGGAAGCGAAAGGGTATTACATTTCAAAATTTGAAATTACTTGGAAGACATTTAACAATGATAATGAGTTAAACACTTCGTTAAACGGCACAAGCAATACGTATGAAAGTATAGCTGCGACTAACGGTATAAATAACAATATTATACAACAAACAAACAGTGGACGAACTGTGGCAATTATTCCTCAAAAAGAAGTTTCGGGTAATACGGCAACCTATTCGTTTCATTTTAAATCTGGTGCAGGGCAAGATTCTTCTTACCTTAATACATGGGCCATTGAGTTGACAATTTATATAAATATAGATTTAAGTATTACGCCTCCGGACACTGTGCAAACAAGTGCGGAAAGCATACATGTTGAACCAATCATATTACCACAAAACAGAAAAGAAGAAGCCTAAGGGCTTCTTTTTTTGCATAAGAATGCTAAAATGGCGCATAGTAAGTGTATGATGAAAATGTTGAGTTTATATTTGTTGTGTAGTATACTAAGTGTTGTAAATATAGGAGGGTACG
Source organism: uncultured Clostridia bacterium (assembly GCA_944362705.1). Lineage (GTDB taxonomy): Bacteria > Bacillota > Clostridia > Christensenellales > UBA1242 > CALVTO01. The sequence goes on along the minus strand of CALVTO010000003.1, from coordinate 137,132 downwards.
CACAACCTATGGAAATAAAAGATTTTTTTGCCCAAGCAACGGAGATATATTGCTTGGTAGAGGGTAAAGAGACCAAATGCAATACGTGGCAATGTAAAGAAATTGTAAATTGTTTAGAGCAACTACTGACTGCAGATGGTTCTTATGAAATGCCTGCATTTGGTGTGAGTATGCACAAATTAACCATAGAACAAATGAAACAGGGTGTTTGGTTGCGTTTTGTGTATGAAAAAGAACACATGCACAACAACATGCCGTTTACAGAACTGCTTATAAAAGTAGAACCATTGTATGCGGGGTTTAATATCATTCGAAAATATAATGGCGAATACACAGGCAGATGTTTTTACTATCAAACCCCTTGTACCATGCAATCGCTTTGGGAATTATTAAAAACTTTTTCGTTTTAGTTTAAAAATGTCCTCTTTGGTTACCCTTACCTAAGGAGGATTTTTTTATGAAATTTGAAGAAACACAAACATATACAAATTTAGCTAGTTCTATGGCGGCTGAATGTATGGACGGCGCAAAATACCAGTGGTTTGCAGATATGGCGCAACAAGAAGGCGATGCGTGCTTAGCAGAAACATTAAAACAAATAGCGACGAATGAGATGGCGCATGCTAAGGTTTTTATGGATTTTATTTTAGAAAAAGAAGCAGAACCAGCAAAAGATGTAGATATATCGCTTTCGTACCCGCTTGTTGGTGGAAAAATGCCACAAAGGCTACAAGCGCATATTGAAAGTGAGTTGCATCAGGGAGAAGTCGTGTACCCAGCGTTTGCGCGTACCGCTTCCAAAGAAGGGTTTGAAGATATTGCCAAAGCTTTTTTACGTGTTGCTGAAGTAGAGCAAGCACACCATGCAAAATTAAAAACTTTGCAACAAAAAATGCAAAACAAACAACTTTATAAAACAGAACAAAAATCTTTGTGGAAATGTAGTAACTGTGGTTATTCTCATAGCGATGTAAAGGCGTGGGAGGAATGTCCGCTGTGTGGTAAGCCCCAAGGTTTTGTTGTTTTAAAAATTGAGCAGAGCGCATATTAGCGCGCTGTTTTTTTAAAAAAGAAAATAAAATGCATTGCGTGTTTCATTGGGTTGTGCTAAAATAAAAAGGTTATTACTAGGAGAAAATTGTATGGAACAAAAGAACATTCGAAATATTGCAATTATTGCACACGTTGACCATGGTAAAACGTCGCTTGTAAACGAAATGTTAAAACAAGGTGGCGTTTTTCGCGAGAACCAAGTTGTACAAGATAGAGTTATGGATAATGGCGCGATTGAACGTGAACGTGGTATTACCATACTTGCTAAAAACACAGCATGCAAATATAAAGACGTTAAAATAAATGTCATTGATACCCCTGGGCATGCTGATTTTGGTGGTGAAGTAGAACGTGTTTTAAAAATGGCAAACGGGGTGCTATTGGTGGTAGATGCTTTTGAAGGACCAATGCCACAAACCCGTTTTGTTTTACAAAAAGCCTTAGAGTTAGATCACAAAGTAATTGTTGTGGTAAACAAAATGGATCGGCCTGACGCGCGTCCTGCAGAGGTTGTTGATGAAGTATTAGAATTATTGATGGATTTAAACGCTACGGAAGAACAGTTGGATAGTCCATTTATATTCTGTTCAGCAAGAAAAGGCGTTGCTTCGAAATCGATAGACGAACCAGGCAAAGATTTAACCCCATTATTTGACGCTATTTTAGAGCATATTCCTGCGCCAACGGGCGATATGAATGCACCTTTACAAATGCTTGTATCGGCTACCGAAATGAACGATTACGTAGGCAAATTAGCTATTGGCAGAATTGAACGCGGTACGGTAAAGAAAAATCAATCGATTATAATTACCGATTACTACAACCAACGCCCGAATTCACGCGCAAAGATTGGCGAAATTTATGTGTTTGAAGGGCTGAACCGTGTGCCTGTGGAAAGCGCAATTGCAGGAGATATTGTTTTGGTTTCTGGGGCGCCTGAGGTAACGATTGGCGACACCATTTGTGATGCTATGCTACCTGAAGCCTTGCCGTTTGTAAAAATTAGTGAACCAAGTGTAGAAATGACGTTTTCTGTAAACGATAGCCCGTTTGCAGGAAAGGAAGGCAAATTTGTAACTAGCCGACACTTACGCGAAAGATTGTATAGAGAAGCATTAAAAGACCTTTCTTTACGTGTAACCGATACCAATTCTACGGAATCGTTCTTAGTTGCTGGGCGTGGCGAAATGCACTTATCTATTTTAATTGAAAACATGCGCAGAGATGGTTACGAGTTTCAAGTAAGTATGCCACGTGTGTTGTATAAAACCATAGATGGTGTAAAATGCGAACCAATCGACAGATTAGTAATTGATGTACCGGAAACTTGTGTGGGAACAATTATGGGGCAAATGGGAAACCGTAAGGGTGAACTTATTTCCATGACACCACAAGGTAGCCGTACACGATTAGAATTTTACATACCTTCTCGCGGGTTATTTGGGTATAAAACAGAATTTTTAACCGCAACGCGTGGTGAAGGCATTATGAGTTCTGTATTCTATGAATATCAACCATATAAAGGCGATATAGTTAACAGAGTAGGTGGTAGCTTGGTTGCCTTTGAAACGGGCGAAGCTGTTCAATATGGTTTATTTAACGCACAAGAACGTGGTACTTTATTTATAAAACCGCAAGAAAAAGTATACGCAGGGCAAGTTGTTGGTGCTAACCCTAAAGAAGGAGATATTGCTGTAAACGTTTGCAAAACAAAACATTTAACCAATATGCGTTCTTCTTCAAGCGATGAAGCATTGCGTTTAAGCCCTGTAAAACCATTAACTCTTGAAGAAGCCTTAGAGTTTTTAGGTTCGGACGAGTTATTGGAAGTTACGCCAAAATCTATTCGAATTCGCAAAAAAATTCTTGACCACAGCCAACGTGCGAGAGCGAAATTCCGCGGGGAAGATAAAGATTAAAAAATAAGGGTGCAGTTTGCGCCCTTTTTTTATGTGCAATGTTGACGAGTAGTAGGAAAAAGGGTATAATAAAGCAAAAGGAGTGCAAGCATGAGAGCGAAAGAAACAAAAGTAAAAATGATGCCACATAACCTAGAAGCCGAACAGGCTGTTTTAGGCTGTGCACTAATTGATGATGAGGCTGTGGTAAACATTGTTTCTGCGCTTAGCGAGGCGGATTTTTACAGTGAGTCGCACAAAGATATTTTTCGTGCCATTCAAGAAATTTATGCAAAAAATGCACCTTTAGATTTTGTAACATTAACCGATTGTTTAGAGCGCAAAAATTTATTACAAAATGTTGGTGGTGTAGAATATATTACTTCTCTTACCAACGCGGTTCCTAGTGCGGTAAATTACGCATCTTACGTTCGTATTGTAAAAAGAGATAGTATGCTACGAAAACTGATTACGGCAAGTGAAAAAATTATCGAACAATCTTACGAGGATAATTCGAAAGAAGATGCGCTTTCGTTTGCTGAAAAGGAAATATTTTCCATTGCAGAAAGTGGCCAAACATCCGATTTGGTACCGCTAAACGAAGCTCTTTTACAAGTTATTGATAAATTTGAAATTATTCACAAAGATAAAAACGCTTTACGTGGGCTATCTACGGGCTTTTTCCAGTTAGACGAAATTACCAATGGTTTACAAAATTCCGATTTAATTTTGTTAGCAGCGCGCCCAGGTGTTGGTAAAACATCTTTGGCGATGAATATTGTAACCAATGCCGCACTTAACAGTGGCGCAAAATGTGCTGTGTTTTCGCTTGAAATGCCGAAAGTGCAACTTGCACAAAGAATGCTTTGCTCTGTAGCGAATGTAAATATGGCGAACGCACTAAAGGGTGAACTTACAGCAGAAGATTGGAAAAAACTTTGGAAAGCAAATACTCGTTTGGCTGAAACACATATTTTTGTGGATGATTCATCACTAAATAAACCATCTGCCATACTTTCTAAATGTCGTAAATTAAAACGTGAAAAAGGGTTAGACTTAATTATGATTGACTACTTACAGTTAATGACGGGCGACGGAAAAGCAGAAAGTAGGCAAAATGAAATTAGTGAAATTTCACGCAAATTAAAAATTTTAGCAAAAGAAATTAACGTGCCGGTTATTGTGCTTTCACAGTTATCGCGTGCGATTGAGCAACGTGTGGGTCATAAACCTGTGCTTTCCGATTTGCGTGAGTCGGGCGCTATTGAGCAAGATGCAGATATGGTTATGTTTATTCATAAACCAGATATGTACGATGCAAACGGAGCAAACGCACAAGAAAAGGCTCCAGAAGATTATATTGCTGAAATTATTATTGCTAAACATAGAAATGGTAAATTAGGAACTATTCGCTTGGGTTGGAAAGGTGCAAATACAACGTTTGTAAACTTACCTAAAGATGCAGACACCATGAGCTTAATGCAACAAGCACCAGCCGAACCGCCTAGAACACCAGAAGAAATACCGCCAGCACCAACAGCGGAAGAAGTATTTGGTGCCGATGGCTTAACAGATATATTCGATGAATAAGAAGGGAATTATGAAACAAATTACAAGTAAAGAATTGAGAGAAAAATGGATATCGTTTTACGAATCTAAGGGGCATAAAAACATAGGTGCTGTTTCTTTAATAGGTGAAGAAGGCTCGGGCGTTATGTTTAATATTGCGGGTATGCAACCATTAATGCCTTATTTATTAGGAAAACCACACCCTATGGGTAAACGTTTATGTAATGTGCAAGGTTGCGTACGAACAGTGGATATTGAAAGCGTAGGCGACCCCGTACACTTTACGTTTTTTGAAATGATGGGAAACTGGAGTTTAGGAGATTATTTCAAAAAAGAAAAAACACAATGGACGTATGAAATTTTAACCAAGGTTTTTGGTTTAAATGGCGACCAAATTTGCTGTTCGGTTTTTGCAGGCGACAAAGATGTTCCGCGCGATCAAGAAACAGCAGATTTACTTGTAAAGGCTGGAATTAAACCTGAAAACATTTACTTTTTAGGTAGAGAAGATAACTGGTGGCAAATTGATGGAACGGTAGGTACACCATGTGGCCCAGATAATGAATGGTTTTATACACGCCATAACACACCATGCTCTGAGCATTGTGATATTACATGCAATTGTGGAAGATATGTTGAAATTGGCAACGATGTGTACATGCAATACCTAAATAAAGGTAACGGTGTGTACGAACCATTGCCAAATAAAAATGTAGATACGGGCTTTGGTTTTGAACGTATGCTTATGTTTTTAAACGGCTTAACCGATGGTTATAAAACCGACTTATTTACGCCAGCTATTACATATCTTGAAAAAGCAACCAACATTTCTTATGATGCAGACCCTGTTTCGGTAAAAGCCATGCGTATTGTTTGTGACCACATGCGTACAGCGGTTATGCTGATTGGTGATGTAAAAGGCATTGTGCCATCGAATGTGGGAGCAGGGTATATTTTACGCAGACTTATGCGCCGTGCCATTCGCTATGCAAAGCAGTTAAACGTAGGCACGCAAGAACTTTTAGGTGTGGCAACGACATTTATAGATGATGTATATAGCGAGGCGTACCCTAACCTTGTAGAACGCAAAGCATACATTTTACAAGAAATTGAAAAAGAGTGCCATAAGTTTGAAAAAACGTTGGAACAAGGTTCGAAAGAATTTTATAAACTTGTAGAAAACTTAAAGAAATTTGCACCAGAACTAAAAACCATTCGAGGAGATAAAGCTTTCCGTTTGTTTGATACATATGGTTTCCCGTTAGAACTAACCAAGGAAATGGCTGAAGAAATGGGGTATACCGTAGATGAAACTGGCTTTAAAGAAGCTTTTGAAAAACATCAACAAGCAAGTAAGAGTCAAGAAAAAGGCGTGGCAAAAGGTGGGCTTGTGGAACAAACGGAAGAAACCACGCGTTTACATACGGCGTGCCATTTGTTACAAGCAGCGCTTAGAAAAGTTATTGGAAATACTGTTTTTCAGAAGGGTTCTAATATTACACCAGAAAGGTTAAGGTTCGATTTTTCTTGTGATAGAGCTATGACTCCAGAAGAAATTCAAAAAACGGAAGATTTGGTAAACCAAGCCATTCAAGCAGACATACCTGTAGAGTGTTCTACCATGACGCCAGAAGAAGCAAAAAAAGCAGGTGCGCTTGGTGTATTTGATTCTAAATATGGCGACCAAGTTACCGTATATAAAATTGGAGATGTAAGCCATGAAATTTGTGGCGGACCACATGTAAAACATACAGGCGAACTTGGTACATTTAAAATTGTAAAAGAACAAAGTAGCAGTAGTGGTGTACGAAGAATTAAAGCAATTTTACAAACAAAGGAGTAGCGTATGAAAAGAATTTTATTCTCTTTAGGTATGGTTTTGCTATGTGCATTACTATTTGCAGGTATTTCCACTGTTGTGTTAATGGTGGCTCCTGGAACAGAAATTTTTGGTATTCGTTATGTTTCTTTAATGGCGGGTAATGGAACAGCGGATATTACACCAAATATTTCCGCAGATCAATGGCTAAACATTCAAAACATTGAAATTGAAACGGGTACGGCGCCTATAATTATTGAGCGAAACAATGTTTCTGCCGGTGAAGTTCGTTTCTATCAAGCGTTTGTAGGGTTTACAAAAGATGATATTGAAGCGCCAACATTAGAATATAACGTAGATGCTGAGACAAATACTTTAAAACTTAAAACCGCTGAATTAAACAAGTTTGGAATTGCTACCAATGAGTGCTATTTAAAAGTAAGTTTGCCAGGCGGGTTAAGCAAGGTAGAAACGATTTCTATTACATCAAAAAATTCCCCGCTTACCATTCAGGGAGAAAGTAAAATTACATTACAAAATTTAAATGTAAAAGGTAATAGCGGTATTACATTTTCTATTAAGGAAATGAGTGTGCAAAATATTAACGTTTCGCAAACTATAAATTCTTTAATCATTCCTTCAAGCGTGACAGTAGGTGGAAATGTAACATATGAAACCACTGTGGGAAATTTAAACATTGAATCGGCAATTGGTGGAGATATAAACGCAAATACGACCGCAGGCATGATTTATTTTAATAGTTGCAAAAACTTTACTGCAAACACAGATGCAGGGTCTGTTCGTTCTGTTTCGTCAGACGTAAAAAATCAAGTGTATGGAAACTTTTATTTTACCACAGCGTTAGGCGATTGTGAAGTATACCAAATACATGGCACCGAGGCTGTTGTAAAAACACAATATGGTAAAGTAAACATAGAGTATGTTCCAACGCTTACGATTAACGCCGAACATGGGCAGATAAACGTAAACCATGTGCAAAGCGCCGTTGTAACTTCTTCAACCAGTACCATGAACTTCCCATATGTTGAAAATTCGATTTACATTACAACCACGTATGGAGCAATTCATTTAGGAGATGAAGATGGTTCTGTTTCAAATGTAGATATATCTACAGAATCATCAAAAATTACCATTCAAAATGCTATTGGCTTTGTAAAAGTAAATGCATCGGCAAACGCAAAAGTTATACTACAAAACAAGTCGGCAAACAATATATATATTGCAACCGCAGGCGATGTTTCTGCAAAAGGTTTAGTAGGTAATGTGCAAATATATACGTTTGGTATATTGTATGCAGAATTTGAAAGTGTAGATAGTGCAACAATTGTAGCAAAAGATGAAACGGTTGATGTAAAAATTATGCAAAATCAAGATGTAAAATACAAATTGCAAACAGACAAAAATATGGCCGTTGAAAGAGATTTAGAAAGTTTAGAAGAAATACGTAAACTTAGCAAAAACTACGTAGATGAAGCCTATGATTCTGCTGCGCACAAATTATATATTCGTGCACAAGGAGCCATTGTAGATATTTACAAAAAAACTGCTTAAAAAAAGACGCGTATAGCGTCTTTTTTGTTTGTTTACATTTGCTGCATATAGGCTTTGAGTGCGTTAGAATGTGCATACTTTTCATAAATGCCCGCGTTATTATCAATCATGGCATCTCGGCCTACACTCCAAAAGGATAACATGCCGTATTTATTTTTTTGTGCGTCTTGTACAACTTTTTTAGTTAAATCTACCGTCCATGTAGGGTTGTATTGGTTTTCGTACCCAATATCTACAGTTGCGCCCATCATATGGTATGTTTGCGCGCGTGTTAACGTTTTACCGTGCGCTTTATATAGTTCTACCAATTGGTCGGCAGCATTACTCATAGCGCGAATGGAAGCATCGGCAAAGTCTTCATTGGCTGGTACGGCGCTGTATCCGTAACACATGGTCATGTTGTTAATAAGTTTAATTGTAACCCCAGCATCTAAAAAGGCGTTTACAACATTTTTCTGCGTACTTGTCCAGCCGTATGGCATAATTGGAATGGTTAACACAACTTCTACACCTGTTTTGTCTTGTGCTATTTTCATAGCTTGTGCGTTGCGAATGTTTTCCTCTAAACCTTGGTTGCTTTCTTCAATGTCTAAATCTATGCGTTTTAATTGGTATGTTTCAATAATATCCATATACATGTTTGCAATGTTTTCTACACTTGTGCTAGCTACCCATGGGGCAACGCCTAACTGTCCGCCAACAGAAATAATAACATCGCCTCCGTTTTGACGTATGCTGTATATGGCTGCTTTTATACCTTCGTACTGAAAAAAGTCGTTACCTTGTTCTGATAAATTGTAATATCCGCCCCAGCACCAACGTAAAGAGCCGTCGCTGTTTAGTGGCTTAGAATCATCTAAACGAATAAAGCCTAAATTATAATATTTTATACCTGTTTCGCTGGCTATGCGGGAAAGGTTGGCCACGCCGTTTACACTATATTCGTTGGAAGTTGGTACCCAAGAAACCATATCAATAAAGGGAGCTACTAAATACTCGGGGAATCCTTGTTGGGGCGTTATGCTTTTTTTCTTATTTGCGTCGATAATGCTAAACGTTAAACATAAACTAAGCACAACAAACGCAATACATGAAAATATAATCATAACTTTTTCATTTGTGGTGAAAGGTCTTTTGTTTTTTCTCATAATTATGCCTCGCTTGTGTTTATTGTGTGCAAGCGAGGTTTTTTTATACCATTATGTTCGAATATCTATAATATTGTCATTTTTTGACGAGTTTTTCGGTGCTTCTAGCCACACGGCTTCGGCATAACATTTAGAAAGTTGTATTCTTCGAATTTGTAAAGTAATGTGATGGGATAGTTTGTAAATAAGTGGTTTAGAAAAATAAGAACAATGTTTACAATCGGTGCGGTATAGGGCTTGCCATGGGCAGTGCGCAAATTGCATAACGGGAACATTGCCTGTGTAGGTTAGTCCGCCTTTAACGGAAGCAAATATAGGTTCAAAACTTCGCACAAACTGCTGCACGTTGTTTTGCTGTAAAACAAACGCTGTGTAATTATTGCTTACGTTTAAAAATGGTCCAGCAATACAAGTAAAGGTATTTGCAAAGGTTAGTTGTCCTATGTTGTTTACCACAAGCTGTACGTTTTGTGGAGAAAGTTCTTTTATAATGTGTTGTAATAAAAACATATCTTTGCCATTGCAAATAACAGGTAGCCATAAGATAAAGGTTTTATGTTCTTTGGCAAAAGAAAGAACGTTTTCGAGAGAATATGTGCTTGGTGCGTAAATATATGTTTCGTTGGTTTGTTTAGGCACTTTTTGTTGATTTGTTAAGAAAAATGTTTGCATGCAAGTTGGTGGGGTGTATGTTTGTAACGGTGTGGTTAAGGCGCTTGGTGGGGTTATTGTTGTAAGCTCTTTCCAAAGAGACGCAAAAAGGTCTCTGCGGAAAGCATTTAAAAGTGCTTTTGGTGCGAAAAAAGGTTCCATATGTACCGTTATAGTAACGTTAAACGGAAAAGTGTCGGTTTTGCTAAAAATGGTAGTTACTTGGTCTTTGGTTAAGGGCGCCGTTTGCGCTGTTTGCGCAACAAAAGAAGAAATTCGCGCAACTGTGTGTTGGTTACACTGCAGTGTGGCCTGCAACGGTTGTTGCGGGCGTATGGTAAGATGTAAGTTAACGCTAAGTGTGGGTTTTTTGGCTAAAAGTGCTTTTTCAAACTCTGCGTCTAAAATTTTGAAAACTTCGGCGTTTGGTTTTGGTTGTGTATTTGAGAAAACAACGTAATTTTCTTGCTCTTTTTGCACATTGCCTACGCCGAAACTGCATTCATTTTTGCCATAAACGCATTTTAAACCGTCGCCTGTTACAATCGGTGTGTCGCTTTGTATAAAAATTTTATATATATTTTTAAACGGTACAACTTTTAACACTTTGCCAATGGAAATCCCTCGGTGGTTGGCAAATAAAGGGTTAATTATATTTTGGCGTTGTGTGTTAGGGAATAAGTATGCGCCATCGTTGTATGTTCCGCGGTAAAAGCATTTTTGTAGGTTATTTGGTTGCATGGTGAAGTTGTGGTCGACCATGGCGCGATAAGTACGCACAGCTTCTGCAACATAGGCAGGACGACGTAAGCGGCCTTCAATTTTTAAAGAGCAAACGCCTGCATCTATTACTTCTTTTAAATGTTTTTGCAAAGACAGGTCGGTTGTAGATAAAAAATATCCATTTTGTGTTAAAGTATCGTTTATGGCGGTAAGCGGTAAACGGCATAGCTGTTTGCACATACCGCGGTTTCCGCTACAACCGTTGGTTAAAGAGGAAAGATAACAGTTGCCAGAATACGCCACGCAAAGCGCGCCTTGAACAAAATATTCAATTTCTAATTGCGTCTGTTCTTTTATGGCGCGAATATCTTCAAGTGTGGTTTCGCGGGCAAGCACCACACGCTGAAACCCTAATTTTTCTGCGATTTTTGCGCCGTATACATTGTTAATACCCATTTGCGTGCTGGCATGCAATACAGCTTGCGGGTACCTTGTTTTAATGGTGTAAGCTACGCCTAAGTCTTGCAATATAAAGGCGTCTATTCCTGCTTGCATGGCAATATCTATGGTTTGCAATAATTCAGGCCATTCTTCATTGGTAACCAAGGTGTTTAACGTAAGGTAAACCTTTACGTTAAAGGCGTGCGCAAAAGCAACATATGATTGTAAATTTTCATACGTAAAATCTTGCGCTTTGGCGCGCGCCTGAAATTTAGGTAACCCTAAATATACAGCGTTGGCGCCGTGAGCAATGGCTGTGTATAAACTCTCTATACTTCCTACTGGAGCTAAAATTTCTACTTTCATACGCTAAGTATAGCATAAACGTAAACAATATCGCAAGATGATAAGGAATGGTTGTCAAAAACAAGGGTTTGTGCTATACTTACAGTAACTAGGGAGGTGGCTTATGCAGTTTTTGGCAGCTTTAACCGATGAACAAGTGGCATATATTATTATGGCCGTTATTGGTGTTATTTTTCTTGTGGGTGCTATTGTTATTTTTGTACGTGAATGGCAAAAGAAAAAGAATATTAAAGTAAAAAATGGCGTAAGGTATACGGTTAGCACAAAATCGGAAGATAAACAGGGTAATGTTTTAGTTTCGTACCAGCCAAGCGATAAAATTTTAGCGCAACAAACGGCTTACACGGTAAAAAAATCGAAGGGGAAATATGCGATTCGCCCTGGTACATATACGGTTTTGTCTGCCGACGATACAGTAAAAAACTTTAACTTACGTATAGACGGAGCGTTAAAGTCTTTAGAGCATGGCGCACAAATTGTGCTTGTTGAAGGGCAAATTGTAGAAAGTACCACCATAAATGTTATTTTAAGATAGGGAATGTATGTTAGAAATACTTAATGTGAAAAAAAGTTATAAAAAAGGTGAAGAGGTGCTTAAAGGCATCTCTTTATGCGTGCAAGAAGGCGATTTATTTGCTTTTATTGGTCACAATGGTGCAGGTAAATCTACACTTATTAAATGTATTGCAGGTATTTTAAATTTTGAATCGGGGCAAATTCGCGTATTTGGAAAAGATATTTCTAAGCAAAGTTTAGAAGCCAAACAATGCATGGCGTATGTGCCAGATAACCCAGATATGTATCCGTTTATGACGGGTGTGGATTACATTTCATTTATATTGTCTTGCTATGGTGTTTCTTTGCAAAGTGTGCAACAAGAAATGGAAGCCATGGCTAAGGCGTATGAAATATATGATGCCCTGCAAAGCAAAGTGAAAGAATATTCTCATGGTATGCGTCAAAAACTTGTGCTTTTAACCGCTTTTTTACATCACCCTAAACTTCTTATTTTAGATGAGCCTTTTGTGGGGTTAGACCCAAAAGCTGCAAAAATAACGCGTGATTATATGCATGATTTTTGTAAAAAAGGTGGCATTATCTTCTTTTCTACACATGTACTAGAAACTGCGGAAAAGCTTTGCAATAAAGTAGCGATCATTAAAGATGGAGAAATTATTTCTCAAGGGGCTATGAAAGATATTGTAGGCAATGCTTCTTTAGAAGACGTTTTTTTAGAAGAGGACGAATAGATGTTTTTTCGTTTAGTTAAAATCAATTTTCAGAGTTTATTCCAAAGTTCTTTTTCTAAATCTAAAAAAAGTAACGCTGGACTTATTATTTTATTTGTTTTTGTTTTTGCCTATGTCATTGCGGCTATGGCTTTAGGTGCGTGGGGTCAGGCGCAACTATATTTGCAAAATCAAATGCCTACGTATGGGTTGCTGATTACGGGCGCTTTACCAACCACAATACTCGTGTTTGTTTTGTCTTTTTTTGGACTACACCATATGTTGTTTTCTGCAACCGATTATGAGTTACTTGCGAGCATGCCTATCAAAACAAGTACCGTTTGTTTTGCGCGCATTTTTACACAGTGTATATGGTACTATATATATGTACTTATGTTTTACGCGCCTTACCTTGTGGTGTATTGTATTGTAACGCCTATTACGTTTTTACAAGTGCTTATAGCAATAATCATATTGCTTGCTTTACCGCTATTACCTATTACTTTTGGCGAACTTTTTGCTTTATGCATTGGGCTTATAGGCTCGAATAGCAAAGTATTTCGTGTTATTCGAGGTATTGTTATTGCGCTTGTTATGGTGGCTATGGTACTTTTGTACAGTGGTTTTGGACAAGGAAGTATAACGTTACCAAACATTTTCTTTTTTACATGGATTGTACAAAGTGTTGCCTTTGTTTCTTGGGGCTCCGTTTTTGCGTTTTGGGCTATTTCTATTTTTCCGTTTGTTGTTTTATTGTTATGCATTTCAAAATATTATAGCAAGCTTTACGAACGTTTTCATCGAACACCTAAAGCAAAACACGCAAAACCCGTAAACCTGCATGAACGTACGCAATTTCAGGCATTGTTGAAAAAAGAATGGCAACGGTTAACTTCTTCGGCTGGATATTTGTTAAATAGTTGTTTAGGGTTTGTGTTTTATATTTGTATGCCTGTTGTTTTATATTTTGCAGGTGTGCAAAATATGGGGTTTAGTGTGTTGGGTGCCTTTTGCTTAGCGATTGCTATGCTAGGGATGAACAGCCCGCTGGCGGTTACGTTTTCGTTAGAAGGTAATGCGTTTTACATAATAAAAAGTTTGCCTATTTCTACAAAAACTTATATACAAAGTAAAGTCGCTTTACAATTATGTATTATGTTGCCGTTTGCTATAGTTGGGTCTTTTCTTTGTGGCATTCTTATGCATTTTGTTTGGTATGAATGGCTACTTCTACTTTTGTTTTCCCTAGGGTTTAGTGTATTGGTAACGGGGTATGCTTTGTTTTTAGCAAAAAGGTTTTACACATTTTCTTACACCAACGAAATTCAAGTGGTTAAGCAAAGCAGTGCGGTTTTGTACCATACACTTACTTGTTTTGCATTTTTAGGCGTTGTGTTAGGCGTATGCATTGGCGCTATGTACCTTATGCCTTTATGGATTCCTTTAACAGTTATTACCTTAGTTACGTGTGTAGGCGGATGGGTGTTGTTGTATAAACAAATGCAAGTAACTGCTTGGCAATTAAATGAAATTATGTAGAAGTTGTAACAAAAATACGTTCTTTTCATATAGTAACAATGAGCATAGTTTTGCTCGAAAATGAAAAGGAGGACGTATGTTACAAGAGATTCAAAATAAAGCGAGTATTAAGTATACGTATGAAGGGGCTCGTACATCATCGAATGCTATATCAAATGTGGTGGTGGCCAATGTTCGAGAATTGTACGAGTTAGAGGGTGAAAAATATTCTGTACAACCATCATTTCGCGCGGGTGGTTGTGTTACCTATATGGTGCGTGTAAAAAATATTGGCGAAAACTCTGTTTTTCAAGTTACGCTTTCCGATAACCTTGCAGACGGTAAATTATATGTAAACAGCGATGCTGTGTACGTTATATACAATGGCGATGTTCAAAAAGTAACGCCAACATCAACGTCTCCATTGGTTGTTGTTTTAGGCGAGCCATTAGCTCCTGGCGAAACAGCAATTTTTATTTACGGCGCAAGAGTTGTGGATAACTTAGATTCTAGCGTTTCTAAATTAATTAACTGTGCGCATATTTGCGCTTCGGCTACAGAGACTGGAGAAAAGAAAATTAGCGTTGTTCCTAACCCTTGTTCAATACTTCCATTGGAAGAGTATGCAAATGTTACCATATTTAAAAGCATTAGTTCTAATGAAGTGGTTGTAGGTGAAGAATTTACCTATACATTTACTTTAACAAATAGTGGCCAGTTAGATGCGAAAAATGTTGTGCTAACGGATGAACTGCCAAAATACTTTAAAATCACGAAAATTGTTAGTGTTACAGGCACAACCGTTAAAGAATTTACGTCTAGTATGTATACCGTAGATGCCTCTACCAACACGCTTACATTACCTAATGCTTCGGTGGCGGGTGGTATTACGGTACCAGCAATTTCTTCTAGCGGTGGCGGGGTTACGGTAGTAACCATTACGGGTAAATTAACGCAAGCGGAATAAGTAAATATATATATAAAAAGAAAGGAGATTTCTCCTTTCTTTTTTTTATTTTCTATGATAAATAATAGATTATTTTTACCTATTTATGTATACTAAAAAGGTAAGGAGCGGAACAAAACATGAACAAAGTAGGATTCGATAATCAACTATACTTAGAAAAACAAAGTCAAAACATTTTAAAAAGAATTGAAACCTTTCATAATAAACTTTATTTGGAGTTTGGCGGTAAATTATTTGATGATTTACACGCGTCACGTGTTTTGCCAGGGTTTGACCCAAACATTAAAACTAAATTATTATTAAAATTAAAAGATAAAGCGGAAATTGTATTTTGCATTAGTGCGCGCGATATTGAAAAGAATAAAATTCGTGCAGATTTTGGTATTAGTTATGATAACGAAGTGTTGCGCCTTGTGGATAAACTTAGAGGGTTAGGTTTATATGTGTCGAGCATTGTTATCACTCTTTTTAAAGGACAGCCCAGCGCAGAGAAATTTGCCAACATGCTTAAAAAGCGCGGGGAAAATGTATACTTTCATACGTATACGAAGGGGTACCCGAGTGATGTAAACACCATTGTTTCCGACGAAGGGTATGGGGCGAACCCTTATATAGTAACCACAAAACCTTTGGTTGTGGTTACGGCACCGGGGCCATCGAGCGGTAAACTTGCAACATGTATGAGTCAGTTATACCACGAGTACAAACGCGGTGTGCAAGCAGGGTATGCTAAATTTGAAACATTTCCAGTTTGGAACTTACCACTAAAACACCCTGTAAATTTAGCTTACGAAGCCGCTACGGCAGATTTACAAGATGTAAACCAACTAGACCCATTTTATTTTGAAACATATGGCAAACTTTCTATTAACTATAACCGAGACATTGAAGCCTTTCCGGTATTAAAAAATATTTTACGTAAAATAACCGGAGGCGCGCCTTACGCTTCGCCTACAGATATGGGCGTAAATATGGTGGGTTTTGCGATTACCGACGATGCAGTGGTTCGGGAAGCGGCTTCTAGGGAAATTGTACGACGTTATTTCCATACAGAGTGTGATTACTTAAAGGGAAATGCCACGGAAGAAACATGGAACCGTATGCAGTTTTTGCTCTCAGAATCCGATGTGCAACCACAAGATGTTCCGTGTGTGGCTGCTTGCAGGCGTTTAACAGAAGCGAAACAAATACATGCCGTGGCTATAGAATTGCCATCGGGTGAGGTAGTTACGGGTAAGCAAAAAGATGTATTTACCGCAAGCGCTACGGCTCTTTTAAATGCATTAAAAACACTATCCAATATTCAGGACAATGAAGATATTATTGATGAAGAAGTGTTGCAATCTATTCGAAGTTTACGCGAAACGATATCAGGCTTGCCAGGCATGGCTTTAGATATGGAAGATGCGCTTATGGCGCTTGCTGTTACTTCTGTGCGTGTACCGCAAGCAAGACAAGCGCTGGAAGCACTGAAAGAAATATCGAATGCCGAGGCACATGCTTCTTACATGTTGTCTAGCAAAGAAGAAATGGCTTGGAAAAAATTAGGCGTGCATATAACTTGCGAGCCAAAATATTTCAATCAATCTTTATACAACATGTAAGGAGAAAGGCATGAACTTACAGCAAACAATTCAAGCCATATTTCCTTGGTGTTACATTTGTAACTTGCAGGGCAAAATTATAAAATAAGGAGAAAAACATGGAAGCTTGGAAAAATTTTAAAGGTGAAAAATGGAAGCAAACCATAGATGTTGCTACGTTTATTAAAGAAAATTATAAAGAATATAAAGGTGATGAATCTTTTTTACAAGGGCCAACTGAAAAGACAAAAAAAGTATGGGCTACGTGTGAAAAATTGTTTGTTAAAGAAAACAAAAAAGGCGTGCTAGATATTGAGTTAAACAAAATTTCAGGTATTAACTCGTATGGTGCAGGGTATATTTGTAAACAAGATGATGTTGTTGTAGGACTGCAAACCGATGCGCCGTTAAAACGTATTGTTAACCCATACGGCGGCATGCGTATGGTGGAAAAATCGCTAGAAGCGTACCATGCAACGCTTAACAAAAGCATATACGCGCATTTTAAAGAGTTTCGTAAAACACACAACGATGGCGTGTTTGATGCGTACACGCCAGAAATACGTGCTGCAAGAAGTGCGGGCCTTTTAACAGGCTTACCAGATAGTTACGGGCGCGGGCGTATTATTGGCGATTACCGCAGAGTCGCTTTATACGGTATAGATAAACTTATAGAAGAAAAACAAAAAGATTTATTAGCCATAACGGATGTTAGTCTAGAGGCAAACATTCGCTTGCGTGAAGAAGTAAATGAACAAATAAAAGCGTTAAATGAAATAAAACTTATGGCAAAAACGTATGGGTTTGATATTTCTACGCCGGCAAAAAATGCCCAAGAAGCCTTTCAGTGGTTATACTTTGGTTACTTAGCAGCAGTAAAAGAGAACAATGGCGCGGCTATGAGTTTGGGCCGTACGTCAACGTTTTTAGATATTTATATCGAACGTGACTTAGCCGAAGGAACGCTAACGGAACAACAGGCACAAGAACTTGTTGACCAATTTATTATTAAATTACGTTTGGTTCGTCACTTACGCACACCAGAATACGATGAAATTTTTGCAGGCGACCCTACTTGGGTAACTGAGAGCGTGGGTGGTATGTTAACCGACAAAAAGAGCTTAGTAACGAAAAACAGTTTCCGCTATTTACACTCGCTTATTAACTTAGGGTCTAGCCCTGAACCAAACTTAACCGTTTTATGGTCGCAAAACTTACCAAGTGCGTTTAAAAAATATTGCGCAAAAATTTCTATTTTAACCGACGCCATTCAGTATGAAAACGATGATGTTATGCGCCCTATATATGGCAACGATTATGCCATTGCTTGTTGTGTAAGCGCAATGAAACTTGGCAAACAAATGCAATTTTTTGGCGCGCGTTGCAATTTAGCAAAATCTTTATTGTACGCTATCAATGGTGGTGTAGATGAGAAATCGGGCAAAGTAGTTGTTAAAGGGTTACAACCTATTTCTGGCGAAATATTACATTACGCCGATGTATGGAAAGCATATAAACAAGTGTTAGAGCGTGTAGCGAAAGTGTATGTAGATGCTATGAATATTATTCACTATATGCACGATAAATACGCTTACGAACGTGGACAAATGGCATTACATGATACCCACGTAGAACGCTTAATGGCGTTTGGTATGGCAGGATTGTCGGTTGCCGCGGATTCGCTTTCAGCAATGAAATATGCTCAAGTGAAACCTGTACGTAATGAACAAGGGGTGGCAGTTGACTTTGTTACCGAAGGCGAATTTCCTTGCTTTGGCAATGATGATGATAGGGTAGACGCCATTGCCGTAGATATTGTAAAAACCTTTATTAAAGCCTTGAAAAAACATCCGTTATATAAAGGTGCTAAGCACACTTTAAGCGCATTAACCATAACAAGTAACGTTATGTATGGTAAAAAAACAGGCACCACCCCAGACGGACGTAAGGCAGGAGAACCTTTTGCGCCAGGAGCGAACCCAATGCACGGGCGTGATAAAAATGGTGCATTGGCATCATTAAACTCCGTGGCAAAAATTCCTTATAAAGATGTGTGTGAAGATGGTGTATCGAATACGTTCTCCATTGTGCCAAATGCACTAGGAACCGATGCGCAACAACGCATTAACAATTTAGTCCAAATATTAGATGGATATTTTGTGCAAAATGCGCATCATATCAACGTAAATGTATTAAACAGAGAATTGTTAATAGATGCTTTGCATCACCCTGAAAAATACCCAACGCTAACTATACGTGTTTCAGGGTATGCGGTAAATTTTAACAAATTAAGTGAAAACCATAAAAAAGAGGTTATTGCAAGAACTTTCCATGAAAAAATGTAGCAATACACACCAAATTGTCTGTGTGGGCAATATTAGTAGTATAGAAACCATGGGCATGCACGATGGACCGGGCGTGCGCGTGGTTATTTTTATGCAGGGTTGCGCGCTTAGGTGTTTATATTGCCATAATCCAGAAACGTGGAATATGCAAGAAACAAAACAGCAGTATACACCGCAAGAATTGGTGCAAAAAATATTGCGCTACCAGCCATATTTTCAACATAATGGTGGCGTTACGTTTTCGGGTGGTGAGCCATTGATGCAAGCGGAATTTATATACGAGTGCGTAAAACGATTAAAAAAGCATAACGTGCATGTTGCGCTAGATACGGCGGGTGTGGGCACATTACATGAACCCTTGCTTGCGTTATGTGATTTAATTATTTTAGATGTAAAAGCAAGCGAAGAAACTTTGTACAAAACCATTACAGGACAAAAAAGCATGCAACCGTTTTTACAATTCGTTAGCAAAGTGCAAGAATTAAACAAGCCTTTATGGATACGGCAAGTTATTGTGCCTAAAGTAAACAATTCAAAACATAACATAGAGCACCTAGCTCAATTTGTAAACACGTTGCACAATGTTCAAAAAGTAGAATTGTTAGGGTACCATACACTAGGTGTAGATAAATATAAACAACAAAATATGGCTTATCCTTTACAAGGTACTCCATCGCTTGAAGAAAAAGAAAAACAAGAACTACAATTGTATTTGCAGGCACTACTAAAAAATAAAAAAAGTGCCTATTGACGGTGGGGTGTATTTATGGTACAATATAGAAAAGAAGGAGTGGTTTATGAAAACGTATACATTTTTAGAGGTGTTTAAAAAAATACAAGAAGTTTTTGATAGAGAAAGTGTACAAGAAAACCGAAAAGTTCTCTCTGGTCTTGAAGCTTTTAAAAAACAACAAGGTGAAGGGAAGGAAGCACATTTTGTAGTAAGAAAAAGGGCGGATTTCCCACAAGAATTGCAACCTTATGTTGATATGGTAGAAAAAGATAGATTATTAAAATATTTGCAAATGCAATACGAAGGGTTTAATAATGTTAAGCAATATGCAATGTTTATAAATACTATGTTAGATAAGTTTCAACAACATTATAAAACATATGCAGATTTTCTATCCAACGAAACGATAGAGTTTGTTAAAAACAAAATGAAAGAATGTGAATTAAAAGCAGACTATGGTAAAAGGAATATAACAAAGTATAAAACTATTGTTTTAGAAGATATATATGGTGGGTTAGATTTAGATACAACAACAACGTCTTTTGCATTTGACTCGTTTACAGAAGAAGATTTTGCACAAACTAAACCTCGTCAGCTCTTGGAACAATTTATAAGTATGCTTCAAACGGCACAGAAAGAATTTGAAGATTATGCAAAACAACCGCAAAAACATAGCGATACGTACGAACTGGGAGAATCTGCGTATACGTTTGAGCAAAATATGAAACGCATACAAGAAGAAGTAATAGAACCTGTATTGCAAGCGCTTACACAAAACCGTGTTCCCAGCCAACCTGGTAGATAAAAACACATAATGTAAAAACACATAAAAAAACGGACGAATTCGTCCGTTTTTTTGTTGCTATTTACGTATGCATGTAATTATCTTAATTTTGCCTTGTGGTCTTTTTCTTCGGCTGAAATAACTTTCTGCATAATATCGGCAATTTCTTTATCGGTTAAGGTTTTATCACCTTGTTTAATGTAAAGCGTAATGGCTACGCTTTTTAACCCTTCGCCCAATTGTGCACCTTCGTATACATCGAACATTTTAGCGTCAACTACATATTGTTTGTAGCATTTCTTTGCCGTAGTAACTAAAGCGCCTGCAGGAACAGTTTTATCAACTACTAGCGCAATATCTTTTTCTAATAGCGGTAATTTTTCTGGGGCGTTGCCTGTGTGCTTTGAAGTGTCTTTGGTTAAAATACCACTCACGTCAATTTCTGCAATGTATACATCTTTTTGAAGTTCAAAATTTTCTTTTATCGTAGGGTGTAATTTACCAATGCTGCCTACTTTGCGGTTGTATACTAAAATATCTGCACTAACGCCAGGGTGTAAGTAAACCTCTTTACCTGCTTTATATTCAGGCGTAATGTTTAAGCTAGAAAGTATTTTTGTTACACTGTTTTTAAAAGAATAAAAATCTTCTGTTACGGCATTGGTTGCTAGGCATAAATACATTTTTTCATCTGGTAATTCCGTTATTGGAAGTTGCTTTGGTAAAAATACATGGGCAAGTTCAAACAAGTATACGTTTTTGTTGCCTTGTTTTTGGTTGTAGCTTACGGCATCTAATACAGCAGGAACTAAACTACGGCGAACAACGCTATAATCGTAACCAATAGGGTTTGCGATATGAATATTTTTCGATACATCTTCACCTGTGTTTTCAATCACTTTCGGTGAGGTAAACTGCCATGAAATCATTTCGTTAAAGCCTTCAAAAGCACAAGCCTCACGTAAGGTGTTGGCATTTTCTTGTTCTTGTAGCAATTTACCGCAAGTTGAAAAGTCGGTAGGGGTAGCGCTGTGGCAAGATATTGCATCTAGCCCGTAAATTCTGCCTACTTCTTCACAAACATCGCATTCTCTTTCCATATCTGTTCTGTATAAAGGTATGGTAGATGTAATGGTGTCGCCCGAAAGGGTAGAAGGAATTTCTAAGCGGTTTAAAATATCTACCATTTCTGTTCCTTTAATCTGCAAACCTAAACGGTCGTTTATGCGCTCAACAGAACTTTGAATTACGGCTGGTTTTGGTAATGGGTTGTGTATGTCTACACAGGCGTCGGTAATCGTTCCGCAATGTAGTGTATGTATTAAATGTAATGCGCGGTGCAGTGCAATTTCAGGGGAGTCAATAGAAACACCTTTGGCGTAACGAACCGATGAATCGCTACTTAAACCTAACGCGTATGAAGAACGGCGAATGTTTGCAAAGTAGAAGCACGCGCTTTCTAAAAATACATCTTTGGTTTCAGGGTATGTTCCTGAGTGTTTACCACCCATAATGCCGGCAATAACCAAAGGTTTTTTTGTATCGGCTATGACTAGGTTGTTTTCGCTTAGGGTGTACGTTTTATCGTCTAGTGCAACTATGGTTTCGTTTTCTTTTGCATTTCGAACGCATAGTGCGTTACCTTCAATTTTGCTCACATCAAATGCGTGCATAGGTTGACCACATTCTAATAAACAGTAGTTGGTAATATCTACATACAAACTATGTGGGGTGTGCCCAAGCAAAGTTAAACGTTTTTGCATCCAAGCAGGGGATGCTGTGTTTTGTACATTTTCTACCAAGCAACCCATGTAACGTGGACATAGTTCTTTGTTTTCTACCGTAACGTTTATATGTTTGGTGGCTTTGGTTGTTGTATAATCTGTTGGCAATGGTTTTAATGTGCGGTTGGTAATGGCTGCAATTTCACGAGCCATATGGTATATGCTGTTGCAATCTGCGCGGTTTGGCAACACGCTTACATCTAAAATAACCTCATCTAAACCTAATACTTTTGCCATAGGCATACCTACAGGGGTAGATGGGTCTAATATAAGCAAACCATATACAGAAGCGCCTGGGTAAATGCTATCGTTAATGCCTAACTCATCGCCGCCGCAAAACATACCTTCACTTTTTTCACCGCGAATAACACCGCTTTTAATGCTTTCGCCACATGGTAAGTTTGCTCCGTCTAGTGCTAAGGCAACTTTGTCGCCTTCTTTCATATTTTTTGCGCCTGTAATAATTTGTAAGTGTTTACCGTTACCAATATCGGTTTGGCAAATGACTAATTTATCGGCATTAGGGTGTTGAGTTATGGTTTTAATTTGTGCACTAACAACGTGTTCTAAACCCTTACCGCAATCTATTACTTCATCTACTTCAAAACCGCTTACGGCAAGTTTATTTGCTAACTCGGCAACAGGGATATCGGCAATATCTACATATTCGTTAATCCATGAAAGTAAAATTTTCATATCTTTTTCTCCTATTTAAATTGTTTTAAAAAGCGTATGTCGTGTTCAAACATATATTTTGCATAAGGTATTTTAAAGCGCATTTTAGGGAAGCGGTCAAACCCAAACCCAAAGGCGTAGCCAGAATATTCGTTGCTATCTATGCCGTTTAGTTCTAACACTTTTGGGTGAATCATGCCTGCGCCCAATATTTCATAACCGCCAGCGTATTTGCATGCTGGGCAACCTTTACCATTGCATACGTTACAAACAGCGTCTACCTCTACAGAAGGTTCAGTAAAAGGGAAGTAAGAAGCGCGGAAACGTGTTTTTGTGCCTTCACCTAAGTATTCTTTTAAAATTTGGGTGATGGTAGATTTTAAATCGGCCATAGAAACTTTTTTGTCTATGTATATTCCTTCCACTTGGTAAAAGGCAGGTGTATGCGTTGCGTCAATTTCATCTTTTCTAAATACACGTCCAGCACAAAAAACTTTAAATGGTGGTTTTATATTTTGCATAGCGCGTGGTTGTGCGTTAGAAGTTTGTGTGCGTAATAAAATATCTTTGGTAATAAATAAAGAGTCTTGCATATCGCGCGCTGGGTGGTCTTGCGGAACGTTTACCAATTCAAAATTGTACGTATCGTAATCCATTTCAGGGCCATCAATTTGCGAGAAACCCATGCCAGTAAGAATTTTTTCTAAACGCATAAGTTCTAAGTTAATAGGGTGTATGCTACCTTTTTCCTTGTAAGGTTTTTCAATAGTAACATCTATGGTTTCTTTTGCTAACTTTTCGTTTAATTCTTTTTGTTTTAAAGCGAGTTCTGCTTGATTTAACATAAGTTCTAACGCTTGTTTCGTTTGATGAATAAGCGCGCCCATGGCTGGCCTTTGTTCAGCGGGCACATCTTTCATAGATTTCATAAGTGTAGAAATTTCTGCGTTTTTGCCTAAATATTTTCCGCGTAGGGTTAAAAGGTCGCTTGTGGTTGCGCAAGAAGTAAGTTCTTGTTGTAACGCTTGTTCTATTTTTTGTAAAGATTCTTTCATTATTTCCTCCTTTTTATAAAAAAAGCCCTATTATGTTATTTCATAATAGGACGTAATTTTTACGTGGTACCACCTATTTTCACGAAGCGTTTGCTTTGCCTTATTTTTTTGATAACGCAGTTCCAATTGTAATCTGCGGCACATAATTTCTTATGGCAACTCCAATGGCGAAATTCATTGTAAGCTGAACTTTATGCGCGCTCTCAATCTATGGCGGGCAATCCCTGTAAAGAAACATACAACTACTAAAACATCTTCAACGTTTTTAAAACTATAACAAATGCGGGTTATTTTGTCAAGCCCAGAAATAAACTTTTCAATCATCTTGTAATTTTTAGTCACATAAGATATACTAAATAAAAGGAGAGAATTCTATATGATCAAAGAAGACTTTATATGTGTATTAGACGATACAGGGTTTGACGCTTCTAAAACCAATAGTCGGGTTTTACAAAACGAGGATGTAACCTATGTAGGTTTGCTTATGCAAGAACAAACCTATGGGTTGCTTAAAGATTTTATGGCAACCATGTGTGCAAATTTGTACAAAACATATGGCAGCAGTGAATTTCACTTTACCGATATGTATAACCACAAAGGTGCGTTTAAAAATTTGTCTAACGAAGAGTTTTTAGAAATTATTGAAACCTTTGCGGAAGCTATTGAGTTATTTGATATAGATATTTTTACGCAAACGGTTCCTAAGAATATATTTGAGCAAAACGCAACATTAGATAAAGGCATACAACATGCGTTAGAAGTATTACAAATGAAAAAATCTCAGAAAAACAAGAATTTTATTTTATCACTAACGCAACTAAAACGTTTTATGACAGCCATGTATATTCAACCGAAACTAAAACGCATTATATGTGATGAAGGTATACGTAAAGCAGGTAGTTCTTTAGAGTTTCAATTTAAAGGGTCAAGCGATAATATGCTTGTAAATTTCAAAAGTTCTGCCCAAACGCCCGTGTTGCAAATGGCAGACTTTGCAGCGTGGATGTTAACAAGGTCTAAACAAATATTAAGTAAAAAAGGTGAAGAATTAAATAAAGTAGATATGTCTATTTTACAATGTTTTAAAAATATTGCACCAAGCTATGCAAACTTGGCTTTGGTTGTATTTTCACCAGAAGACTGGAAAGGGTATTTCCCATACGACACTGTGGTGGAAACTCTTGCTCCAGAAAAATAACATAAAAAGAGTGCGTGGTTTATACAACTACGCACTCTTTTCAATAAAATAATTATTGTTTAATAATGTGTTTTGTTTTGTATATTTTTATAGTCTGTAAAAAGTTGTAAGCAAGCATCTCTGTCGCATTCTTCAAAATAGTTTTGAGGTATTGTTATGTGAAGTTTTTTGTAAAAGTGTTCGTCTTTAAAGCCTAAATTTGCAATATCTTCTGTACGTCCACCATAATATATTTTGTTCATATTTGCCCATAGGCATGCGCAAGCGCACATAGGGCAGGGCTCTCCTGTTGTATACAGGTCACAACCGGTTAAATCAAATGTTTCTAATTTTTTACACGCTTTTCTTATAGCGTCTATTTCTCCATGACATGTTGGGTCGTTGTTGGCTACCACTCTGTTGTGCCCCTTGGCAACAACTTTTCCGTTTTTTACAATGCAGGCACCAAATGGACCTCCATCATTGTTTTGTATGCCTTTACGTGCTTCCTCTATAGCAAGTTTCATAAATTTGTTCATTATAGTTTCTCCTTTGTGTATCATAGCACACAATAAGTGTTGTGTAAATGATTTACAATTGACTTTTTTATTAAAATTTACTATACAAGTGTTGGTATTTCCGTCATAATATTGTCACAAGCATATAACAGATATCATTTATAGTATTTCATGATCCTTTATTTTTATGTAATGAAAATGTATGGGTAAATAGCACAGGCATACCATGGTGCGTATAGCGTGGGGGGGGTAACATGATCATTCGAAAACTTAAAAAATCAGATAATTTAAAGCAGGCGGCAAAACTTATATATTTAACCGACCCCTACATCTATCCGTATTGGTTTGAAGACGATATAGAAAAAGGCATCCAAACGCTTACGCAAATGCTACAAGAACCAACAATATTTTCTTATAAAAATTGCATTGTCGCTATTGTAAACAAACAAGTTGTAGGGCTTATTGTATACGTTACAAAAAACAGTATTCAAAATAAAAACTTAGAAAAATATAAACAACAAAGTTTTTCTGCGCGTTATACCATAGAACAATATATAGAACACTTATACTCATAC
Source organism: uncultured Clostridia bacterium (assembly GCA_944362705.1). Classification (GTDB taxonomy): domain Bacteria; phylum Bacillota; class Clostridia; order Christensenellales; family UBA1242; genus CALVTO01. Next base: position 110,949 of record CALVTO010000003.1, on the reverse strand, counting down.
AACGAGACAAAGGATGTAAGCATAGCCGTTGTTTGTGTGCTTCCAAAATTTCGTCGTCATAAAATCGCTTCGGGTATGATGGAATATCTTATTCAAATGTTTGGTGAAAAAACGACATACACGCTAGAACGGTTAAAAGATAATGTTCCGGCGGGCAGGCTTTATGAAAAATATGGCTTTACTATTCTTAAAGAAACCACAGGGTTTGCTGGGTACGGAAAACCCGAGGTGGCTATTTGTGAAATGGTAAGAAAAAAAGAAGTGTAACAAACTTTTTTTTGTTTTTTAAAATACATACAAACAATTGTTTTTGATAAAAATTTTTATTCTTAAAAAGATAAGTGTTATACGCTTCTGCATAAAAAAACAACAAAGTATACTTTGTTGTTTTTTACTTTAAACGTAGTTGCGCGTTTTGTTTATGTAAAGCAAAAATGTTACGGTAAACGTCTTCCATGGTAACAACGCGCTTTACGGCATCGCTTGGTACCATGCTTGCGTTGTATTTTGAATGCATAAGCAAGCAAATGGTTGGTTTTTCAAGCTTTGCAAAATAGGTAGCTACTTTATTTGTATTGGTTATATCGTCGTCTACAAACACATCGGCATCTACTTCTTTACAAACCGTTTCTTTATCGGCTCTGCCACAAATAAGCATATCGTACACAATGCCATTATTTTTTAGCCATTGTTTTGTTATTTGTTTTGGGCGTGTGTGCCAATCTGTATTTCGAGCTGTGGAAATAACAATGGTGTGACCTTCATCGTGTAATTTTTGCAACACTTCACGGGCACCTGTTTTGCAAGGAAATTCTAACATCATGCGGTCGCCATACGTTTTGTACCAAGCAAGAGCTACTTCCATTGGCCAATCAAATTTACGTTCAGCAAAGCGCGTACTTGTAGCAATTTGGCGGTAAGGTAGGTTTTCTTTATATATAAAATGTTTAATATAATTTTCGCTATATATATCGGTTTCGCAAATCGTGTCGTCTAAATCAAAAACAAGAACCATATGTATTCTCCTAGTGCGTTTTTATATAGTGTAGCATATGTTTTGGTGGAATACAAGATGCCTTATAAAAAAATAAAAGAACAAGTGTTAGGCCTTGTTCTTTTTTTCATATGTTTTGGCAAATGTGGCAATTTTCTTTTTTATGGTGGCAAACTTTTCTGCGTTAAAAATGTATTCTGTGCGGGGTTTCACAAAATTTAAAGAACCACGTTCTTCGTTTGCAAAACGCGGAATAAGTTGCAAGTGGTAATGGTTGGCTGGTCCGTCGCACATGGTGCAAAGGTATACGCGTTCACAAGAATATACTTTTTTTAGAATTTTCATACATTGTTTGGCAAAGCAAATCATTTTTGCATTTAACACGTCGGGCGCTTCGCTCATATCATGGTAGTGTTTTTGGCTTCCAATCATCATGTGTCCTTGCGCACGTGGGTTGGGAACAAACGCAATTTCAATTTCATCATCCGTGTATAACAAAAGGTTGCTATCATCACCAAAAATAGCACCATTATATTTTTTATTCAAACAAGTAGGGCATATGCCCATATCGGTTAATTCCTTGGGTGAGAGTTTTAATAAATCTTTAGTTTTCATATATTTCTCCGTTTTTAAGTATTTATAAAAAAGTTCGTTTGTGTATTCAAATTTTGTTTGTAATATATACTTTCTCCTTATTTTTCTCTTACTATATCATGTTGCGCGTTTTAAAGCAAAAGAAAATAGGTAAAAATGCAATGTAAGAAAGGGTGAGATTTATTATAATAAAAAAGCACTTGCTATGAACAAGTGCTTTTAAATTTTGTTGTTTCTACAAAATTTTATAAATTATGGTTTTTATATATTATTGTTCTTTACCGCATGCACTGCAAAATTTAGAATCTGCATCAATTTCTGCACCGCAGTACTTACAATATTTTGTATCTTTCAAGCCTTTTTTTACAGATTGAGCTACTTTTGTAATGGCCTCACTAGAAATATCGGCCTTGGTAGATGCGATATCTGCTAAATCTTCTTTATTTTCTTCTTGAATATACTTGGTTGTTTTTGTGCCCATTTTTGTAAATTCTGGTTTAAACCCTATGGTTAAACAAATAATTCCTACAAAAAGGCCGACACAAGTAAGCGTACCTCCTAGCATAAAATTTCTGGGATTCATATTTTGTACATTTCCAAAATTTTTCATTGTTAAAACGATTCCCACAATGGCTACAACAAGGGCAATAAATCCAATCATTTTAAAAACAAGTAAATGCTTAGGTTTTTTTGACATATTTTTTCTCCTATATTGGTTATCGTTACTTTTTTAGGTCGTTGATAATTTTTTGTTTAACATCATCGGGAATTTCAATTTTATCCATTTTGGTTCCTTTGGGCCAATCCTCATCAACCCAAGTAATTCCATATTTTTCTTTGGGCTCGTTGTAGCGAGGAATAATGTGAAAATGTACAAATTCTTCTTTCATCATCATAGCAAGATAATTAAATTTTACTGCACCGTATAATGTTTTTATTTTATTCTCGTACCAAGCACACATAGATGGAAGTTCAGCTGCTTCTTCTGCTGTTAAATCTCCAAATGTGGGGCATTCTCTGTTACAAATAAGTATACAGTTACCTAGTGTTGTTGTACTTTCTCTAAAAATAATCGACCAATACTTGCCTTGCTTTATCATAAGTTTTGGGTCGCTAAATCTGCCTGCAAACTCTAACATATATAACTCCTTTTACAATCATTCAATTTAAGATAAAATAATTCTATCATATTTTTTACTTTTTGTATAGTTTTAAAAATAAAAATTGCCGTTTGAGTTCAAACGACAATTCTTTGGCGGGAAGACTGATCAGATTGAACTGTTTTTAACCAATGATCATTTAGGATTATCGTTTACAATAAAACAATTATAAAAGATTATTTGTAATATTTTGTCGAATATATAGAAATTATTAAAATGTATGTTATAATGAGTCTATAAAGTGAGGTGAACTTATGAAAAATCTATTTTTAGTTTTAAGCGATATACACATGAGAGAAGATCAAGTTTTAAATAAAGATTATATTTATGGAATTTATAATGCTCTAACAACATTACCAGAGGTTGATAATGCTTGTATTATTATAGCAGGAGATTTGGCTTTTTCTGGACAACGTAATCAATATAAAAAGGTTCGTAATTTATTTGGGATGTTAAATAATCAGTTGAAAAAGAAATTACATAAAGATATATTGATTCCTTACTACATTGTTCCAGGCAATCATGATATTAATTATAATGGACAACCAAGAGATAGAATAGATGTTGTAGAATTACACAACAATGGAACAATAGATAAAGAAATAGATAACGAACTCACCAAGTTTGATGCTTTTTATGAACTTGCAGAAATGAATAAATGTTTTGTTAATAATAAACTTTATAATGCTAGAAAGTTTGAAATGGGAGATATGAAAACTCAAATCAATTTGTTAAATTCCGAGTTGTTTTCGACTTTTATGGATAAGAACAAAGATGACGACAGAGGGGTTCACTATTTCCCAGAATCTACTATAGCACATATAAAGAAACAAAAGTGGGCAAATTATACAATAACGGTGATGCATAGAAATCCAGAATGGTTCTCATGGCAATCAGCACAAAACCTAAAAAATAATTTTTATAAAGCAAGCAATATTTTGATTTGTGGACATGAACATGTATCTGATGTTCAAGATATTGAAAAAGATACAAAAAATCTTATTATGGTCAAAACTGGAGCTTTTGACTTTCATGAAAATAGTTTTTCATTTAATACATTAATTATTGATACAGAAACTAACACTTGTGATATCAAATACTTTGTTTGGAATCATGAAAAAAATATATATGTTCCTGAAACAGAACATAACGATATTGAAATAAAAGAAATTGAGGTAGAAGATAAATTAAAACCAAACTTTAATTTTACAAGGGAATTTTTAAGCATAAATAATTATAAATTAGATGATGTCTTTGTTTTTCCGGATATTGATAAACTGTCTAATGAAAACAAATTAGACAAAACAATAAAAACCATTGACGAGTTATATGATTTTATTAAAGAAAATACCATTGTATATATTGAAGGTGACACAATGGCAGGAAAAACATCACTTGCCAAAGAAATATATTTATATGTATTAAAAAGAAAGAAAATCCCACTATTTATTGATTTTGATGAGATTAATAAGAAGAAATATGATACAATCATTAAAGATTCTTTCAGTCATCAGTATAGTTATGATAAATTAGATTATGAAAAATTCAAGCAAACACTAAAAGAAGATAAAATTGTAATTGTTGATAACTTGGATAAAATTCCTGAAAAACTTATTGAAGATTTTGTAAATAACTTAAAGCAAGATTTTAAAAGAATTGTTTTATTGTTTAAACCAGATGACAAATGTGATATCGTTGAGTTAACAAAGCAACGTTTGAATGAGAATGATAGTTGTGCTAGATTAAAAATTCTTCCATTTTATTTAAGAAAAAGAAAAGAATTAATAAAAAATGTATTATCAAATTCTGTTAACAAAGTAGATAATATTGATAATAAAGTTACCGAAATAAATAACTTTATATCAAATCAATTGCAGATTTTTAGTATTAATCCAAACTTTATAACAATGTATGTTTCTTATTATATTGACAACATTAACAATGTAGATGTTCAAACTAATTTATTTAGTAAAGTGTTTGAAACAAATTTAGTAAGGTCTTTATCAAGATATGTTGGACAAACAAATGTGGAAATTTATTTTTCATTATATGAGAATTTAGCATATAAAATGCATTTTAGCAAAAAATATCCAATAGGTATTGATGATATAAAATCAATTATTGATGAATATAATGCTGAATATTTAATGGATATTGATTCTGCAGAGTTTAGAAAAAAATCAATAAGTGCGCATATTTTAGATGAAATGGATAATGACACATTTAAATTTTCAGACAATTCTTATTTGGCCTATTTTGTTGCATGTGCACTTAACAAAAAAGCTAATAATAATGAATTAAAAGACGAGATTGCTTGGATATGTGAAAATCTTTGCTTTAATATAAATGGAGAAATTTTATTGTTCTTATCTTACATAACAAAGAAAGTTTCAATATTGGCTTATATTTTTAATAGTGCAAAAAATTTGATGAATGAATGGGCAGAATTTGATATAAACAATAACGATTTAGGCTTTTTAAAATTAAGTGCGGAACAAGAATTCAATATTCCTTCTATTGAAGATCAGGATCGGCATGAACAAAATATAGAAAAACAAGAGAAGTCTATAAAAAGAAATTTAGAAATTAAAACAAAATCGATATATGATGACTATGACGATAAGAAAATAAATTCTAAGAGTTATAAAGTGAATCAGGCTATGAGACATTTAGAATTAGTAAGCAAAATTCTTCCTAATTTTAATCATTTATTAAAAAAAGATGATAAATTAGAGCTAGTAAATGCCTTATACGAATTTCCAAACAAAATTTGTAACGAGGTTTTGCATCACATAGATGATAATTTAAATTTTGTATTAAAAGATTTGTTGCAATATTGTGAAAAAAATAAGATTGAAAATCCAAAAGACAAAATTATTAATCATTTACAATTAGAATCAGAGGTGTTTATATTAAACCTTTTTGATATGACAGCAAGATTATCAACAAATGAAAATACAATTAAAATTTTAGATATGGTTAAATTAAAAAATATTAATTATTTAATTTTAAATACCATGATGTATGAGAATTTAGGGGATTTTAATGGTTTTTCTAAACGCGCAGATTATATCTATGATAACAACAAAAACCCTTTAATTAAAACCATGATAAAAAGAATTGTAAGAAAGCATTTCTTATGTAATAAAGGTATAAAACAAGTCGGTAATGTTCAGCGTATAGCACAAAAATACTTTGGAAGTAACAGAAAATATTTGAATTAAAAAAGCAGGTCTGTCGTTTTATCATATAAGAAAACGACATAACTTATATGATAGTATGTTAACCTGCTAATTATATTATATGTAAAAATTAAAATAAAATGCTAATAACATCAAGTAATTTTAACAATACATATTTAATATTTAAAAAAGATATCATAATTTTTTGGAAAATTTAAAATATCTTGAATAAAGATAATTTATCTTATTAAAATACTTAATCAATTTGGTTAAGTATTTTTTTATAAAATTTTATTGTTTATATGCATTAATGAATTTTTTATGTTATACTGTTTTTGAGGTTTGTATGAAAGGAATTAAGGTAGTTGCGGGAATTATTGAAAATAATGGTAAAATTCTTTGTATGCAAAGAGATAAAGGAAAGTATGATTATGTCTCTTTCAAGTGGGAATTTCCAGGTGGTAAAATTGAAGAGGGTGAAACTAATGAACAAGCACTTAAAAGAGAATTATTAGAAGAAATGGATTTAGACGTTATTGTTGGAATTCATTTTTGTGATGTTGAATACACATACCCAGATTTTAAACTTACCATGTTTTGCTACAAATGCAATACAAAAGATCTTGATTTTAAATTAAATGTACATAAAGATTACAAATGGATAGAAAAATCTGAATTAAATATTATTGACTGGGCTCCTGCTGATATGCCAATTGTAAGGAAGCTAATGGAGGAGGAATAATGAATTTTGGACTTTATGAGCAAATTATTAATAAAGCTTTAAATGATATTGATGAAAATAATATTCAAGCTGAAAAAAGAAAAATAGATAAAGAAAATGCGCCTAGAATATTATCTAATTATTTGTCTGAAGTTTTAGAAAAAGGCTTAAAAGATTTATCTGAGAATAATTACACAATAGAAGAACAATTAAATTTTTGCAATTATCTTATTAATAAAATAAAAGATGAAACTAAAGATGAATATTATTCAAGTCAACTAATTTCTAAAGACGCCGAAATGCTATATTCTTTAATGAATAAAAAGAATAGTGTAAGAGCATTAAAAACAGATTATCCGACAAGACCAAACTATTCTATTGCAGAGCCTTTTATATTTACTGGAGCAAACACTGAAATTCAATTACTTAGTGAATTGAAAAAAGAAATTTCTAGTTGTGATGAGATAGATTTTATCGTTTCATTTATAAAATGGAGTGGAATAGTAAGGCTTTTAGATGAATTGAAAGAATTTACTGATAATGGTGGTAAATTAAGAATTATAACAACCACTTATACGGGAGCTACTGAAGTAAAAGCCATTGAACGATTGTGTGAACTAAATAATACTGAGATAAAAATATCATATAATACAAAACAAACACGACTACATGCTAAGAGTTATATATTTAAACGAAAAACTGGATTCTCTACTGCTTATGTCGGTTCGTCTAATATTTCAAGTGCGGCGCTTACAAGCGGAACAGAATGGAATGTTAAAGTTACTGAAAAAGAGATGAAAGATGTTTATTATAAAATATGTGGAACCTTTGAAGTATATTGGAACAGTGAAGAATTTGAAAAATATAATAAAGAAGATAATGAAAAATTAAGAAACAATTTATATCAAGAAAAGCATCCAAAATCATTTGATTTAGAAGAATATAATTTTGATATTACTCCATATCCTTATCAAGAACGAGTTCTGGAAAAACTTAGAGTTGAAAGAGAAAATCGTGGTAATTTTAGAAACTTAGTAGTTGCCGCTACAGGAACAGGCAAAACCGTTATGTCTGCGTTTGACTTTAAACGGTATCTACAATCACAACATGGAAGAAAAGTTAAATTTTTATTTGTTGCACATAGAGAAGAAATTTTAAAGCAAAGCTTAAAATGTTTTAGAGGGGTTTTAAGAGATAATAATTTTGGAGAATTAATGGTAGGTGGAATTTTACCAAAAAGTATTGATAGTTTGTTTGTATCAATTCAAACATTTAATTCCAAAAAGTTATATGAGAAATTAGCACCTGATTTTTATGATTATATTATTGTTGATGAATTTCATCATGCAGCAGCAGAAGGATATCAAAAATTATTATCACATTTTAAACCCAAAATTTTACTTGGGCTTACGGCCACGCCAGAAAGAATGGACGGAAAAGACATTCTACAATATTTTGATGGTAAAATATCTGCTGAAATTAGATTACCAGAAGCAATTGATAGAAATTTGCTTGTACCCTTTACGTATTTTGGGGTTTCAGACGAAACAGATTTAAGTTCTGTAAAATGGACTAGAGGTGGATATGATATACAAGAACTTAGCAATGTTTTATCATTTAATAAAGCAAGAGTAATAACAGTTTTAAAATCATTAAATAAATATCTTAACGATATTGATACAATAAAAGGATTAGGATTTTGCGTAAGTCAACAACATGCTCAATTTATGGCAAAAGTATTTAATGATGCCGGAATACCATCTATCGAACTTGATAGTAATTCTTCAAAAGAACTAAGAAAAGATGCTAAAGATAAATTAATAAATGGCGGAATAAAATTTATATTTGTTGTAGATTTATATAATGAAGGCGTTGATATTCCAGAAGTAAATACGGTTTTATTTTTAAGACCAACGGATAGTTTAACAGTATTTTTACAACAATTAGGTAGAGGATTAAGACTCTGTGAAGGAAAGGATTCTTTAACGGTTTTAGATTATGTTGGACAGGCTAATAAAAAGTATAGATATGCCGATAAATATCAGGCTCTTCTAGGTGTTAATGCAATGTCTGTGTCCGCTGAAATAAAAAATGGATTTCCAAATCTTCCAAAGGGATGTTTTATAACATTAGAAAAGAAAGCTCAAGAATATGTATTAAATAACATCAAGCAGTCATTTAATACAAAAGTAAACTTTATTGAAAAGTTTAAAAATTTTGAAAGTGACAGTGGGCTTATCCTAAATTATAAAAACTTTTTTGAGTATTATAATATAAATCCAGCTGAATTATATAAAATTGGAATGTCTTTCACTTCGCTACGAAATTCTAATATTATTGATGATGAAAAATTTTTAACGTTTTTAGCAAGATGTACACAAATAAATTCTTCTGCGTGGATAAAACGATTGTTAAAATTGCTTCCCAAAATTAAAAATAATATATATATTGATTTAACAGAATATGATAAACGTTGCTTATTGATGTTTCATTATACTTTTGAAACTCAAAAATCTCCAAAAGATTTAGGATATAATAACGTCATTGAAAGTATAAAACAGGTTGTAAGTTCACCATATTATGAAGAAATCATAGATTTGTTAAATTATAATTTTTTAAAAATAGATATAGTAAATAGTCAATTGATAAAATTTAGTAATTGTCCTTTGGAATTGTATTCTGCATATTCTAATGCGCAAATACTTGCTGGTTTTGGTGAATATACAGAAAGTAGATATTTTCCATTAACATCAGGTGTGTGGTATATAGAAAATGAAAAAACAGATATATTTTTTGTAACATTAAACAAATCTGAAAAACATTATGCACCTGAAGTTAAATATGAAGATTATTCTATTAACGATAAATTATTCCATTGGCAGTCACAAAATAAAACTGATATTAATTCGCCGACGGGACAGCGTTACATAAATCATAAAAAAACTAATAATAATATATTATTGTGTGTTAGGAATTATAGAGTGAACGAATATGGTAATACAGAAAATTATTCAATTTTAGGTTATTGTGATTATGTTTCACACGAAGGATCAAGACCGATTTCATTTGTATGGAAGATGCACAATAAAATACCTGCAAAGTTTATTGAAAAAACTAGCAAATTAATGGTTAATTAAACAAGTGCTAATAAATTATTAAAAAAACATAAAATCTAAAAACCGTAATAAATACTATTACGGTTTTTTGTTACTATTTTTGCTTAATCAGTTTGTGAGTTTGCGGAAAACCAAGTAAAAGAATAAAAAACTCTTCACTGTGCACGTCGGCTGAGTTTCAAAAACTATATTAATTATGTACATGTTGTTTATGTTCATTAAAATACTATAACTAAGAAAATAAAAAATTGCCGTTTGAGTTCAAACGACAATTGTTTGGCGGAGAGAGAGGGATTCGAACCCTCGGTTACCGGTTAGATAACACAACCTTTCCAGGGTTGCACCTTAAACCGCTCGGACATCTCTCCATGCGCCTTACTTTAGAAAATATGTTGTTTGCGCCAAATTTTTGAAATTTTAGTATTTTAGTTTGCAAATTTTTTTAAATAAAAAAGTGTGTTTTTATGCGCAAAGTGGCTTCAATATATCATAAATGCCGAAAAAAGGCAATAAAACGGGGCAAAAAAGTTGAAAAATGGTGTATATTATTTGCCAAAAGGTCAAAAATCATGATATAATTCGACTAATTAAGGAGCGGAACGCGATCCTTAGAAATTACATTAGGGGGTCATTATACATGAACAAAACAGAATTTATTAGAGAAATTGCTAACAAAACTGGTAGCACAATTAAAGATGCAGCCGCATTTGTAGCAGCTTACAACGATGTTGTGGCAGAAACATTAAAAAAAGGTGATAAAGTAACATTGGTTGGCTTTGGAACATACTCTGTAAAAAACAGAGAAGCTCGCACAGCTATCAACCCAATGACAAAAAAAGAAGTTAAAGTGGCTGCTTGCAAAGTTCCTACTTTAAAATTTGGTCAAGGCTTTAAAGCTCAATTCTAATTGGCTTAAAAAGCGTGAAGGGCTTTCAGGGTTGCCTAGAAAGTAACTTCTATTACAAAAGATGCTATAAACAAAAGATGAAAAACACCGGCATTTGTCGGCGTTTTTTTAATTGTAATGCGTTTACTTTTCATAAAACAAGTTGTGTAAAAACTGTTTTTGTTTTATAGAAAAACGCACATGCACTTAACATGTAAAATATGTAAATGAGTGGTGTTTTTTACAAAACAATAGCAAAAATGAAGAAAAATAAAAAATTATTTTTAATTATAAATTATTATTTATAAAGTTATATAAAGTGGTTGCACAGTCTGCCATTTTTTTGTTATACTAAACAAACAAAAAGGGAGGCGTAAAGCATGACGCTGCGTGAGCGAATTAACGAAGTTTTAGATAGCGAATATGCACTTATGTTTTATACATTGTTAGCGTTTATGTTTTACGAATTAAACATTAGCGAGCTAACATTTTTTATGTTTGGGCTTTTAGTGTTTTACACCTGCTTTTTTAGAGATGACTTAACCCCACTATATGTTATTCCACTGTTTGTGTTAATTTCTACAAGTAATGGGTTTGTGGCAAGCACTTTCAGTTATGTGGTGTTTGCAATAAGCGGAGCGCTTGCTTTGCCTGCACTTATTTACTTTTTTATGAAACAATTTGCTGTAAATAAAAAAAAGTTAAAATTAGGTAAATTGTTTTGGCCGTTAGTGGCGGTTGTAGGTTTAAGCTTTGTTGCAGGTTGGGGTAGTGATATTTACCAACCAGACCAAGCATGGAAATTTCAAATATTGGCCGTTGCTGTACTTGCGTTTTACGAGGTTTTGTTAAACTTCACAAAGCCAAACGCAAAAAACTATGTTATTGGATGTTTTATTGCCTTTTGCTTTTTAGCTATTTTTCAAATGGTTGCACAAGTTTTACTCACAGAAGATTTTATGGGGCTTATTGAAAGCAAAGGTTTTCAAATTGGCAATGGCAACATGATAAACCAAACGGCGCTTATTTTCAGTATAACCATTCCTTTAACACTTTCTTTAGCGCTAGAAAGCGATAAGCCTTGGTTGTGGGTATTAGTGGCTGTTTGCATTGGCTTTGCTTTAATTGCAACGGGTTCGCGCGCAAACATGATGTTTGGCGCTATTGCAGGTGTTGCCGGGTTTATATACCTACTCATTAAATTAAAAAAGAACAAAGCCTTTATGGCATTTGGTTATACGTGCATTGCAGCCGCCGTCGTATTTGCGTTGCTGGGAGTTACCCTGCTAAAAGATTCTTTGTTTGCTTGGGTGTTTGACCGCGGGTTTAGTAGTAGTGGCAGAGTACATTTGTATAACATTGCTTTAGAAATGTTTGCAAAATACCCTATACTTGGCACTGGATTATTCGCCGCAGATCCAGCCTTAGGGTTTAACACCTGTATGTATATGTACCACAGTTTGTTTTTCCAAACATTAGCTTGTGGTGGTATGGTAGGTTTGGCTGTTATTGTGTATTATTACATTGGCAAATTTCAAATTATGTGCAAAAACTTTACAAGTTTTAAATATTTTGGTTTACTAGCCGTGCTAGCATTTGAGGCTTATGCCATGGTAGACATGGTCGGCTTGGTGGCAAGTATGGTACTTGTGGGGTTAATGCCACTTATTATTATGGAGTTAGAACCGCAAGAACAACCTAAAAACTTATTAAAAGGGGAGTTAACAAATGTATAAACATTTTTTTAAACGTTTTTTTGATATACTTCTTTCTGGCTTGGCACTTATTGTGTTTAGCCCTATTATGCTAATTACGGCAATTTTAGTAAGGTGTAAATTAGGCGGACCTGCTGTTTTTGCGCAATATAGGCCAGGGAAAAACAATAAAATTTTTAAACTTTATAAATTTAGAACCATGACCAACGAACGTGATGCAGAAGGCAATTTGTTGCCAGATGAACAACGTATGACAAAGTTTGGCAACGCACTACGCAAAACTAGTTTAGATGAACTTCCTCAGCTTTGGAATATTTTTAAAGGCGATATGTCTATTATTGGTCCAAGACCAAAACTTGTAAAAGATATGGTGTTTTATAACGATGAACAAAATATTCGTGCAAAAGTGCGCCCAGGTTTAACTGGCTTAGCGCAAGTGAATGGACGTAATAACGCGACTTGGGAAGAAATTTTTGCCTACGATAAACAATACGTTGAACATTTAACATTTTGGCAAGATACAAAAATCTTTTTTAAAACGATTGGCAAAGTGTTTAAAAAGTCGGATATTGTAGAACAAAATCAAACCAAGCAAAACTATTATTTTGGCGACTATTTGCTAGAAACGAACCAAATTTCGCAAGAAGAATATGCGGAAAAGCAACAAAAAGCAATAGAACTAATTAACGAAGTAAAAGAAAAAAAGAATAAAAAGAGGGCAAGTTAATGTTTACAAACAAAAAAGTGTTAGTGTTAGCTACAACAGACAACATGATTTGGCAGTTTTTAATTCCACATATACAAGAAATGCAAAAAGCTGGCAACGTTGTAGAATGTGCTTGCAATAAAAGTGGCTTTTGGTTTGATGAGTTAAAAGAAAAATACGGGTTTACTATGCACGAAATTCACAGTGCGCGAAACCCTGTTAGCCCTAAGAATATAAAAGCATATAAAGAATTAAAAAAACTTGTAAAAGAAAATAGATATAACTTAATTTATTGCCAACAACCAGTTGGGGGTTTATTTGGAAGATTACTTGCTAAAAAGTTTAAAATACCTTGCATTTATACCGCACATGGTTTTCATTTTTTTAAAGGTGCGCCACTTAAAAACAACCTTATTTTTAAACCTGTAGAAAAATACTTGGCAAAATATACCGACGTATTAATTACCATAAACGAAGAAGATTACCAAGCGGCTAAAAAAATGAAAGCTAAAAAGGTTTTTAAAATACATGGTATTGGGTTTGTGAATAAAACGCAATCAGAAAAAAATGTGGACCAAATAAGGGAAGAGTTGGGTATTGGTAAGCAAGATTTTGTTTTAATTTCTGTTGGTGAACTTAATGAAAATAAAAATCATTTAGCAGTACTTAAAGCAGTAGCTGACCTTAACTTGCCAAACTTTACATATGTGATTTGTGGGCAAGGGACACGCAGGCAAGAATATGAAACATTTATTGCAAAACACAACTTGCAAAATGTTGTAAAATTGTTAGGGTTTAGAAAAGATGTACAAGATGTGTTAAAAGCAAGTGATGCATTCATTATGCCATCATTTCGTGAAGGCTTGCCTATGAGTATGATGGAAGCCATGAACTTAGGTTTACCGATTTTAGCTAGCAATATAAGGGGCTGTAAAGATTTAGTTGCGGTAGAACGTAACGGGTTTTTATTTGAACCTACCAATATTGCTCAAATGAAAGAACAAATTTTAAAATTATACAAAAATAAAAATTTGTGTGAGAAAATAAGAAAAAACAATTTAGAAGATATAAAACAATATTCTGTTGAAAATGTTAAAAAAGAATTAAACGAGATATATAAGGAAGTATAATAATGTTAGTATTTATATTACTGATGTTTTTAGTATACACATTAAATTATGTAAAAAATAATTGTTTAACTAAGCATATTGTTTTGACACCGAATACAATTAAACAAAAAGCATACGGCTTTAATATATATAACCAAATATCTTTGTTATCAGTTTTTTTATTGTTAATTGTTGCAGGTTTACGATCATATGACATTGGTTATGATTTGCCCAATTATCTAAAAAATTTTAATTTAATAGCTGAAAACTTAAAAATAGAAGATGGAAATAATTTTGAATTTCTATATCAAAGTTTGAATTATGTAGCTGCTTTTATTTTTGGTAAACAATATGGGTTTACATTTCTATTGTTTATAATTGAGATAATTATTTTATATTGTGTATGTAAATCTATTAAAAACTATTCAGCAAATGCAACGTTGTCTATGTTTTTATTTTTAACTGTTGATGTCTATTTGCGTGGGCTAAATCAGGTAAGACAAAGCATTGCGATTGCACTTGTAATATATAGTTTAAAGTATGTTGTAAATAGAAACTTTATTAGCTACTTGCTCATAATATTAACCGCGGTATTTTTTCATAAGACAGTATTAATATGTTTACCAATTTATTTTTTATGGAACAAAGAATTTTCATGGAAAAGTTTGTTGTTCATATTTGGTTTATGTGTGTTAGGTGTTTTTATATACCCTTATTGCATTAAGTTATTCTCTATTATTGTAAAAAAAGATTATTACACAATTTATATTGTTAATGGTGCACTAGATAAGCTTTCTCTGGTGGGAATATTAGAGGTTGTTTCTTACATTTTCTTTATGCTTATAATATATATATATAAAGTTGTTTTAGAAAAAAAAGGATATACTTTTTCAAAATCATTTCACTTCTTTTTATATTTATATTCCATTAGCGCGGCATTAAGTTTGTTTTCAGTTTTAACGGAAAGATCTACATTATTTGGTCGTTTAATGTACTATTATTTTTGGTCAATTATTTTTTTAGTTCCAATTTTTTTATCAACCATAAGGAATCAAAAATGGTATAAAATTTTTTATGTTTTAGTTGTAGGTGTTGCTCTATTATACTATATATTGTCTTTGCCTATAATAAATGCGCAGGGCGTATATCCATATAAATTTTTAAAGATTTAAAGAGGTTATTATGAAAATATTACATGTATTGTCTACCAAAAAATTTTCTGGCGCAGAAAATGTGGCTTGCCAAATTATAGAAATGTTTAAAAATGACATTGATATGGCTTATTGTAGTCCGCAAGGTAGCATTGCACAAAAGTTGCAAGAAAATAACATAACATATTTTCCATTGCAAAAATTAAATGCAAAAAACTTAAAAAAAATATTGAAAACCTATCAACCAAATGTTATTCATGCGCACGATATTAAAGCGGTTATTTTTGCAGTTATGGCTAGTAAGGGCAAAATTCCAGTAATAGGTCATGTACATGTGAATAATGATGATATGAAAAAAACAACATTCAAAAGTTGTCTTTTTCAAATATTTGCAAAAAAATGCAAACACATTTTTTGGGTTTCTAATTCTTGTTTAAAAGAATATAAGTTTTATAATAAAATTAAAGATAAAAGTTCTGTTCTATATAACATTGTCAATGTTCAAAACATTCAAAACTCTGTATCGAGCCATGAAAAAACTTATGATATTATTTATTTAGGCAGATTAACAAAACAAAAAAACCCATTACGTTTATTGGAAATCGCTAAAGGTTTAGCAAAAGTAAAACCAAATTTTAAGATGGCAGTGGTTGGCGATGGAGACTTACGTGCAGAGTTTGAAGCGAAACTTAAAGAATACCAATTGCAAAACAACGTAAAAATGTTGGGGTTTGTGTCTAATCCTTATCAAATCTTAGCACAGTCAAAAGTCATGCTCATGAGTTCTATCTATGAAGGCACACCAATGTGTGCGTTAGAGGCTATAAGTTTAGGTGTTCCAATTGTTTCAACCCCTACCGACGGCATGAAAGATATTATTCGTAATGATATTGGGGTTCTGTATCAAACTAATCAAGAAGCTGTTAGCGCATTATCACATTATATTATGTTACATAAAAATGAATACAAACAGGTGCAAGACAATATTAACAAGTTTGCCGAAGAATATAATAACATTTCAACATATAAAAGCAAAGTGTTATCTGAATATACAACATTTAATAAATAACACAGTAAAGGTAGTTCAATATGAAATTATTAGCAATAGTTACACCAAATTATAATAGACCCACACTTTTAAATAATTTATATCGAAGTTTAAAAACACAGACGGACAAAAATTTTACTTGGTATATTATCGACGATGGTTCGCAAGAATCGCCTGACGTTTTTGTGCAAAAATTTTTACATGAAAACTTGTTTGAAATTCAATATATAAAAAAACAAAATGGTGGTAAACATACATGTATCAATAAAGCCATGGAATTTGTTAAAGAAGAATTGACACTTATTGTAGATAACGACGATATCTTGTTACCGCATGCTATTGAAACCATTGCTAAAGATTATCTGCAAATAAAAGATAATGCAAATTTGTGCGGTTTAGGTTATTTAAAAGTTTTTTCAAATGGAAAAATTATAGGTAAACCATATACACAAAATAAAATTATAGATAATTTTATAAATCAACGATATAATAAAGAAACTTTTGGTGATAAATGCGAAGTTTTTAAAACAAATATTTTAAAAAAATACCCATTTCCTGTGTATCAAGGTGAAAATTTTTTAAGCGAATCTACTATATGGTGCAAAATGGCGTTAAAATACAATATGTTATTTCAAAACAAAGCAATTTATGTGGCAGAATATCAAGAAGAAGGCTTATCTGCTGGTGTGGCAAAGCGTTTGTTTTTAAATCCACAAGGTGCAGTTAGTTGTTATTTGTCTATGTCAACAAAACCGTTTAAACTTAAATATAAAATTAAATATACCATTGCATATATTGTTTATGCCTTAGCAAGTAAAATGAAATTTAAGCAACAATATCAATTAGCTAATTCAAAATGTTTATTTGTTATCAATTTTTTGCCAGCGTGGGTTATATATTTGCATAAAAAAAGAAAGTACAAAGGGAAATAATATGAAAAAGAAAATTTTATTTGTTCTAAACCAAATGGGGGCAGGCGGAATAGCAAAATCTCTCAATAATTTATTATATTATTTAGAAAAATATAAAGATGATTATGAAATTGATTTATTTTTACTAAGAAAAGATGGTTGTTATATGAACGATATACCCAATTATGTCAATGTCATAGAGGCAAAAGGTGTATTAAAATTATTTGGGGCGTCTCAAAAAGATACAAAAAAATTTGGGAAATGGCAGACTTTTAAGCGTTTTTGTGTGGCGGGATTTTCTAAAGTGTTTACAAATTATTTACCTCTAAAATATGGTGCTAAGCAAAATACATTAAAACAAGAGTATGATTGTGCAATTTCTTTTGCGCACACGCAAGGCAATAGATGCATGGCTGCTGGCAGCGTTGAATTTGTCTTATGGGGTGTAAAAGCAAAAAAGAAATTTTGCATTTTGCATAGTGATGTTGTAAAAGAAAAACTATTATCAAAATCTAATATCAAAAAGTTCAAGCAATTTAATAAATTGCTTAGCGTTTCAAAAAGCTGCTCTTTGCAAGTTGCAAAGATTTGTCCCGAACTTGCACCATTATGTGATTACTTATATAATACGCAAAGAAATGATATTATTATAAAAAAGTCAGGTGAGTTTAAGGTTGGATTTGAAAAAGCTTTTAATTTACTTATGGTTTCACGATTAGAAAAAGAAAAAGCACATTTAAGATTTTTGCCTATTATTAAAACATTACATAACGAAGGTTTTGATTTTAATTTAAACATTGTTGGTAATGGTTCTCTAAAAAATCAAATAGAAACTTATTTAAATGAAAATAATATGACAACATATGTTAAATTATATGGAGAACAAAAAAATCCATATCCATACTTTAAAGCAGCGGATTTATTTGTACTAGTTTCTTATTATGAAGCTGCGCCAATGGTTTATAATGAGTCTATGTTGTTGGGAACCCCTATTTTTACTAGTAACATTATTTCTTCACAAGAAATGATTCAAAATTATGGGTTTATTTGTGAAAATAATGAAAAAGCAATATATGAAATGTTAAAACACGTGCTTTCAAATAAGGAACTTATAAAAGAAAAAAAGAAATTGCTTGAAAATTACAATTATAATAATTATAAGATAATTGAAAAGTTGTTAAATTCATTTTAAATTGGGAGTGAATATGGAAAACGCGTTAATTTCGGTTATTGTACCTGTATACAATGCTGATAGATATCTAAATAAGTGTATTTTTAGCATTCTTAATCAAACATATAAAAACATTGAAATAATTCTAATTAATGACGGAAGTGTGGATAATAGTTTAAATTTATGTATGGGTTTTGCTAAAATAGATAAAAGAGTGAAAGTATTTAACCAAGATAACGAAGGTGTAGATGTTGCAAGAAATGTCGGTATAAATGTTTCCCGTGGCGATTATTTGGCTTTTGTTGATAGCGATGATTATTTAGAATCGTCAATGATTGAAAAACTTGTGGATGCTATTGAAAAGCAAAATGCTGATTTGGCTTTGTGTAAATATAAAAAAGTTTATCAGAATAAGGTTATTTGTTGTGATGAAAAAAATTTAATAAATTGCACTGGAAAAGTTCTATTAAGTAACTACATAAATTTCAACTTTAAATATAAAAAAAATATTATACAAACTGACAATATTATGAGTTGTGTTTGGAGAGGTTTATATAAACGAAATTATGTCAAAAAAATTAAGTTTGAGGGACATTATTGCGAGGACTTATTATTTAATATTAACTATATTCAACCAAACTTTAAAATTGCAGTAGTAAACGAGTATTTGTATAATTATTTTCAACATGAGGATAGTGCTCTTCATCGTGTCAATTTAGACAACTTCAAAAAAAAAATAGTGGTTTATAAAAATATTGTTGGAAAAATTTGCGATAAAATCGATCCGGAAAGTTTAAAAAAATTTAAATTTTATATTTATAAAGCATTATATATTGAAGCTATTAAATTAAACGGTGAAGGGTTAAGATTTTTACATAAAGATGATGTTATCTCTAAATTTAATTCTAAAGAAAATTTGCAGGTTTTTAATAAACAAACAAAGTCATTAAAAACAAAAATATCTAATTATTTAATTTATAAAGATAGAAAAAAAATATTAAAATTGTTGTATTAATATCTTTATAGTTCTATTTAATAAAAAAGTCATATTTATTGACTGCTTTATATTGTTATATCAAAAGAAGTAGGCAGTGAAATGTGGATGAAAAATCTAAGGAACCTCTATCTTTATTTAAACAAAAGAATTCAAATGTGGTATTAAAATATAATACTGATTATACTTATTCTTCAACAAGTAGTATGAATGTAATAAAAATACACATGTATGGAAAAATGATTTAATTAAAAAAATTACAACGTTTAAAAATGATATGTTAGATTATGCTTTGATAAATAAATTTGATTATGCATTTTTTATTGATTCAAACATTGTTTTACATCCTAAAACTTTATTGCATTTTGTTAGTAGAAAAAAAATATTGTATCTAATATTTTTTGGACAAAATGGGTTCCTTGGGGAGCACCAATGCCGCAAGTTTGGTTACAAGATGAAAATCTTTTTTATAAAAAAGAATGGGGAGAATTTTATACCAAACAGGAAATAAAACAAAAAAATAAAGATTTTGTAGAAAATTTACAAATTTCAGGTATATATTCCGTGGGAGGTCTCGGAGCGTGTACTTTAATAAGTTGCCATGCACTAGCACAAGGAGTTTCATTTTCTTTATTAGATAACGTTTCGTTTTGGGGAGAAGATAGGCATTTTTGCATTCGTGCAAAAGCATTAAATTTAGATTTATATATAGATACGGTGTATCCGGCTTATCATATTGATAGAAAAGAATATTTAGTTGGCGCAAATGATTTTATTAAAAACGGTTTTTCTTTTGAAATGTTTCAAGGTTTTAAATCTTCGAGATGGAAACGATGTTTATATACATGGGGAAAGGTTTTACAAAAATTAAAGCAATATTGTGGAAGATTTTCTAAAAATATTTGGAGATTGCAACATATAAATTCGGATATTTGTCTAAAAAATTATGGTTAGGCAGATGAAGAATCCAGGATTAATAAATATCAAAGATATAAACAACTCGACAAAGAATGTCGGTATGGTATAAAGGAACAATATGAATCTATATTAGATAAAAATCCAAATTTAGTAGATTTTAAATGATGACAAGAACAGAAAACGTAAAACGGAATACAATATTTAGTATAATTAAATTTGCAATACAGTTAGTATTGCAATTCGTTTTACGTACCGTTTTAATTTATACGCTTGGTGCTAAGTATTTAGGTGTAAATGGTTTGTTTACGAATATATTCAATCTATTAAACTTGGCAGAACTTGGTATAGGTAGTGCTATTGTATTTAGTATGTATAAACCAATTGCCGAAGGGAATATGGAGCAAGTTAAAGCATTAAACTATCTTTATAAAAAGTTATACTTTGTTATTGCTTTGGTTGTTGGTGTGTTAGGCGCCGCCATTACACCGTTTCTGCCACACTTGATAAAAGGCGATACCACAGGGCTAGATATTAACATTTACATTGTGTATTTGTTGTTTTTAGCTAACACGTTAGTGGGGTATTTGTCTGCACATAAACGTTCTTTGTTGTTTGCTTTTCAACGAAATGATGTGGAAAATAAGGTAAAAAGTGGGACACTTATTGTTAGTACGGGCTTGCAAATTGTAGCACTTTTACTTTTTAAAAATTTCTATGCATATGTAATACTTATGGTAGTAGGCACGCTTATAGATTGTATTTTAGTGCAAGTGTTTGCGAACAAATTATACCCTGAAATAAACGGGAAAGCGGAACCTTTACACCCTAGTATAAAAAAAGAAATTACCAAAAATGTGGCAGCTATGAGCATGCATAAAATTGGTGGGGCTGTAGTTTTTTCTACAGACAATATTTTAATTTCTGCTTTGGTTTCTTATATTGTATTAGGGTATTATTCAAATTATATATTAGTAACTACTTCTTTAATTTCATTTATTTCTTTGTTAGTAAATTCCTTACAGGCGAGTGTAGGCAATTATATGCAAACAAAAACAAACAACGAAGTATATGGTTTTTATTTAAAAAGCAATTTTGCTTTTTCTTGGATAGTTGGGTTTTGTTCTGTATGTTTAATATGTTTGTTTCAACCGTTTATGTATATTTGGACAGGGAACATGGAATACCTTTTACCAAACCTTTCTGTATTGTTAATTGTTATCAGTTTCTATTTAAGCAAAATGCGTACAAATACGCTTATGTTTCGAGATTGTGCAGGGCTTATGTGGCAAGACAGGTGGAAACCAATTGCTGAAGCTGGTATTAACTTAGTAGCATCTATTGTACTTGCAAAATTTATGGGGTTAAATGGTATTATTTTAGGAACCATTATCAGCACAATTGTAGCGCCGTTATGGGTAGAACCATTTGTGCTTTATAAATATTACTTTAAAAAGTCAGTTTTGCGTTATTTTGGTAAATTTGCATTTTACACAGTTGTAACTGTGGGCGCAGGTGCGCTTACGTACTGGTTGTGCAGTTTGTTGCCGTTTGCCGGAATTGGTTGGTTTGTGCTAAAATGTGGCATTTGCTTGGTGGTGCCAAATTTGATTTTCTTGCTTTGTTATTTTAAAACAAGTGAATTTAAAGGCGTTATTGGGTTAGCAAAACAGGTGTTACAACGTAAACCTAAACAACCCGATCCTGTGGTTGCTACTGCGAATATATGCACTGAGTCACTAACGCAAGAGCAAGGAATTATGCAAACGGAACTTGACGAACAACAAAACGATAGTCAAGTTTCACCTAAAGAAACAACGCAAATTCCAGCAAATAATGTAGCCCAACAAACCGAAACGACTAAAAAAACAAAAACGCAACATAAATAAAAAAACTTAAATGTATGTTGTTACAAATTATGTAAACTACTTTTCATTTTTAAAAAGTGTGCTATACTAAGTTTGTAACAACATACGCACCATGTTCCAGTAGCTCAGCTGGATAGAGCACCACCCTCCTAAGGTGGGTTTGTCGGAGGTTCGAATCCTCTCTGGAACACCAAAAAAGACCTTACATTGTGTAAGGTTTTTTTATTAAAAAAGTAACATGTGTTTATAATGTTAGCCAATAGCAAAAATTGGTCGGGCGCGTAATTTACTGCGGTCCATTTTAAACCCTTGTATAGAGCCATCGGCGGATATTTTAATGGCAACACCGTATTTAGCAAGTGTTTTGGTTGCGGCTAAACGGCCACCGCCCGAACTGCCTGCTTCTATTTTAATAATGGCGCCTACGGCTAAAATGGTTCCATCGTTATTAATAATGGTGGCGCCATCTATGCTTAAAAGTTCTTGGCGCAATTTACGGTTTAGTTCGTTAAATTTTTTGCCCTTAATAACGCTTTGCAAAGCTGCTGTTTTTGTGCACTGTTCTTGTTGTAAAAAGTTTTTATAATCGTAATTTTCTTTGGCTTGATCTGTAAGTTCGAAGAAAAACGATTGGCTTAACATATCTTCCACTTTTTTATTGTAATAGGGTTCAAGCAAAATATCTTTGGCGTCTATGTGCCTGAGCACATTAAACGATTCATCTTTGTTTAAGTGTACAATACAGCCACCGCAACGTTCAAAAGCTGTATCTAGTGCGGTTAAATAAATGGCTTTTCTTATTTCGTCTACATCTTCGTGGTTACGTGTATCGCCTAAGCGGTCTATAATTTCCTCATGCGAATAGCAAGACCAAAAACCGCTGTTACGCGCAAAAAGTAATGTTTTATTTTTAAATAGTAATATATCACCATTTTCTCTTAAAACAACGCCAATTTTATTCCCCGTGCATAAATTTGCTATTTTTAAATATTTAATAGGCGCAAATAAATTAGGGTCTTTAATTTGAGGTAGTGGGGTATAGTCGGTAAGGTAGCCATCGGCCGAAAGAGTTAAGCACGTGTCTTTCCCGTTAGAAAGTAGTGCGGAAAAATCTTCAGCCAACATATGTTTAATATGTAAATTATGGTTTGTGTTTTTCGAGGCTTTTTTTGTTGTAATAATAAAGCCAAAGGTAATATTTTTACCTTCGTATGTACGGTCGCCCCAAATGGTTAATTCATGAATAAGTTCGTACAGGGTTTGTACGTTGTTGTAAGCAATGGCTTTACATATAGCTTTTTCAATCGCATAACTTTGGAACCGTTCTGCGTAGTCGGTGTGCAAACCAAATTTTTGTATATGCGTTAATTCTTCAAGTATGTTTTTTATAAGCGAAATTTCAAAAGCTTTAAAAGGTTGAATACGTTTTATGCTTAAACGGTAGTCATCAGTTTTTTTGCATTTAATTAAAACGCTACCACCTAAACCTTGCGCAATGATGGAATCGCGTGGCGTGCTAGGTTCTTCACCAGCTATTTCGGAGCCCGTGAATAGGGAAAGTATATTGTTTTCTACGAATTCAATAAATTGTTCCTTGCGCATACCATCACCCAACATTCTTCTATATTCAATATATCACACACTAGGTTAAAAATTGCAAGTTTTTTGCAAAAAAAATATGAAAAAACAAAAATTTTTGTTTTTTCATATGGTTTTTGTTTTAATTAAATTTTTTTAATGTATTAAAATATAAGTTTTTGAACATTTTTGTGTTAATAGATGTGCAAATGGTCGCATTTTTTGTTTTGCTATGGAAATTTGTAATCGATACACCTGTACCATATTTTGAAAAGTATTTTATTTTTACATACCCCTGTTTAGTTTCAAACATTTTCGGTTGCAAAACATAGGCAATGGCGCAACCATCATGTGTGGCAATGCCGTTTTTTACGGTTCTGTCTTTGTAAGAGCGGAAAATAATTTCCAACATTTCGCCAACATAATTCATTGTTTTGGTTTTGTATACATCGTAATAGTCTAAATACGCGGTATGCCCCATATTACAAGGTACTAGGTGTAGTGGAATATTTTCTTTTTCGCAAACTGTATATACATACTCGGCAGCTTCAGGGTCGGTGCTTTCATTAAATTCTAAGTAAGGATCTTCTACATCGTTTTCCACATCGGAACCACCCATAAAAACAACGCGTTTAATTTTCGAAACAATGTCTGGGTGTTGTTCAAATAAAATAGCAACGTTGGTTAATGGGCCAGTAGAAATAATGGTTAACGGTTCTTTGCAACGTACAAGCCTTTGATACATAGATTCTACTGCGTTATCTTCAGCCTGAATGGTTGGGTCTTCAAAATCGTAATCACCTAAACCTGTTGCACCATGAACGTGTAGGGTCTTGCGTGTTTTTCGAAATCCTTCATTAACACCTTTGGCTACAGGAATATTCCCTTTACCAATAAATTCTAATATTTTTAGCGTGTTGTTTGTTGTAACTTCTGCGGAAGTGTTTCCGTACCCACAACAAATAAGTTGTACTTGTATTTGAGGGTAACTTACGGCCATAAGCATAGCTACAGCATCATCAATGCCGGTGTCTACGCATAAAATAACTTGTTCGGTCTGTTTTTTTCTCATAGTTTACTCCTTTTGTTATTGTAACACAGTTGTATTTTTTTTACAAACATTGTACAAAAATTTTTATTTAGTCTTGAAACATACTTTATTTTATGCTACTATATACATATATGTATATACGCGTATAGGTGAGGAATATGGCAAAAGCAAACTCAAAAAAAATTTTATCTAAAAAAGTAAACAATTTACTAAAAAATTGTACGATTGAACAAATAGAAGTAGAAGATTATATTGAAAAACTCATGGAGTGTGGGTTTATGTCGCCACAAGCCGTGCAACAAAGAAAAGAAACAACCAATCATTTAAGATACTGGTTTGTAGTGTATATTCCAAAGCTATATTCTCATTTGGCTTTTTATCAAACAACCTCAGAAACGGCGTTTAAAGTAAAAACAAAATCGAAAGATATTTATGAATTGCCAGAAAATATTTCTTCTTTATTATTACATTCTGGTGAAAAAAAACCTATACATAGATTTGTAGATATTAGCAGGGGTATTTTTATTCCGGGTGATGTATTTGCGCCTGCAAATGTACAAAACGATCAGCAAGATTTTGCATATTGGCAACAAGAACAATTAAAAGACGTTGCGTCGGATTTAGAAAGCGTCATTCCATTTCATAATGAGGCTGAAGACACATATAAAATATTTACTAAAGAATTGTTTCAATCGAGCCGTAAAGTTTGGTATGAAAAAAGATTGGCTGACGGAAGTGTGGTATCAACCAGTTATTATTACCCAAAACTTATTTATTGTTTACAATTTATTTTTCGCGCAAGGAACTTAGAATTTGTACGTAATCAATTAAAAATGATAAATTCTAGTAAAGACGCAGAAGTTCGGCAAACAAATTTAAAAAAGGTTGAAAGCTTTTTAAAAGAAGTGCAACAAATTTATGATAGATGCGTAACTACCTTGTATAAAACGATGTACATGATTACTAAAATGAATGAATCTGCATTGGCGAAAGCGGAAGAAGTAAGAGATATGATTCGACAGAGAGTTACGCAAGGTTGTGTACCGAAAACACAAAACGGCAAACTTTATTTTGTTAATGATAAAAATGAAGTGGTAGATGAATATCCTGAAATATTTATGATATATTATCGTATTTTATCTTCTGCCGATGCATTGGCAAAAAATATTCAAAAATTTTACGATCAACATGCAAAAGAAGATGCGAAAAATATTGCTATGCCATTTACAAGATATAGCACATATGATGCACAGTGGATGGAGCTTTTTTCTAAGGTGATTCATAAACAAGATAATTTAAACAATGCAGATGCAAGCGAATTAAAAAAGAATATAGCTTTAGAAGATGCTTTTAGTGCTTTACAAAGCGCACAAGAAGTTGAAAAAAAACGTTTAGAATCCGAACTTCTGGCATCAAAAAAAGAAGAGGCGGCACAACAAAAGCAGCGTGCGTTTGTTCTTTCGTTAGAACAATCGAAAAAGAACTTAGAAAATTTTATTTGCAAACAATTTATACCTACTGTTTTAGAATATCGTAATGTAAAAGATACATTACGTACAAACAAACTTTTAAACGAGCAAGATTTTGCAAAGCAAGTCGAAAATAAATTTGCATCTAACGAAGGGTTAAATTTTATAATGGTTGAATCTGCCAACTTTGACAAAAGGTCTGCATACGACGCAGAACTTATTCAATCTTTATATGAAGATTTAAAAGCCTATGATGAAAGGTATGAGGAAAATGTTACCAACGGCAAACTGCAACAATTTATTTCTAGTATAAAAACAACGGGTGTAGCACCAAATGATACACAGTCGCAAGAATATGTGCAAATCACAAAATTTATTGCAAGAGCGGAAAATGGTGTGTTAACTTACATGACGCAGGCAGTTGAAGACATGCAACAATATATAGCCGTTGCTAAGGCTTGTTTAGATAGATTTCAAATAGCAACAAGGTACGCAGAGGCTAGAGATGTTTTGTGGAATCTTGAAAAGAACAAGGAGAATACAAGGCAATTTATTTCGCTTTTACCCGTTTGTTCTTCGGCAATGCTCTCTCAGTTTGATGCAGAATGGGCTAGTGTTGCAAAAACGATGGATCAATTTGTTGCAAAGTCAGAGTTCGATATGCAAAAACTATATGCATATGAAGAGCAAATGAAAAACATGATGCATACGTATATTTCGTCCGCGCAGCAGGTTACAGAATTGTACGAAACTGCCAATTGTTTTGATAAAAAAATTGATACTGTTTTAAAAACACAAAAAAATAAATTGATAACATCTATTCAACAAATATGTTGTCGAGAGGAACTTAGTCCTGAATCTAAAGAAGCATATGTAGATGGTATAAAACTGGTTTTTGAAGTGGTGGAAGAGATGATTCAAAAATTGGAATTAGAAGTTAATTGGGATACGATAAAAGATTTTCATCGTTCTCCTGAAAAGATATTAGGTCAGTATGACGAGTATAAACAAATGATTCAAGAAAAAGTCATATCTATAACGAAAGGCCTTTGCGAATTGTTTGAAGTTGCTTTGCAAGAAAAAGACAATACAAATCATTTATCTCTATTACAATCAAAAAATTTTATACAAGAGATTTTTGATAAAACAAAGGAAGAGGTTGTGGAAGACAGTGGCGGGGTGATGCTCGAGACGGGTAACTTTCAAAAACAAATTTCTAATACGTCACCGAATAGAGCTTTTGACGAAGAAGCAGATATTATGCATAAGTTGTTACACAAAATAAAAGAGGTTGCTGGCGATAAAAAAATTGAAATTTTATCTATAACGAGAGTGTTCTTTGACGTTGTAAAACATATAGATGAAATTGAAAAAAGAATTGATGAGAAATATCAAACAAAAAGTACTGAGGTAGCACCTTTGTCGAAATATTTAAATGATATTGCTGATGTACTGAAAGAGAAAACAATTTTCTTACAAAAAGAAGATAAAAAACATAAAGAAATGATTGATATTTTAATTAAAGCAGTACAGGAAGCAAATATCGATCTTTTCAATGCATACACGCACTATTTTAAATCTGGGGCTATTTTAAAACCAAACAAAAAATGATTTTAAAAAAAAGAAGACGATGTATGTCGTCTTCTTTTTTGAATGTTTTAACTAAGCACCTATTTCTAGTTTAAAGAAATGTGCAATAGCTTCTTGTTGCTCTGTAGTAAAGTTTGTTTCGGGGTTGTTTATAGTTGTAGAAATCATGGTTTGAATATTTTGATTAACATCTATTTCGTAGCCCATCATAACATCTTGCATGGTTTGGCTAGCCACAATATTTGTTAATACATCCGTCATTGTAGATTGTAAATTTTCAAGTGTTTCTTGTTTTATGCTTGCTTCGGTATCTGCACTATTTATAATCGCGTTTGCAAGAATAATATCTGCAACGGCAACAATGGCGTTTGCTTCTGTTTTCACCGATTCTTCAATATCGGCAATTGCTTTGTCTAATTCGCCTTTCACAACATCAAGTACAGAAGCAGGAATGGTAACATCTTTCAATGCGTCTAGTATGTTGCTAATGTTTTCTTGTGTAAACCCGTTATTTATGGCTGCATTTAGTTCATCTATGGTTGCGCTAATAGCTTCAACGGCTTGTTTTAAATCAACTAACAATTCAGCAAAGTCAATTTCTTCAAGGTTTGATTCAATGACAATATTTTTTAATTCTTCTGAGGCTTCCATAGAAGTTAATAGTTCTAATATTAAGTTTTTAGAAATATTACCCAACAGTTGAGAATGTACAATGTTGTTTAAGGTTGTGCCTATAGAAATCAGTGTTGGGTCATCTAAGTTTTCAATGCCCGTGGCGTCTACGTCTTCCATTGTTTGTATCATGTTCACTATAATATTTTCTATAGCCAAAGATTCCGTTTCCCAAGAAATGGTGGTAGGGTCTGCGGTTACAAGAAGCCCTTCGGTGTTTGTAATATTCATTGCTTTATATACTTGTTTTAACCCATAATTTAATACGTCTGGAATCATTTCTGTTAAGGTTAAACTTTCGGAGAGTTTTAAAACAAGTTTTGAAATTGTATTGTTTGCCGTTATTTGGTCAAGTATATTTTCGGTATTGCCTTGTAAAATGCTGGCTAAAATGTTGTTGTTTTCGTCGCCTAACACGCCGACTAAACCTATAAATGTATGTAAGTCTGTTTTTATGCTTTCACGGTTTGTAGTGTCGGTATCGGCAAGTAGTTTTAGTAATTCGTCAAAAAGTAGTTGCGCATCGGCATCTTGAATTACGGGTTTAGAAATACCTGCAAAAGTAGGGTTTGTTTCATCTAGCCAACTTTCTGCCATTGCTGGTACAATTTCTTCTACAACTTTAGAAAGTAGAGTGGAAGAAAAAGCAGCGTCTACAATGTTGTCTAAGGTTTCTAAATCTTTTTCTTGAATAGCGTTAAAATCTATTTTTTGAATATCGGGAATGTATCTATACACTTTTGCTACACATACAGCTTCATTTTTAAAAGTTACTTTTTCACCTTGAATTTCAACCGTGGTTAAAGTAGTAAATGCGTTGTTAGAAAGTGTTTCAACACCTAAAGTAGTAAATGCTTTTGCAATAAAAGAGTTTTGAAAGTTTTGAATGGTTTCTTCAGCGCTTGAAAGAATTTCTTCTGTATTGTTTGTGCTATTGTTTGGATTTTCAGCTTCCGAGCTAGAAGAAAGAAGCGTTCCATATGTTGTGTCGTATGTGGTGGTTTGTACGGTGGTTGATGTTATGTTCATTTCCTTAAGTGCGCTACTTGCGGTGTTGATTAAACCAAATGTTGGAATTAAAACGACAATCATAGTAACAACAGCAGTAGCGAATCCTAAAATGGCGCCAGGGAAGCGGTACATTTTTTGAGGAATAGGTTTTCCGTTTGCGTCTTTTTTCCTTTTGAAAAATATAGCCCAGAGTATCCAGTAAAAAATCATACTAACATATTTAACGGCAAAATATAATACAACAAACGATGCAACGTTTACAAGCATGGTTGGTATTTGCACCAGCATTTGATTAAACGTTGGGCTAGATGCCGCAAGGTCATTTAAATAAGGAACTTGTAGCAATGATTGCGTAATTAAATCTTGTACAGAGTAAACGGTATGCCCACCAATGTTAATGTTGGCAAAAGAAATATCTAATTTTAAAACGGCTTGCGATAATGCTGGCGCTACAAAAAAAGCTACAATGGCGCTTAAAACAGCAAATACAAGTCGAACGGCGCTTCGTTTTACACCACGAATCACGCCAATAGTTATACCTAAAAATAGAATAATAGAGCAAACTACAGTAACTGACGTTGCTAAAATGGTTGCATTCATAAAACTTCTCCTATATTCAGTGTTTACTTAGCTACGTTTATTATAACAAAGCTATGGGGTTTATTCAATTATTTTTCATAACTTCTATTTTTATTCATAAGTATACTTTTTATAAGTATATTTATTGAATATGCATTTTACATTTGAAAAGACAAAGATTTTGAAAAAAAATGAAAAAAACACTTTTTTTTCAAACAAATGTATGGTATAATCAAAACACGTTTGGAGAAATACCCAAGTGGTTGAAGGGGCCTCCCTGCTAAGGAGGTAGTACGGGCAACCGTAGCGAGGGTTCAAATCCCTCTTTCTCCGCCAAAAAGTGCAAAGTAAAAAAGCTTTGCTCTTTTTTTATCAATGACTTATTTTTTTTACAAGTTCTGTAAAGTTTTTTGTATAAAAACAGTAATTAAGCCAAGTAAATGCATTCGTATTAGAAAGTTTAAAACGGCGTAAATTACTTGATAAAACTTTACACACGTTGTATACTATTTTTAGTTCGCTACAAGGTGTAGCGCAGTTTGGTAGCGCGTTTGGTTCGGGACCAAAAGGTCGGGGGTTCGAATCCCTTCACCTTGACCACGTGCGGGTATAATTTAATGGCAAAATATGTGCTTCCCAAGCATAACTTGCGGGTTCGATTCCCGCTACCCGCTCCATGAGAGTATGTACAAGGCAGTAGCCTTGTTTTTTTATTTGTATATAAATGCTTGCTTAATTTTTAAAAAATTGGTAGGGTATTCATAATCAAAGAAAAAATGGATTATATTCTAATTACTGGCGGTATGGGGTTTATAGGAAGTCATTTTGTAGACGCGTGTTTACAACATTTTCCGCGTGCGCGCATATACATTTGGGATAAAATGACCTATGCAGCCACCATGCGTAAATTGTCAGAAAATTGTACGCTTATAAAAGAGGATATTTGTAATAAAAAGGTAAGACAGCAATTAGAGAGAATTCCGTTTGATTGTGTTGCACATTTCGCAGCAGAAAGTGCGGTGGGAAGAAGTTTTAAAAACAAACATGTATTTTACAAAACAAATGTAAAAGGTACACAAAATATCATAACGTTATATAAACATATTGTGGCGCATGTGAATCCTGCTTGTAAGTTGTTGCATGCTTCTACCGATGAAGTATATGGCGAAATTTTAAAAGGCACAGCACAAGAAAATACAAAACTACACCCGCGTAACCCGTACGCAAAAACCAAGGCTAAAGCAGAAAAACGAGTACAAAAATTGTTGCGTAAAGGATATAGTGTTTTTATTACACGTTGCTGTAATACGTATGGTCCAAGGCAACATGCCGAAAAACTTATTGCCGGAAATATAAAACGATTATTGTTGGGTCTGCCACAAATGATTATAGGCAAAGGTACCGCCATAAGGCAATGGGTGTATATTGACGACGCTATACAAGCGTTTATGTGCTTGTTAAAACATAAAATATACGGTATATACAACATAGGTACGGAAGATTTTTATAGTGTGCAAGATGTATTGCATATGTTGGCAAGCGTAGCACAAAAGCCTTATGCTGTAGCCTATGTGGAAGACTGGAAGCAAAACGATGCGCGATACGCAGTTTGTGCTAAAAGAATACAAGCGCTTGGTTGGAAACCCCAAACAACGTTTTCACAAGGCTTACAACAAACATGGAATTGGTTTAAAGAAAGGAAATAGATTGCCTATTTCTTTTTTTTGTTTAAAATTTGTGCGTTGGGCAATAGTTGTAATATGCCAAAAACAAATATTTTTTCATATTTTACAAAAAAATTTGAGCAATGTTATGATTTCATTGCCATGCCTGTTTCTTTTGGCAAACAAAAAGCGCAATTGTTTTATTTTTATACGCTGGTAGATATTGAAAAGTTAAATGATAACGTACTCATGCCTTTGCACCATACGTTTGTAGGGCATAAAGTAACCATTTCTGCATTGCAAAGTGCTATTTTAAACAATTCTACGACGAAAATTTTACAAACAAAAGCAGAAGCGGTAGAAGAGATAACCAAAGGTTCGGCTGTTTTAGTTGTGGAAGGAGAAGACACATTTTTAAGTTTAGTTGCTCCCAAATTTGATAAACGTTCCATAACCGAGCCACCCACAGCGTCAGTATTAAAAGGCCCTCGAGAAGGCTTTATTGAAGACATTGGCACCAATATTGCCATGATTCGTAGACGCTTAAAAACGGAAAATTTGGTAACAAAACAACTGCAACTGGGTCGCGAAACGAAAACAACCATTGTATTGATTTATTTAAAAAATGTGGCCAGTGAACATGTAGTTACACATGTGGAAGAACAATTAAACAAAGTGGATATTGATGGGGTTTTAGATTCGTTTTACATTCAAGCACTTTTAAGTAAAAATGGCGGGCAAGTGTTTCAGCGTACGGGCGATACAGAAAAACCCGATGTACTTACGGCACGTGTTCTAGAGGGTCGTGTAGGCATTTTAGTAGATGGCTCACCACTTGTTATTACCGTACCTTATTTTTTATTGGAAGATTTACAAAGTGCCGACGATTATTATATGCACCCTGTGCGTGCTAGCATGATTCGTATTATACGTTTGGTGGGTATTATATTGGCCATTTTGTTGCCAGGGCTTTATGTAGCGGTGCAGAGTTACCATTACAGAATTTTACCTATCAATTTTTTAATCTCATTACTCAGTAGTATAGAAGGTCTTAGCTTTCCGCCACTTTTAGAAATTTTATTTGTTTTATTTTTATTTGAAATTTTAAGTGAAGCAAGCTTGCGTATGCCTAAGCATTTAGGTATGGCGCTTAGCATTATTGGGGCTTTGGTTTTGGGCGATACCGCTGTGCAGGCAGGTATTATTTCTCCGCCGGCGGTTATGATTGTAGCTATTAGTGGTATTACACTTTATACTGTACCAAATCAAATAGGGCCTAGTAGTGTATTGCGTACTTTATTTACCGTTATAGGTGGCGTTATAGGGTTTTACGGCATTATGGTTGGCGGTATTTTTATTGTGGCGTATTTAGCGTCTATGGATAGCTTTGGCACGCCTTATTTAGCTCCATACGCGCCAAGCATTGAAACAGATAAAAAAGACGCCATTATTAAAGTTAATTTACAAAATATGACTACGCGTCCGCAGAGTATTCCTAATAAAAATAAAGTAAGGATGAAACATGAATAATTTACTTAGTAAAAAACAAGTCGTTGTATTTTTGCTTATTTGCATGTTGTCTACAAAAATACAGCGACTCCCTTCCTACATATCTTATTTTGCCAAGCAAGATGGTTGGTTGGTGTTTTTACTATTTATGCTGATGGATATGGTGTTTGTTATGCTTGCATGCAATATAGTGAAATGGTGCCAAGATACATCGTTGTACGAGGCTTTAAAAGAAAGTTTAGGCACAGTTATAGCTAAAGGAATTATGCTGCTTCTCACTATATTTTTCTTTTTTAAATGTAATTTATCGTTTAAAGCATCGCACGAGTTTTTTGGCAATGTACTATTTGATAGGCTTTCGTGGGAATTTTTTAGTTTGCTTTTAGGTTTAGTGGTTATTTTTATGGTGCAAAAAGGATTATCTACCATTGCTCGCACCAATGAAATATTTTATCGATTCATTATGTTGGGGTTTATAGGCGCTCTGGCGCTTGGCGCATTTACCACAGAGTTTGAAAATATTTTACCGTTTTTTTATCAAAACGCATCTTTTTTATCTACAAGCGTTAAAGAAACGGCTTTGTGGTTTTCGGAATACTTGCTTTTAATTGCTATGGCAGGGAAAATAAAAAAAGAAGACCGCAATTTAAAAAAGCCACTTGTTTTACTCACGTTATGCATGGGCTTATTATTTAGTTTTATGTATGTTGTGTTTTATAGTTTGTATCAAAATGTCGCGGGACTTCAAATTCATGCCTTATCAAGCATAACGCAATTTTCTTTACTTGGTTTAGATATTGGCCGAATGGATTGGTTTTTGGTGCTATTGAGTACCTTTTCTACAGTATTAGCCGCCGCGTGCTACATGTATTTTGCGGTCGAGTGTATGCGTAATTGTTTAGGATTACAAGCTTCTAAATATGGTTTTTTAGTAACATATATATTGGTGCTAGGGGTGTGGGCATTAGATATTTTTGTATTTAACAAAATAGAAAACTTTTTTATTATGGTATCTACATGGTTAAAGTACATTGTGCTATTTACGGTATATGTTGTGCCTATACTTATATGCATGGCTATTTACTATAACGTGCGAAAACAAAGGAGAAAAATATGATTGCTTTTTTACGTAAACATACATGGGTTTTTATTGTTATTTGCGCCGTTGCCGTATTCCCACAGGCGTTAACCACGCAAGCTGTTTTAAACATGCGCATTCTTGTTACGGGCGTGGCCATAGATAAAAAAGAAGATTCGTTTTATGTTACTGCCCAAGTTATTCGCCCGCAAGCGGGAAGTGTAGGTGGCGGAGAAGGCGCGAAGGTAGGCTTTGTAGAAGCAGAAGGTCCAACCCTTGCCACAGCCATGCAAAAAATTGGATACAAAGTAGGTAAAACTGTGGGGTTTTCTCAATTAAATTTTATTATGATAGGTGAAAGCGTTGCACAAGAAAACTTACTATTAGAACTAGATTATTTGTATAGAGATATTACCATAAACTCCGCGGTTATGTTATTGCTTTGTGATGGCGAAGCAAAGGAAAGCATTCAAAAAACCGAAAAGTTAGAATTAGATATTGCATTTGGTTTGCAAAAGGCATTTATTTATAAACAAAGCGCTTTAAACGGCATAGCTACGCCCATTCGCGATGTATACAACGAATACTTTAACCCGTCACAAAGCACGTTAATTTCTTATATTATGTTTGAAGATAAAACAAATAGTGCGTCTTCTGGGCAAACAGGTGGTGGCGAAAGCAGTGGCGGAGAAGGTGGTGCAAGTAGTGGTACGTCATCGCAAGCCGATGAAAAAAATGAGGAAATTATGTATTTTAACCCTATTGGTATTGTTAAAAATGGTACGGTTGTGGGGAAAATAGAAGATGTGAATGCTATTATGGGGGTATTGCTTGCCAATGAAAAAACATATGAAGGCGTTTTGTATTTGCAAGATGTAGAAGGTGAAAATGGAGAAACAGGCGATGTATCTATATTTGTAAGAGAGAAAAAATATAGCACAAGAGCATATTTTTCTAACGGTAAGCCCGTGTTTGAAATGAATATTTCTATGGATAAAGTTTTGGTTAAGGAAATTTCTACCGAAAAAGTATTCCAAGAGAGTTATTTAAGCTTTGTAAGTTATATTACAAATAATTTAACAAATGTTATTCAAAACGAAATTAAAATGCGTATTGAAAAAGCATTAGAAGAAGGCAAAGCGTACGATGCGGATATTTTTCAAATGGCAAATAAATTTTACGCATACCACCCTAAAGAGTGGGAAGCCTATATTAAGCAAAATTCCTTTACACATTTTTTGAACAACGTAGAAGTAAAAATTAACGTAACGATTCGTTCCACCAATTAAAAAAACACCACAAATTGTGGTGTTTTTTAAGTTATTTTTCCATTTTAATGGTATCTATAAGTTTGTATAAAAGGTCAATAATTGTTGGCGCTATAAGGGTTAAAATAATAATAAATAATGCATTCGTTAAACCAATTGGTACAAGTGTAAAGAACGTGCTTGCAAATATCACACACATGGTAATGGTAACTGCCATAGCGGTAAACAAAATGGTGGTGAGTACGTTATATGGTTTACATAATCTAAACAACATAGCTAAGCCGGTATATGTTAAAATGAGTGTTGCCATAGACCCAATCATATCGGTGTCTGTGGTGCCTGTTGCGTAACAGAATACATACACGGCTCCAACGTTTAGTAGTAAAGTTAACCCCGCTGGTAAAGCGTTTTTAATAAGGTTAAAAATAAATTTTCCGCTAACTTGCTTTTCATTGGCTCTAAACGCTAAGAAGAAGGAAGGAATACCAATAACAAAATATTCAAGTAGCATCAAGCGCATGGTATTAAATGGATATGTTTGACCAGGAACTGCAAGTATAAAAATAGAGAATACAATACTGAAAATAGTTTTCATAAAGAACAAAGAAGATGCGCTTTGAACGTTATTAATAACTCTGCGCCCTTCGCGCACGGTATCTGGCATACTTTTAAATTGAGAATTTAATAATACCATATGTGCCACGCTACGCACAGCCTCGCTACCTGATGCCATGGCAATTGCGCAATCACTTTCTTTCATGGCAAGAATGTCGTTTACGCCATCACCTGTCATAGCAACGGTGTTACCTGCAGATTTAATCGCTTTAATTAAAATAGCTTTTTGTTCTGGTGTCACCCTACCGAAAACGGTATAAGTGTTTGCTGCAGCAATGACTTGTTTTTCGTTTAACCCTTCTAAGTTAATAAACTTATCGGTGTTGGCAACGCCTACACGTTTGGCAATTTCTGCAACCGTAAGAGGGTTATCACCTGAAATAATTTTTACTTGTACATTGTTTTCTTTAAACCATTTAATGGTTTCAACAGCGTCATCACGTATTCTATCTTCTAAAACAAGTACGGCAACGGCTGTTTTGTTTTTAGGCACTTTTTCGCCCGTTATTTCTTCTTTGGAATGTGCAAGAAGTAATACGCGGTAACCATCTTTTGCATATTGCTCAATCTTTTTTGCTAGAGAAGGTTCCATGCCTTGTGGCATAACAAATTCCGGAGCACCTAAAATGTATGTTCCGCCTTCTTCAAATGTAACTGCCGAAAGTTTACGAGATGAAGAAAACGGTAAAATTTCTTTTGCGTGTAATTCTTTGCTATAACCAAAATAATTGATAAGCGCTTGGCTTGTTTGGTTATTGTCTTTTAAAGCTGAAAGCATAGAACCTACAATACGTTTTAGTGTATAATCAGATGTGTTATTCACTTCTAAACAGTTGTATACTTTCATGGTTCCATCGGTAATGGTACCGGTTTTGTCTAAACACAATACATTCACGCGGGCAAGCATTTCTACGCAATACAAATCTTGTACAAGCGCTTGTTTGCGCGCAAGTTTAATTACCGAAACGGCAAGGGTTACAGAACATAATAGAAACATACCTGCGGGTATCATACCAATAATAGAGCCAGCTGTCATGGAAATGGTTTCGGTTATGTTGTGGTTGGTGGCTACGTAATTTTTTACGTACATGCTAATGCCAATAGGAATAATAATAAAGCCAATAACTTTAATAATTTTATTTAAAGAAATAAATAATTCGCTTTTAGGTCGTTTATATTTTTTTGCTTTGCTAGCAAGTTGTTCTATATAGCAGTTTTTTGCAACTTTTTCTACGCGAGCATAACATTCTCCGCTAACAATAAAACTGCCAGAAAGAAGTGTGTCGCCTACGTTCTTTTTAATAGGTAAGCTTTCGCCAGTTAGCAAACTTTCGTTTACTTCTACCGAGCCTTCAATTACGGTGCAGTCTGCTGGTAATTGTTTGCCTACGGTAAGTTTAATAATATCGTCTAACACAATTTCACTGGTAGAAACTTGGCGAGTGTGTCCATCGCGAATAACATCTACCGTTGGTGCGGTTAATAAACTAAGTTTTTCTATGGTTTTCTTTGCGCGTATTTCTTGAAAAATACCAATACTTACATTGGCTAAAATAATTACCATAAAAAGTGTTTCTTTAATTTTTCCTACACAAATTAAGGAAACGGCAATAATAAAGCAAATGATATTAAAAAACGTTACAATGTTTTCGAAAAATATACTTTTGTACGTTTTAACGTTTGTGTTAGGGGTGTAGTTCGAGTGCCCTTTTGCTTTACGGTCTTCCGCTTGCTCGGTGGTTAAACCTTGTGTATAATCAGCACGTATTCTGCGTACGCGAGAAGGTTTCATTTCTTCCTGCTTGTTATTTTTACGTTTTTTGTTTGCTTCTATTTCATCATTTTTTGCTGGTTTTGTAGTAGAAGCAATTTCTTTTTTTTGCGTAATTTCTTTATTATTTGTTTTGTTCTTTGGTTTGCTGGTTGCAAATTTTTCTGTTTTTTTGTTGCCTTTACGTTCTGGCTGTTTTACAAAAGAGGTTTCTTTATTTTCTATTTCTTTTGTCGGTTGTTCTTCAACATGCACTTGCGTAGAAGTGGTGTTTTCAGGCAACACGTCGGCAAGAGTAATTTGTTTGGTTTTGGTTTTTGTTTTCGCCATATTTTCCTCACTTAAAATTCTATCATAATATTACAATGTACCTAAACTATAATTTATTATAATATATATATTCTAAAAAAGTCAATGCAAAAGAGTTGATATACGTATCGAAATTTTTGCGAAATGCTTGCAAATAAAAAATGAGTATGGTATAGTATAAGCACGAATTCCTTGCAATATACGTCGTGTATTGCCGAATTAGTCCAAAAGGAGGTACAATTATGAAGTATGAAATGTTATATATTATCGATAAAGACTTAACCGACGAAGCTAAAGAAGTTGTAGTTGATAAAGTTAAAAAGATAATAGAATCTAAAAACGGTAACATTTTAACGCTTGATAAATGGGGTATGAAAAAATTTGCTTATCCTATTAACTACAAAAACGAAGGTTACTATGTTCTTGTAAATTTTGAAGCAAGCGAAGATGTTCCAAACGTGCTTAACGCGCAAATGAACATACTTGATGGTGTGGTTCGTCATATGTGCATAGCAAAAAATAAATAGGAAGTGAAACTATGAACAAAGTATTTTTAATTGGAAATTTAACGAAAGATCCAGAATTAACAACCACAACCAGCGGTATTTCTGTTTGCAGATTTACCTTGGCTGTACAAAGAAGGTTTTCAAATCAAGATGGTGAACGTACGGCAGACTTTTTACCAATTACGGTTTGGCGTGGCCAAGCTGAAAATTGCCATAAATATTTAAAAAAAGGTAGCAAGGCGGCTGTTTCGGGGTCTATTCAAACACGTAACTACGATGCGGCAGACGGAACAAAACGTTATGTTACAGAAATTGTGGCAGACGAAGTAGAATTTATTGGTGCTCGCGCTACCGATGGTGAAACCATGGAAGAAAAAGGCGTAAAAAATGAAACCGTTTCTGCGTTCCAACCTATTGATGATGGAGAACTTCCATTTTAATAAGAGAAGGAGAGAAAAATGAACAAACAAAATAAAAACGTTGCAGTTTACGATGATAAAAATCCTAAACGTGTGAAAAAACAAAACAAAAAAGTTTGTGTATTTTGCAACGAAAAAGTAGAAGAAATTGATTATAAAGATGTTGTAAAACTACGCAGATTTATGACAGAAAAAGGCAAAATTGTTCCAAGAAGAACAACGGGCGTTTGCGCAAAACACCAAAGAGAATTAACAAACGCAATCAAAAGAGCGCGTGTTATGGCTTTATTGCCTTATAAAAACGACTAAAAAATTCCGCCTATTGGCGGTTTTTTTTCTTGCAATTTTTGTTATAAAGTGTAAAAAGAGGACATATATTACCAAAGAAGCCGTAAAATTGTTTTAAATTTTGTTTCAATTGCGGTATACTAAAAGAAAAAAGGGGGAAACAGTATGTCAAAACGTAAAGGGTATTTTGGTTTAGATTGGGTTATTTCTTTGGTTTTAGCCATTATTCCTGTAACCAGCTGGATTTGTGGTGGTATTGAACGTATTTTAAGAGGTCATATCATTGCGGGTATTTTGCAATTTATTCCGCCATTTACTGTATTTTTCTGGGTTGCAGACATTGTAACTATGATTGTAAAACGCGACCTAACTATTTTTGCATAATAAAAGAAAAGGCGCAAGATTGCGTCTTTTTTTATTTACAATTTTTTGTGTTTTTGTTATGCTTATACAAGAGGAATTTTTATGGAACCAGCACAAGAAAAGTTTATGTCTGTGTTTGCCCAAATTCAAAGAGATGGCGCACAAGATTTATTACAATACTTGCAAAAGTCAGACTTTTTTACAGCGCCTGCTAGTAACCGTAGGCATTTATCTGTAGAAGGCGGGTTGTGTTTGCACAGTTTACACGTGTACGAGCGGTTGTTAAAAAACTTACAAAACGAATATGGAAAAAATGTACCATATAGTTTAGAAACAATTGCTATCGTTGCGCTGTTGCATGATGTTTGTAAAGTAAATTTTTATACTATTGATTATAAAAACCAAAAAATTGATGGGGTTTGGCAACAGGTTCCATACTATAAAATAGAAGATACATTGCCCTATGGTCATGGCGAAAAATCTGTGTACATTGTCAATGGCTTTATGCGACTAACAAGAGAAGAAGCCATGGCAATCAATTGGCACATGGGCGCATTTGACGACAGGTGTAAAGGTATGGGTATGCAAACCATGTCCGAGGCCTTTTCAAAATTTCCGCTTGCGTTTTGGTTACATATTTCCGATATGCAAGCAACCTATTTAGACGAACAAAGCGAATAAGGAAGCGTATACAAAAGATGAACCATACAGAAGACGGAGTTTTTCTAAGGCGAAGGAGGCGTCTTAGAAAAAGTAGTATTATTTTATCATGTATTTTAATCGTTACAAGTGTAGTTTGCAGTTGTTTCTTTATAGTTAAAACATATGCATTACCGCAAACAAAAAGTTTGCTTGAAGAAAGTGCGTTACAAGAAAACAATGGATCCACCGATTCTGCCGAAAGCGACAATGCGCAAACCGAGGAAGAACCTGCAAATGAAGACGCAGAAGCGGAATCTACGCCACAAGAAGATGATTCAGTAGACAAGCCAAACGAAAGTGTAAATGATGAAGTACAAGTTATTGGCGAAACCGTTCTTTTAAAGCCGTTAAATATAACTATGTTAAAAGTAGATGCTAGCAATATTGAATATTATTTAGGTTGGCAATACGGGTATTATGTTGTTGCTATCCATTCTGCTCGTTTGCCAGAAACACTGTTGTATGCAAGGTTTTTAGAAGCAGGGCCTTGCAAAACATTAGAAAGTGCCATGCTGTATATGAAAGAGATGAATAGCGGAGAAAAGCTTTCATTTACGTTTGAAACAGAGGCAGGTGTAATTACCTATACATTTGTAAAGGAGTAAGAATGATAGAAGATTTCGAAAACGAGAGTTACAAAAATAATGAAAGCAGTGAACAACCACAAAATGAAAACACCGCATATATGCCTGTGTACCCCATGGAAGCAAAAACAACGTATTACACAGGTAAAACCCTAAACAACGTTAAAGAGAATACGCAAAATGCAAAAACCATGTGGCAATCGCTAGGTGTTTTGTTTATGCTTATACTTATGGTTGGGTGTGCTATTTGGGGGTATAATGGTTGGCTTGCTACGGAAAAAATAGAAAATCAACCTTATGTTATATTATCCAATTTTTCACGAGATGTGATCGACCACGCCAATACATCGGTGGTTTCGGTATTTGCTTCTTCTACTGCCGGTACAAGCGCGGGAAGCGGTGTGTGTTATAAACAAAGTGGTGGGTATATGTACATTATTACAAACCATCACGTCATCGAAGATTGCAACACCTTTTATGTAACAACGGCCGATGCTCCGCAAACGCAAATTTCAGCTACGCTTATTGGCACAGATAAACAAAGCGATATTGCTGTTTTGCGTATTCG
The DNA here is from genome assembly GCA_944362705.1 of uncultured Clostridia bacterium. Lineage (GTDB taxonomy): Bacteria > Bacillota > Clostridia > Christensenellales > UBA1242 > CALVTO01. Next base: position 69,114 of record CALVTO010000003.1, on the reverse strand, counting down.
GGAAGTAAACGGTATAGAAGTTTCTACTTTAAAATCTAGTTACGAATATAATTTGGCGGAAAATGTTTTTACCATTGGTAACCCGTTAGGTACCCTTACGCACACATTTTCAAATGGCTATATTAGTAATACATCTGTTCGCTCTGTGGTTTCCGAAAGTGGCGTACAGCAAGAACTTATTTCAGTAAATATGAACATTAACTCGGGCAACTCAGGTGGTCCGTTGTTTAATGCCGATGGCGATATTATAGGTATTGTAAATTCTAAAGTGGCTTCTAGTATTGTTACTTCGGGCGGTTCTACAAGTGTGAATGTAGTGGAAGGTATTTGTTTTGCCATTCCTTGTAGCACCGTGTACGATGTGGTACAAGAAATTGAGCAAAGTTATGCAACCTATGGTGGTATGGGATATGTGACAGGTAGAACAAATGCTGGCGTAACGGTTGGGTATAGTGTTTTTGGTCATTCGGTTATGATTTCTTCCGTAGACGAAACAAGCGATGCGGCGGGTTTGGTAAGCGCAAGGCAAACCATAGAGCAAATTACTTTGGAAAGGCCAAGCGAAGAAGGCGTTTATGAAACAATATATTATTTAAACGTTGCAGAAGAAACCGAGGTCGATGCATCCACGCTAGCATTGTATTGCAACATCATTTTTCAATCAGCACAAGTGAACGATAAAATTACATTGCTTGTTAAAGATTCTACCGCAGTGCAAGCTAAAGAAGTGGTTATAGAATACACTACGCAATACGTGTATCAAATTCCAACAAATTATTAAAAGAGAGCGCGGAAACGCGCTTTTTCTATTGCAAAAAAAAAGAGAGTTGTGTATACTAAACAAACAAAGGAGTGTATTATGACAGACGCACAAAAAATTGCAGAATTATTATATCCAAACATTACAAAAACTGTGGAAGATTATGTAAAACAATATCCACCACGCAACTTAAACCCTAATGCAGAAGTTACGCGTTTAGCGCCTAGCCCAACGGGGTATATCCATATTGGTCAGTTGTTTCAGGTTATTGCAAATCGTGCGGTTAGTCAAAAAAATAACGGTATTTTTTATTTTAGATTAGAAGATACAGATAGTAAACGTGAAGTAGCTGGGGCTGCTTCGGCTATGCCAGAGGTTGTACAGCATTTTATGCCTATTGACGAAGGTTTTTACGGGTTCCATAAACCGGAAAAAGGCATTTATGGACCATACGTTCAAAGTAAGCGTAAAGAAATATATCAAGCTTTTGCAAAAGAACTTATTGCTAAAGGGTTAGCATATCCTTGTTTTTGTGATGAGGCTAGTGAAACTTTACGCGATGAAGAACAAAAACGCTTAAAAGTTCCAACAGGGTATTATGGGCAATGGGCAAAATGCCGTAATTTAACGTACGAGCAAGTAAAGGCAAACATAGATGCAGGCAAACCTTATACCATACGTATAAAAGCCAATGGCGACGGGCACGAACGCATGATTCATTCTGATTTATTACGTGGAAAAATTTCTTTCCCTAAAAACTATGTCGATTATATTTTGGTAAAAAGCGATGGGCTAGCATTATACCACTTAGCGCACGTGGTAGATGATACACTTATGCACACAACTGTAGTTTGTCGTGGAGAAGAATGGCTTTCAAGTGTGCCATTGCATTACCAAATGTTTGAATATTTGGGGTTGCCTATTCCTAAATATATGCACACAGCACTTTTGTTAACAAAAGATGAACAAACAGGAAATGTTCGAAAAATTTCTAAACGTCTAGACCCTTGGGCCAACGTTCAATATTTTATTGAAAAAGGCTACCCAAGCGAAGCTGTTGTTGAATATTTATTGAATATTGCTAACTCTAAATTTGAACCTTGGCGCAGGGCAAACCCAACGCTTCCGTATACAGAGTATCCATTTGACCCAAGTAATATGAGCAAATCGGGTGCAATGTTTGATATAAAAAAATTAGACGACGTATCTAAAAACATCATTTCTCGCATGAACTCAGAAGAAATGTACGAACGCGTTTTAGCATGGGCGCAAACATACGATACGCCATTTGCAAGACTTCTAGAAGAAAAAGAAGAGTACGCAAAACAAGTGTTTGCTATGGACCGAGATGGTAAACCTCGCCCACGTAAAGATATTACTATGTGGAGTGAAGTAAAAGCCAATTGCGCGTATATGTTCGATTTACTATATTATGTAAAAGATAGGCATTTAGATTTTGAAGAAAACATTTCTTTAAAAGATACCAAAGCGGTGCTGGAAGAATATTTGTTTGAATACGACCACAATATGGACAAACAAGCTTGGTTTGACAACATGAAAAAAGTAGCACGCGCCAATGGCTTTGCAGGTGAAATGAAAGAATATAAAGAAAACCCAAGCGCATTTAAAGGGCATATAACCAACGTAAGTACCATGGTTCGTGTGGCGCTAACAGGAAGTAGGCAAACCCCAGACTTGTATGAAATACAACAAGTTTTAGGAGATGCTCGCGTACGCGCAAGGTTAGTAGAAACCATTAGGGTGTTAAAATTATTTATTGATAAAGGTCAAAATTAAACATAAAAAAGCGCTATTAGCGCTTTTTTATGTAATAAAGTGCATAAACAGATAATAAAAAATATTGTTTTTAATTGCTTATGTTTGACACCTAACCAGCATTTTTCGTATACTATATACAAATATATAAGGAGGTAAGTTTATGAAATCGAACGGTTTAGTGAAAAAAATTGTGGGCGCTGTACTTTCTTTATTGGCTTTCGTAGGGTTGGCTCTGCCATTTTATGTTTTTACTTTATCATCATCAGCTGTCGACACTACAAGTTCTACTACCGGTTCATGGCAAGAATGGTTAGATTTTATTAAAAGTGGCAACGAAGTAGGTAGCGAAGATCTGGCTGGCTGGAACGCAAGTAAAGTTTTTTACATTATTTTATTTGTATTATTAAGTTTGGTAGCGGTAGCATTAATTGTTTCTATTTTTGTAGATAATAAAATTTTTATTCAAATTACCAAATGGGTAGCGGTAGCCAGCTTAATTGTTGCTATTCTATCTATTGTAACCATGCTAATTGGCGGCATCATGTTGTCTTCGAGTGGTAGCGTTGTTTCAACAACCTATTTGCCTAGCTTAGGTGCTATTGTGGTTTCTTTATTAGGTATTATAGGAACCTCTGTTGCTATTAGCGCTTGCAGTGTAAAAAAATCTAAAAAAAGTAAATAAACTTACAAAAAAGGCTGAGTAAACACTCAGCTTTTTTTATGAAAAATATACGTTATTTCGGTGCTTATCGTACTTCGTACTTATTTTTTTATTGACTTTTTATATGCGCCTTGGTATAACTATACACATAGGAGTTTTTATGGAAAGAACATATATACAAGAACTAGAATTTAATAAAAAAAGCACCATTAGCGGTTGTGTGGAAAAATTGCGTGATACCCGCTATATGGTATTTATTGTGCTAAAAGATATTACTGGCAATGTACAAGTTTCTATTGAAAAAGAAAAGCAACCTAAGCTTGCGCAAGAAGCTGTGAAAGCAGTTACAGGCTCATTTGTTACGTTTGAAGGCGTTTTGCAACAAAATGAATATGTAAAAAATGGCGGTAAAGAATTTATTCCAGAATCTATTTGCATAGAAAGCATTGCTGAAGCTTTGCCAATTGATGCAAATAGTCATATTGACCAAAAACTAAATTATCGTTGGATAGATTTGCGTTCCGAAAAAAATACGCTTATTTTCAAAGTGCAAAGTGTGTTTACCAATGCTATGCGTGAGTTTTTAAATCAAAACAACTTTATTGAAATACATACACCAAAACTTATTGGGGCAGCAAGCGAAAGCGGTTCGGAAGTGTTTGAAGTTAAATATTTTGATACCAAGGCCTATTTAGCGCAAAGCCCACAATTTTACAAACAAATGGCTATGGCAAGTGGGTTTGAACGTATTTATGAATCGGGTCCCGTTTTCCGTGCAGAACAAAGTTTTACCAACAGGCACTCAACCGAATTTTCAGGTTTTGATTTAGAATTTAGTTACATATCTTCCGTGGAAGATGTTATGAGCTTAGAAGAAGATTTGCTTATTTTTGCTCTTAAAAAAGTAAAAGAAGCCTATGGTGAAAAAATAAAAGAAGTGTTTGGCACGGAAGTTATTGTACCTACAAAACCATTTCCACGCATGAAACTTTCCGATGTATATGCTTCTTTAAAAGAACTTTATGGATATTTTATTCCAGAAGCAGAACAAAACGATTTAACTACCGAGGCAGAAAAACTTTGCTTTAAACTCGCACAAGAAAAATTTGGCAGTGAGTTTTTATTTGTAACCGACTACCCTGCAGAAAAACGTGCCTTTTACCACATGCGTAAAAATGGCGTGCCACAAGGGTACGATTTAATTTGGCGCGGGGTAGAAATTACCACAGGTGCACAACGTGAACACAGATACGAAATTTTAAAACAACAAGCCGAAGAAAAAGGCTTAAAAAAGGACGTAGAATTTTATTTAGAGTTCTTTAAATATGGTTGCCCACCACATGGTGGTTTTGGCTTAGGGTTAGACCGCTTAACCATGTTGCTTTTGGGTTTGTCTTCTTTAAAAGAAGCAGAGTTTATTTTTAGGGGCCCTAACAGGTTAAATCCATAAAAAGGCGTGTTGCGTAAACATGCGTTTCCATTGTGTGTGCTTAGTATGTTAAGAAGATATTTGTAAGAAGGCGTTAGCCTTCTTTTTTTATGTCAAACTATACGGTTCCAGAATACAATACCATGGGAGGCGTATATGACAGTAGGCTTTATTCTTTCGCAAGTACTTGGGGTAGTGGCTTTAGTGCTTGTTAGTATTTCTTACTTTACACAAAAAAAACACGAGTTTTTAATATTACAAACCATTGCCAACATTTTTTATGCTTTTGCATTTTTAGCGCAAAGTGTATATATGGGTTGTGTTTTAGCGTTTATTGCTATATTTCGTGCGTTTATCTTTTATCTGTATGAAAAACACGAAAAAACCATACCGCTTTTACTTGCCATCTTGTTTGTTGTTTTATATTTTGTTTTAGGTATTGTATTGTTTGAAGCATGGTATGATTTTATGCCACCACTATGCTATATTTTATGTACCATAGCGTTTTACATAAAAAATATAAAAGTAACAAGGTATGTTATGTTATTTCCTAATGTATGTATGGGGCTATATAATGTGTTTGTGGCAACATATGCAAGTGCGTTACTCGATTTTGTAGAAATGGTAGCAATTACATGTGCTATTATAAAATATAAAAATGGGCACACGGGCATTATGTAAATAGTTTCAAAACGTTTGCTTTTTTTTAACCTGTATGCTATATTGCGTAAGAGGTGTTTTATGCAAAAAGGTAAAAATATTGTTGTTTACATTAGCACGGCATTAATTATTATAGGGTTAATAGCGTCTTTAATTTTTACAAAAGAAGATTCACGTATTTCGTCTATTGTAACCACAATTACAGCCGTTATTGGTGCGGTTGCATTGTATATTCAGTTTAAAAAAGACAAAGAAATCAACAACGCATCGTTTATTGTAGAGTTTCATAATAGTTTTTATGAATCAGAACAAAACAAACGAATGTTAGCTTTATTAGATGCGAAATACGATGGAGAAAAAGTTGATTTCTCTAACAAACAAACAAAAAAAGATATATTAAGTTATTTTGGTTGGATACGGAGTTTATGTAATTTAATAGAAAAGAATGTACTTACTTTTGATTCTATCGATGATAACTTTGCTTATAAGTTTTTTATGATTATAAACAATAAGCAGGTGCAAGATCTTGAACTTGTTCCAAATGCAAGATTTTATGCTATTTTTTATCGAATTCACAAAAAGTGGGAAGCCTATCGAACGCGTCATCATCAACAACTTATTTGTCCGGAAGAGTCTTTAGCATTAACTGAACCGTATCAAAAGTTGTCAAACTCAAAATAAGTATATAAAAAACATTGCGTTAATAGGCAATGTTTTTTATTGACTTTTTGTAAACTGTATTTTATAATGTGTATACAAATAGAAAAACGCAGATGAAAGACAACACTTTATATTCTAGCGCGCAGAGAGCCGTTGGCTGGTGTAAAACGGTAGCAAACATATAAAGGTATCACTTTCGGAGTTGTACCCCAGAAATAGCAGTAAGGGGTATCGGGTCTTCCCGTAATAGAAGGTATGGGTGCTGGCCCATAACATAAGTTTACAAGTGGTAATTTGCCTAGTGCGGTTCTTGTGGCTTGCACTAGGTTTTTTTATTTCTTGCGTTTTCCATTTGCCAATCAAAGGAGAAAATTATGTATAACAAAGTAGATGGTAAATTAGATTTCTTAAAAAATGAAGAAAATGTTCTTAAATTTTGGGACGAAAACCATATTGTTAAAAAAGCATTAGAACAAAACAAAGAAACAGGCAAAAGTTTCGTCTTGCACGATGGTCCGCCAACGGCGAATGGTAAACCTCATATTGGGCACGTGTTAACTCGCGCCATGAAAGATGTTATTCCTAGGTTTAAGGCCATGAAAGGGTACTACATTTTTCGCAAAGCAGGGTGGGATACGCACGGCTTGCCTGTAGAAGTAGAGGTGGAAAAACGCCTAGGCTTTAACGGTAAAAAAGATATTGAAAATTATGGTGTAGATAAATTTATTGAACTATGTAAAAGTTCTGTATGGGAATATAAATCCATGTGGGAAGACCTAACCCGAAAAATTGGGTATTGGGTTGATATGGAACACCCATACATTACATACGACAATTCCTACATTGAAAGTATTTTCTGGGCGCTTAAAGAAATGCATAAAAAGGGGCTTATTTACCAAGGACATAAGGTAGTGCCATATTGCCCGCGTTGCGGAACATCTTTATCAAAAGCAGAACTAGAAAACGGCGATAACTATAAAGTTTTAAAAGAAAATTCCGTAGTTGTGAAATTTAAAAGCACACAAGAAGAAAACACCTACTTTTTAGTCTGGACAACAACCCCGTGGACGCTTCCTTCCAACATTGCACTATGTATGAATCCAGCGGAAACGTATTGTAAACTATCGTTTGAAGGCATCCATTACATTATGCTTGAAAAACTAGTGCCTACTCTTTTTGAAGAAGGAACGTATACCATTTTAGAAAGCAAACCAGGCAAGGCGTATGAATACCATACGTACGAACCATTGTTTGGTTATGTGAAAGATAAAGTAAAAACAGGATATTTTGTTACCGTAGATGATTACGTTACCACCGAAGATGGTACAGGCATTGTACACATCGCCCCAGCCTTTGGTGAAGATGACGCCAATGTGGGTAAAAAATATGGTTTAGATTTTATTCAACTTGTAGATAAATACGGCAATATGACCGAAGAAACAGAGTTTGCAGGTAGTTTTGTTAAAAAAGCAGATAAACCAATTATTGAAAAACTTACCCAAGAAGGCAAAATGTTTAAGGTTGTTCCGTTTGAGCACTCTTATCCACATTGTTGGCGTTGCAAAAGCCCGCTTTTGTATTACGCGCAAGACGCTTGGTTTGTCAAAACCACAGCCATTCGTGATGAACTTGTAAAAAACAACCAAGGCATTTTTTGGATACCCGATTACATTAAAAATGGGCGTATGGGCAACTTTTTAGCCAATAATATCGATTGGAACATTTCACGTAACCGTTTTTGGGGCACACCGCTTCCTTTCTGGGTATGCGAATGCGGGCATGTTCACGTAATTGGTAGTGTAGAAGAATTGCGTAAACTATCTGGCGTAAAAGGCGAAATTGATTTACACAAGCCAACGCTTGATAAAATTACCTTTGCTTGTCCTGTGTGCGGTAAAACCATGCACCGTACACCAGAAGTTATGGACTGCTGGTTCGATAGCGGTTCGATGCCGTTTGCGCAATACCATTACCCGTTTGAAAATAAAGATATTTTTGAAAAAGCATTTTGTGCCGATTATATCAGTGAAGGTATCGACCAAACGCGCGGTTGGTTTAATAGCTTATTGTCGGTTAATACCGCAGTGTTTGGTAAAGCACCATTTAAAGCGTGCAACGTGCTTGGCTTAGTGCTTGATAAACACGGACTAAAAATGAGTAAAAGCTTAAAAAATGGCGTAGACCCGTGGGAAGTTTTACAAAAATACGGCGCCGATGGTGTAAGATGGTATTTTATGTCGGCATGTAGCCCAGCACAAGGTTTACCATTTATTGAAGAAACGCTTGTAGATATGCAACGTAAGTTTATGGGAACGTTGTGGAATGTGTATTATTTCTATGTTTTGTATGCAGAAATTGATAAAATGAATCCAACCAAATACGATATCAAGCAATGCAAACTATCTTTTTTAGATAAATGGCTATTATCCGATTATAACGCGCTTGTACAACTTGTCAACGAAAGTTTAGAAAAGTACGACTTGCCAACACCTACAAAAGCCATCAGTGCGTTTGTTGATAAACTTTCTAACTGGTATGTACGTCGCTCTCGTGAACGCTTCTGGGGTAGTGAAGAAACCGATGACAAAATTAGCGCTTACAAAACGCTATACGAAGTGCTTGTTGGTTTAACCAAACTTATTGCGCCATTTGTGCCATTTATTTCTGAAACTATGTATCAAAATTTGGTGCGTAGTTTAGATAAAAACGCGCCGGAAAGTGTACATTTCTGCTCGTATCCAGAAAGCGATGCTTCTTTCATTCAAACCGAACTTAACCAAGGTATGGATAAGGTTTTAGAGATTGTCGATTTAGGCCGTGTTTGTCGTAGCGCATGCAATGTAAAAAATAGGCAACCCCTTTCTAAACTTATTGTGTGCACGGCAGAAAAACTACATTTAGATCAAGAACTACAACAACTTGTTTTAGAAGAATTAAATGTAGAAGCATTAGAAATTTTACATAATGCCGATGCGTATGTAAGCTATAGCTTAAAACCGCAATTAAAAACACTAGGGCCAAAATATGGCAAACTTATCAACGATATTCGCACATATTTAGCAAACGCAAATGCCGGCGAAATTGTAGCAAAAGTTCGTAATGGCGAAACCTTTACATTTACCGTGCAAGGTCAAAATGTAACACTTGGTAAAGACGATATTCTCATTCAGTTGGAAAATAAAGAAGGCTATGCGTCTAGCACCAACGGAACAACTACGGTAGTGCTCGATACCACCTTAACCCAAGACCTATTAGAAAAAGGGTTTGTGAATGAGTTTGTTAGTAAGGTACAAAACTTGCGTAAAGAAAGCGGATTAGAAGTTACGAATCATATTTTGCTAACCGTGCAAGGTGATGAACATTTAGTATCTGTGGCTATGAAGTATGCAGATATAATTCAAAAATCTACACTTGCCGACACACTTACAAAAGGAACCCAAGGTACATTTGTAACAAGCGTTGCGTTTGAAGGCAAAGAAGTAGCCATTCAAATGGATAAACAATAAAAACAAGGCAATAAGCCTTGTTTTTTATTGTTTTTTTATAAATTTGCATTTATAAAAAAAACTATTTGACATATTGGTTATTTTTTTATAATATGTTAATAATAGATATTTGGAGAACGCGTATGAATCGTTATGAAATCACTAGGCAATACCTTGGCCACTTTGGTTCCATCTTTTTTAACATAGGTATAGCGGGTGTTGTTTTGGCCTTAGCCTGCATTGCAAGTGGTGTATTGTGGGTAGTCGCGCTTCTATTTTTTGTATTTTTTGCTTTTATTAGTGTTGTGTTTACCCTTGGGACTGTGTTAACCTTTGAAAATTACAGAAAATTTTTAAGCAACACCAAAGATTTGCTTTTCAACCAAGGCTTAGTAGATGTCATGGAAAAAATGATGCAAGCATTTCCATATATAGTAGCAGTTACAGCAGCCGCACTCATTGCTTCCTTTATTTTGCTTTTACCAGATAGGCAAAATACAAAATCAAAAACACGTTTAATTGTGCTTGGTGTTATGTTTGCGCTTTTAATTGCTTTAGTTATTGTGGTACTCATTTCGGGGAGGGTGTAAGCCATGCATACATTACAACTTAAATTAAAACAACAAGCCGCATTCCGCCCTATTGTGCGAGTGAATGGTAAAAATGTAAAATTAAAGAAAAACGAGTTTGGGCATTACATGGCCAATATTCAGGTAGAGCAACCCGAAGCGGAAATTTCCGTTTATACTGTACCCAACGAACTTACTTACAAACATTGGTTTATTATGTCTATGTTGTTTTTTATTGTGAGCGTATTTGGAATTTTTGATTCATGGAAAATAAAAAGCAACGATTATTCTTTAAGTTATAAAGGAAAAATCAATGTACTTGAAACAAGTAAATTGGAACTTGTCATGGAAAAACCTACGCCAAACGGCAAAGCCTTAACGGCAAAAGAAGGTGCTTTTGAAGATAATGAAAGCAACGTGTATACGTTTCATAAGGAAGTAAAAAAGCGTAAAAAAATTTTAATTGCAACAAAAGTTGCATGTTGGATTGTTGCAGTTATTGTTCTTGTGGTATGTTTAGTATAAAAAAGGAGATTATATATGAAATTCTATGTAAAAAACAAATTCTTATCTTGGGGTGGAAGTTCAGAAGTTTTAGATGAAAATAAAGAACCGATTTATAAAGTAAAAGGTAAAATTTTTTCTATTACGCGTAAAAAATATATATGCGATATGGAAGATAATCGTTTATTTATGGTTCGCAATAAATATTGGCATTTCTTTATGAAAAGTGCTTTTATTTACGATGCCGAAGGTAACAAGCTTTTAAAAGTAAAACGTAAATTTGCAATTAAAAACGACTATTCAGTACAAGGTACCGAAGATGAATACGCTATCGACGGGTCTGTGTTTGGTTGGAACTTTTCTGTTATTAAAAACGGAGAAGTTATAGGAACCATTAAGCGCGAATTAAACTTTATAGTCAATAGTTTTGAAGTAAATGTCGAAAATCCAGAAAACGCTCCATTCATGATCGCGTTTGTTATCGCCATCGACAACATTGTTGATAGAGCAAGCAGATAAAAAACAACCCTACGGGGTTGTTTTTTTTAAAAAGGGGTTCCCATTTGCAAAAAATTATGATATACTATAATAGAACTTTATAAAATTCTATAAAGTAAAATAAAAAGGAGCGGAAGTATGCAAAAAATTAAACAAAATCTTATTTATATTTTTACAGCAGGGTTTGCGTTGTTACAATTTCTATTTATGTTTTTGCCTTATTTAAAAGGGTATATTTCCATGGAATACGGCGTAGTGTTTGTAGAACAAACAGGAAATATTAGTGGGTACAAAATGTTAGATTTGTGGCAAGGCGGGTTTGCGGGCATTATATGTTCTTTGTTGCAAATATTCACCTTGCTTATAGCAATAGCCATGCTTGTGTATGGCCTGTGTGGAGTGTTTAAAACATTTGGTAATTTTCAAAAATTTCCGGAAACTATAGGTAAAACGAAAACAAAAACCGTTGGCGAAATTTTATGGTACATTTACGCTGGGTTGCAAGTGTTATTGTTAATTTTTAGCATTGTTTTAATTTCGTTAAATCAAGTTGTGGAAAAAGATATAAGTGCCGTTTCTCGAATGGGTTTACGTTTTGGCGCAGGGTTTTTCCTTACACTCATGGTATGTGTTATAGGTTTCGTTGTTTATAAATTGCTAGATTATCAATACTCTAAACGTTCTGTGAAGGGTTGCGAAAAACAAAACGAAAAAGAATCGGCTAAACCAAAAGAAGAAATATAAAAAAGAAGTGTTTACACTTCTTTTTTTTATCTGTTCATACTGCATGCTTGAACGGCTTCTTTGTATTTTTCTAATTGCTTTTTTACTTGTTGCATTACTAGGGTAAACATAGGTTGTCCGTTTTGATATAAAACCCCTTCTTTCACAGCTTGCACATATAATGCGTTTTGTCCCTGACGTAGTTGAATGGTAGGATAACCGTGTTCAAGTAATATAGAATTTAAAACTAAACGGGCTATACGTTTATTCCCATCGTGAAATGGTTGTAAAGCTATCATTTCGTTATGTAAACTTACTGCTTTTTCAATAGGATGTAAATTTTGCCAACGGCTTTGGTAATTTTCGAACAAATTATTTAAAAAGCCATCAACTTCATCTAGCGTTCGGCCCGGAACTTTGTATTCGAAATGCTTCATAAAACAAAATCCACCGGTTCGTAACATGCCGGCAATGCCCTTCATTTTGGTATGCTGATAAAAGTAATAATGTAAATCGCTTACATAAACAGAATCTAATATCCGCCCATTTTTTATATCTTGTGCTAAATGATAAAAAACAGCAAATGGTTTGCTAGGTAAAGGCACTTGAAAAAAACGAAGCCATTCACCCTTATGTTCGCCAATGGTTACCATTTCTGGTGCTTCTTCAAAAGGTTCTAATTGCATTGGCTTTTTTTCAACATAAGCCACATCATAAGCAAATAATTGAAAAGGGAAGTCCTTTTCGTTTAGGTTTGTTGAAAGAATCATTTCTTTTGGCGGTGGTGTGGTTTTTATAATTTTAAAATGAGGATGTTTTTGAAAAAATTCAGCCATTTCTTGTGAAGAAAATAAAATAAAGTCAGTTTCTGCTTCCTGATTAAGTTCATCAATGAGTGGTTGACATTGATTTTCTTGCACAAGTTTCCATAATTCGTCTTTTTGTACATCAACTTGTTGCAACGCGAGTGTATTATTTTCAAATGTATAATGAACTTCATCATGAATATGTCTGTGTACTTGTTTTTGTTCCATAACTAATCTCCATACAAAATATAGCATATTCTGTGTAAATAATCAAGATGAGGGTTAAACTAATAATATGCATATTCTATGTCTATTTATTTGGTGTACCACCATAAATATGTTATAATATAACAAAGAATATACAGGGGGAACGGTATGAAAAAGAAAATTTTAACTATGTTGGTGCTAATGGTTGTTTTGTTGCCAAGTCTGTTTTTGTTTGCTTCTTGCAATAAAACCGATTCAGCGCCAACAGTGTCTAACATTACATTAGTGCGTTCAACGGGTGAAGAAGTGCATTGGTTTGACTACACCTATGGCTCGGTTATAGAACCATTAAATGGCATATCTTTAAAGGTAACATATAGTGATGCTTCTACAAAAATACTTGCTTTAACAGATAGCAGTTTAAAAATTACATACACTTATAAAACGATGGACGCGCTCGATGAAGAACGTGTGGAACTGCCTGCATTGCCTGAATCTAATAATTACCAAGCAGGCGTATATGAAATGTTTATTACGTATGGCAAACAACAAATTATTGTGCCTATTAATGTACACGCAGCAGGGGCAGGCGGTAATTTTGCACTTCGTTTTAAAAACCAACAACCAACCTATTCTTGGGATTACGCAAACAATCCAGAACTAGAAAGTTTTATCGATAAACTTACCGTAGTTGGTAAAACTACTTATACGCCAGAAAGTACAGATATATACTATATCACTTTAACCGAATGGCAACGCGTGCAACAAGAATGTGGAGAATCGGGTGTAGGTAAGTATAGTTTGCCAAACACAGCCCAAGCGCAAACTTTACTTAACGAAGCTTATAAAATTGACTTATACACTACGCTTCTTTCCCCAGGAGACTATGTGCTTATTGCTAAAGTGCCAGCAAGCAACAATTATAATGAACAGTTTACAGTGCATGGTGTTGGATTAACAATTACAAAAACGGTATTAACCGAAACTACAGGCAACATTGCAAAAGAAATGAATTTGTCCTATAAAACACTAGACGAAATGCTTAATGGCATACCTGTCGGTTCTCTTGCAGGCAATGGGTTTGATGTTGCGTTATCGTCGGCGTTATCTATTCAAGATACAAAAGGCAACACTTACTCTGCTGAAAATTTCTATTTTGGCGAACAATGGGTAAATTTACCAGATTCTATTCATTATGCAACATCTAACGATCAAAAATATGCGCATAGCTGTACGGCTTATAGTTGGATTAAAAAAATAGGCTCAACCGAAACATATTATCTCGAAGGGTTTGATATATCAGGGTTAAACGTAAATGTACAATTTAATATTACGCCAGTTACTATTTCTGTAAATAAAGCAGTAACAAAAACAGTAAGCGTGCATGAATTTCTTGCAAACTCGTCTAACAACGAAAATCGATTTGTTTTACAAGCAACAGGTCTTTCAAATGGTATAGATATCTACAACGTAGTTTCTTTTGGTTTGTTGCTTAATGGGGAAGAAGTACCATACGATGCAGGTACGCAAGTGGAGCATGATGGTAATTCTTTTTGGTTAACAATGGCAAAAACCCAGATACAACTAGGAACTTATACGGTAAAAGTACGAGCAAAATATACGGAGGCAGTTCTTGTCGAGGGTAACGCAACTGCAGGCACGCTAACTATGAATAAATCGACAATCGATAAAGATTCTAATGCTTCTACGCCAACGGTTACACCAAGTCCAAATGGAACTGTGGTCATAAAAGTTCCGCTACAATGGACGGGTAGTACCATGTCTTCATACGGCACGTTAACCGATGATTCGGTGATTGATGTAGAAAGTTTACAATTATCTATGGCGCCAAATAGCGCGGTGACGCTTGAAAATGCTACGTTTACCATAGGCACGGAAAGCAACAATGGCCAAGTATACATTCAATGCACAGCTACGGTAACTAAAATGTCTGGTTCATACCCTACCGCAACATTTACCATTAACGGCACAGCCGATGGAGCTTTCTATAACACAGATATTCAAATAGAAGCCACTGCCGCTGTAAGCAAATATACGTTGAAAACAACGGATTACGTATCTACAACAGAAAGAACGGTCCTTAATGACAATTCGAACAGCATCACCCTTACCCAAACAAGTGGAGCACAGTTCAAGTTTGAAGATTATATCAATACGGATACTCTAACAAATGCATACGGCTCATGGAAAATATGTGCTTACGGTGGTGGTGCGAGTAAACCGGGTGAAGAAATAGACGTTTCAACACTTATTGACGCGCCAGAAGGAAACCGAAATTACTTCCTTGTATTTACATCAAATAACGAAATGTATTGTCCATCGGAGACCTTGTCGTTAACCGTATACGCTTCAACAAGTGAAGCATAAAAAAGCCCTGCGGGGCTTTTTTTATGCCTTTATTTCAAACAAACGGCAACGGGTTTGCATATACTACAACCATAAGGAGTAACAAATATGTGTGGTATTGTAGGGTATGTGGGGCATAAAGAAGCTCAGCCGTTTTTATTGCAGGGGCTAAAAAAATGAGAGTATCGTGGGTACGGTTCTGCAGGCGTAGCTATACAAACCGCACAAGGGTGCATGCAAGTGTGTAAACAAAAAGGGGATTTAACTTGTTTGCAACAACAAAGTTTGCAAGGGTGTTGCGGTATGGGGCATACGCGTTGGGCAACCCATGGCATGGCTAGTGTAGTGAATGCGCACCCCCACGTTTCTTGTGGGGGTAAAGTGGTTGTGGTGCATAACGGTATTATTGAAAACTACCAACAACTAAAAGCCGAATTGCAACAAAAAGGGTGTACCTTTGCTTCTCAAACCGATACCGAAGTTGTTGCCAATTGGCTGGAATACACTTTGCAACAAAACCAACAAAATATGCACAACGCTTTGCAACAATTTATGCGCGTGGCGCAAGGCTCGTATGCGTTGGTTGTGTGGTTTGCGGGCGCTTTACATACGCTATATGCTGTTAAAAAAGATAGCCCGCTGGTGGTTGGGCAAGGCCCACAAGAGGCTATGCTTGCGTCGGATATATCTGCGTTATCATCTAGCATACAACGTGTGTATGTTATGCAAAATTTTGAATATGCGTGTGTTACCAATCAGCACATCAAAATATATAATCAGAAAGGTAAAGCTATTAAAATAAAATATATGCCTAAGCCATTGCAGAATACTTTCTTTCATAAACATAATTATACGCATTATTTAGAAAAAGAAATATACGAACAGCCGCAAGCTGTTGAAAAAACACTTGCGTATATGTTGCCAAAACAAAAACTTACCGTGTCCACGTTAGGTCTTACACGTGCTTACTGTAAACAAGTACAGCATGTTCTGTTTTTAGGTTGCGGTTCGGCTTACCATGTAGGTGTTACCCTTGCGCAAGTTGTGCAACAAATAGCTGGGGTTTCGGCGCAAGCTGTGTGTGCTTCGGAGTTTCGCTATGGCACATTTGTTTTACCTAAGCATACCGTTGTGGTTGCAATTAGCCAATCAGGCGAAACGGCCGATACGCTTGCAAGTGTTGTAAAAGCCAAACAAATGGGCTGTTTTACGTTAGGTGTGGTTAATGCTATGCATTCAAGCATCTCGCGTGAAGTGCATCATGCTATTTATACACAAGCAGGGCCTGAAATTTCGGTGGCAACCACCAAAGCATATAGTGCCCAATTGGTGGTTGGGTATGTGTTGGCACTTGTCTTGGCGCGCGAAAAAAGAGCATTGCATTGTAAAAATTTGCAAACATTACTCACAGAACTAAAAAAAATACCATCTTATATTGCGCAGGTTTTACAGCAACGGCAAACCATACAACACATTGCAAAACAATATTTTCAACAATCGCAAATGTTTTTAGTAGGCAGAGCGCTTGATTACGCTACTTTGCTAGAAGGTGCGTTAAAAATTAAAGAAGTAAGTTACATACATGCCGAAGCATACCCGTCGGGTGAGTTAAAACATGGCCCTATTAGTTTAATCGAGCCCAACACATTGTTGCTTGCATGTCTTACGCAACCTGATATTGCAGAAAAAACCATAAGCAATATGGTAGAAGCGCAAAGTAGAGGTGCACAATTGGTCGCTATAACCACAAGTCCTTTACCTCAAGGTATAAAACATGTGTCTATACTTTTACCACCCGTACTCCCGTTGTTTAGCGCAAGTGTTGCCATAGTCCCTATGCAGTTGTTAAGTTATGAGCTAAGCCTGTGTAAAGGCACGAATATAGATAAACCAAGAAACCTAGCAAAAAGTGTAACCGTAGAATAAGCCCTTGTGGCTTATTTTTATTTACGAAAAATGATAAGGTGTGGTACAATACATAAAAGAAATTGCACGTATGCTAAAAACCGCTTTTTATTGTAGTTTTGTAATGTACAAGCGAATTTCAAGGAAAAGGTTCTTTAATAATAAAAAATTAAGTTTACCAAAAATAAAATCAAGGAGAAGTTTACATGAAAGAAAAATTAAAACTTGAAAAAAAGTGGGATAAAACCTTTGCAAAAAGTGAAAAAGTTCAACATAGAAAAATTGTGTTCCATAATCGCTATGGTATATCTTTGGTGGCAGATGTATACGAGCCTAAACAAAGTAGTGGCAAACTGCCAGCTGTAGCTGTATGTGGTCCTTTTGGCGCAGTAAAAGAACAATGCTCGGGCTTGTATGCGCAAACATTAGCAGAACAAGGGTTTTTTACTATAGCGTTTGATCCATCGTTTACGGGAGAGAGTGGGGGTTTTCCAAGGAACGTAGCTTCCCCAGATATCAACACAGAAGATTTTTGTGCAGCGGTAGATTATTTGTCTACATGCCCACGTGTTGATTCTAGGAAAATTGGTATTCTTGGTATTTGTGGTTGGGGTGGCATGGCACTAAATGCGGCAGCTATAGATACGCGTATTTGTGCAACGGTAACTATTACCATGTACGATATGAGCCGTATAAATGCCAATGGGTATTTTGATGCAAATAATAATGAAAAAGATAGATATAAACTAAAACAAACTTTAAACGAACAACGCACCAAAGACTATATGTCTTCTACGTATGCCCGTGCAGGTGGCGTGGTAGATCCACTTCCACAAGACGCACCTGACTTTGTAAAAGATTATTATGCATATTATAAAACAAAGCGCGGGTATCATAAGCGTTCATTAAATTCCAACCAAGGCTGGAATATAACTTCTGCGTTGTCGTTTATTAACATGCCTATTTGTGCGTACAGCAACGAAATTCAAAGTGCAGTATTGATGATTCACGGAGAAAAAGCCCACTCTTGCTATTTTACAAAAGATGCTTTTGCAAAATTAAAAGGTAAAAACAAAAAATTATTGCTTATACCAAACGCTGTGCATACAGATTTGTACGACCAAACAAATATCATCCCATTTAGAAAAATCGTTACATTTTATCAAAAATATTTATAAAGTAAGGAGAAGTATATGAAAGCACTAGTTGCATATTTTAGTGCCACGGGTCATACAAAAAAAGTGGCGCAAATGCTAGCACAAACTTTGCAAGCCGATCTATTTGAAATACTACCGCAACAGCCGTATACAAGCAACGACCTTAATTGGCAAAACCCATTGTCGCGTAGTAGCGTCGAAATGGCGAACCCTAATTCTCGCCCCGAAATTGTTCATAAAATAGAGAATATGCAAGCGTATCATGTTGTATTTCTAGGTTTTCCTATTTGGTGGTATGTTGCACCCACCATTATTAACACATTTTTAGAAAGTTATTCTTTTGAAAATACAATCATTGTTCCTTTTGCCACTTCGGGTGGTAGCGGTATGGGAAAAACAAATGCTATTCTTTCATCAAGCGCCCCTAAAGTAAAATTCCTTTCTGGAAAAGTCTTTCAACCCAATGTGACCAGCCAAGAACTTTCGGCATGGGTAAAAAGTTTAAACTTGTAAACTCGTGTTACTTCAAAAATGAGTTTTCATAAGGGGGATTCATATGCAAACCATCGTTGTATCTGGTAGTGTATCTAACCAACAAAACATACAAAACTTAGTAGAAAAATTAGCTAAGCAATATACAATTTTAGATTATCCAAAACCGATTACGGGTGATTTTGAAAAAATGTATTCACAAATACACCAAACATTTATGAAGAGCATCGCGCAAACCGATGTGTTGTTGTTATTTAATTACGATAAAAACGGGGTGCAAGGGTATATTGGCGCTGCGGGGTTTGCTGAATTACATTTTGCTGTATCGTTACATGCAGTGTATGGAAAAAATATTCAAACTTTTATTTACCAAATGCCAGATAAACAAGTTTTTTGTTACGATGAAATACAAAGGTGGCTGTCTCTTGGTTGGATACAATTGTGGGAAGGAGAAAAAATATAAAACATATTGTTATCTTAAAAGAACCGTATTTTAGTATGGTGCTTCGTGGGGAGAAAACAAATGAAAGTCGTTGGGGTGTGCATAAATTCGTGCCTTACCAAAAAATATAAGTAGGAGATGAGTTGCTTATCAAAAAAACAGGGCAACCCGTTATGGCAAAAGCTGAAGTTGCAGATGTGAAGTACTTTACTTTAACTCCGCAAAAAGTAGAAGAAATTCGCATTATGTACGGGAAGCAAATAGGGACAGATACATTTGAAGATTGGTAATCAACTTTGCAAAAAAAGTATTGCACGCTTGTTTGGTTAAAAAATGTGGTGCGTATTCCGCCAATGGTTGTTCCAAGAAGCAATGGTGCAGGTTGGATTGTTTACAAATAAATGTATGTAAACTATATTATGTTTCAGATACATGCAAAACAGCATACAAATTAAAGATAGAGTAAGAAATTGATAAATTGTTGACAATGGTCATAATGTAAAGTAATATATATATATATTTTTTTTTGGTTTTTTAAGGAGGTAGAAATGCAACAGATAGATCCTAAATATATTAAAAGTGCAATGAAAAATCGAGGTAACGTTTATGTGGAATATGGGGAGTTTGTAGATGCAAAAGTACAAAAAACCAAAAAGCAGTCAAGAATTAAAGCCTTTTTTGAAAAAATTGCAAAAAAATCATCTACTCAGCCAACGAAACGTGTAGATCAAGTAGCTTCGGTAAAAAATTTAGTAATACAGTCTAAATCTATGAGTGAATTATTGCGTATGGGTGAAAGTGCGCCTGCGGCAGTGCAACGTATAATGCAAGATGTGCCGTATCGAAGCATTTCGAAACTCGATACCAATATCTATGGCGATGATCTGTATGTAGGTTTAAACGAAAAAGATAAAACATATGATGTTATCACAAAAGATGGTGTTGTAATAGGTAACTTTAATATGAAAAATAAAGGCTATTATAAAACCTCTACTAGAGATGGATTAAATGTTTTATTACCTAAAGAAGCTAGTGAATCTAAGGATAGGAATCAAAGTTGTGAACCTATCTCGGTAGAAGAAATAGTGGGAAGTTATTGTGCGAAAAATCAAGATAGTATAAAGTATATTCCGGAGGAATTGTTTAAAAGATTTCCTAATTTAGAACAAGCTATACATAAAAACATTGCGGAACAAGAAAAGATACAACAAAATGAACAGCAAACTGAAAAAGAACCAGAAGTAAGACCTTTAACTGACGGCGAGTTGGTTGAAGGTAGAAAAGAGGCCGGTTTGGTGGTGCAAACAACGGAAGTCCGAAAAGAAGTTGCAAAGAAAAAGATGAAAGACGTTGCAAACAAACAATATTTGTCTCAAGAAAGATAACTTAATAAAACAGGTTGCTTTTGATCAATGTGTAGGTTGTAATTAAAAAAATTAGCAAAATTTAAAGAAAAAGATTTCACACAATTGTGAAATCTTTTTCTTGTAATATTTAGTTTTTACAATTCTTTTCTAACCTTGTAAAGATTAGGTAAAATTTTGTAACACATTGTTTGTATTTCTGGTGTAGGTTTTATTAAATCAGGCACCATAATAGGTATGCAACCTGCTTTATATGCTCCTAGAATTCCGTTAGGTGAATCTTCTAAAACAATGGTATGTTCTGGGTTTGCGTGTAGGTGTTCACAAGTTTTCAAAAAAATATCTGGGTGAGGTTTAGGCAAAACGTTGTCACTTCCGCAAACAATCGCAGAAAAAATAGATGTATCTATATGTGCCTTTGCTAACAAATTTTTAATATGTGGTAATTTACTGCCCGAAGCAATGGCCATAGGAATATGGTTTTTTTGTAAAAATTTTAGTAAGGCTTTTAATCCCTTTTTGCATTTTGCGCCACGCTTATGAAAAATAGCCTGTACATTTTCAAAAAAAGAGTTTCTGTAAGATACTACATCTAAGTCGGGGAACATTTTTTTTAGTTCATTTCGTATTGTTTCTTCGTTTTTACCGCAAATACTTTGTCGCCAAGTTTCGGTTAATGGAATAGAAAGTTGTTTATTTAACTTTTCCAAAATACGTTTGCCAACACGTTCGCTGTCAAACATAAGCCCGTCAACGTCAAAAATTACCGCACGTATCGTTTGCATACAAGCTCCTTTTTATTGTTTTTTTATTTATGTAGTATAAAATAAACGCGTATTATCGTCAAATAATTACAATAAAATGATTAGGGGATGGAGAGTTTCTTGAGCCTTAAAATATTTCAACAATTTAAAGATGTAGAAATAGTATATTATGGAAAGATTATAAAAAATATTCCGCGTTGTAAAGCATAGAAAACTTGAAAAAAAAGAGTTGACCGACCAAGTGCACGAATTAGCACAGCGTGACCCAAGTATGTTTGATATAAACGGGGAAGAAAAAGGTTGGTATAAAGCGGGTAAAAACTGCATTGCATATTTTCAAGATGAACAAATTTATCTATTTTAAAACAGGCTTTGAAAAAATTTTAAAAGAAAAGTAAATGATTCGTGTAATAAAACAAAAGAAGTTCACTCATTTTGAACTTCTTTTGTTTATTTATGTGTTTTTTCTACTTTATTTTCTTTCATTTTGTGTGGCATATAGTGGTAATAAATAATGGAAACAAGTGCTATGGTTAGGCCTATCATATCGCATGCAAAATTTACGTAGCCGGCAATGGAAAAATTGTAAATTCCCCAAACGATGCTGTTTGCAATAATCGTCCATCTTACCACAAATACGTTTTTAAAAGAAAAACCTATAGTAACAAGCAGCATGGAAAGTAATAAAACAAGGTCTAATGCGTTTTTCCAGAATATACCTAAACTTATTGCAAAAAGGCAAGTAATCAAGCAAGCGGGCAATATATAAGAAGCTTGGTTGCATTCTTTTTCATCTAAACGCATATACCAAATATTTCTTATTAAATTTAATCCGTTGGCAATGGCACCTAACCAACTTTGTAAAAATACATAGCTAGAAACGTAGAATAACGACGCAGTTACATTAAAAAATAAAATTTGTTTCTTATGCTTAAAACAGCGCCCAACCAAATCAATAACTAAACCAACAAAAACTAAAACTTGTGATGTGATATACATAGAAACTCCAAACACAAAAAGTATGCCATTTTTTTAAGCTTATAGCAAACAAAATACATGATGATAAAAGAAGTGTTTTACAAATTTCAATATATAATATACTATATATAATAAGAAAATTTGTGAACAAATAGGGAAATGGTACACGTGGGCGTTACATGTTTTGTTGTACAATTGCACTAAAATTTAAAATCATATAAAATATTTTAATATGTAAAAGGGTAAAGTGTTTATGGCAAGTGATGTAAAATTTTATAAAGAAGATGGTTCTTTTAAATTAAGGGTATGTGGCGTTATACTTTCAGAAGGTAAAATACTTATAAATAACTGTGACAATGCTCCGTTTTTTAGTTACCCAGGTGGACATGTGGAACTTGGAGAAGATACAAAAACAGCGGTTATTCGAGAAGTGTTAGAAGAAACCAACATTCAAACGGAAATTGTAAAAACGCTGGCGAACATACAACTGTTTTTTCAAAGGGAAGATGGAAAACCTTTTCACGAAATAGGGTTTTATTATCTTTTAAAAAGTAAACAACCCTTAAAAACAACGAATTTTTATAAAGAAGAAATAGATAAAGGGCGCAAAAGAGTGCATAAATTTACATGGATTACCTTGGAAGAACTGCAAAGTTTAGATGTCCGTCCAACTGCGTTAAAAGAAGTGTTGTTAAAAGGCTTAGAAAATCAAGAAATTATAGATCGCGTTCAGGCATAACATTGTCATGGATTTTTATGTCAAATATTAAAAAACAACACAAAATGTTGTTTAAATAGGTTTATAAAAAGGAGGAAAATGTATGAGTAAAGAATATCTTGGGAAAATGGTAAAAGTGAAGATGGATAGGCCTATGGGGAGCAAGCACCCTAAACACGGGTTTGTATATCCTGTAAATTATGGGTATATTCCCAATACGGTTTCAGGTGATGGGGAAGAATTAGATGCATATGTTTTAGGCGTATTTGAGCCATTAGAAACGTTTGAAGGCAAAGTTATTGCTGTTATTCATAGAACAAGTGATAACGATGATAAACTTGTGGTTGTGCCAGCAAACAAAACGTATACAGATGAGCAAATTAGAGCTTTAACCGAATTTCAGGAACAGTGGTTTGAATCTGAAATATGGAGACAAAAACCTGCAAAGGAAGATTTTTCAAGAAAAATTTAGAATATTAAAAAAAACGAAAGCAACTAAGCTCTCGTTTTGTTCTGGTAGAGATGAGTGGGGCGACGCGTGCAAAAAGTTGCCAGTGGCAAGTTTTTAGCCAAAGCCGGGAGCAACTTTTGTTGCGGTCTGGCTCCGACAGGAGCGAACCACCGACCCCCACCTTAGGCCGAAATACTTTCGGCAATTTTCAATGCAGGGTTCCACCCTGATGGTGTCTCGCTACCGCGTGCCACCGCGTGCTACCGCCCGCAAGGTGGGGAAATAAAAAAACGAAAGCAGCTAAGCTCTCGTTTTTTTCTGGTAGAGATGAGTGGGGCGACGCGTGCAAAAAGTTGCCAGTGGCAAATTTTTAGCCAAAGCCGGGAGCAACTTTTGTTGCGGTCTGGCTCCGACAGGAGCGAACCACCGACCCCACCTTAGGCCGAAATACTTTCGGCAATTTTCAATGCAGGGTTCCACCCTGATGGTGTCTCGCTACCGCGCGCCACCGCGTGCTACCGCCCGCAAGGTGGGGAAATAACAAAAAAACGAAAGCAACCAGGCTCTCGTTTCTTCTGGTAGAGATGAGTGGACTCGAACCACCGACCCCCACCTTATCAGGGTGGTGCTCTAACCGGCTGAGCTACATCTCTATATGGTTTGTGTTAAAGACTTTACCAACTGTCTACGTGTATTGGTGGAGGTAAGCGGATTCGAACCGCTGACCCCCTGCTTGCAAGGCAGGTGCTCTAGCCAGCTGAGCTATACCCCCGTAACGCATTTACAACGCTCGTTTATCATACCAAAGTGAAAAATAAATGTCAATATTTTTTTTGTAATTTATAAAAATTTTCTCAATTGCCTAGTCAAGAATGATTTGACAAACCAGCGCGAATACTTATATAAATAATATAAAGAGGATATATATGAACGATGTTGTTATCATTGGCGCTGGCCCTGCAGGGGTTTCGTGCGCATTGTATCTAAAACGTGCGGGTAGGCAGGTGCTTGTACTAGATAAAGCCGATAGCGCGCTACTTTATGCTCCGCGCATAGAAAATTATTATGGAACCGTATGCACCGGTCCAGAACTATATAAACAGGGTTTACAGCAACTTAACTCGTTACAAATTCCTGTCGAAAAGCAAGAAGTTGTTTCTTTGCAAATGCTAGCAAATGGCTTTGAAATGAAAACAGAGCAAACTACCTATCAGGCCAAGCACGTGGTTATCGCTACGGGTAATAAGCGTGAAAGCCCAAACATACCAGGCTTGGCAACCATGCAAGGCAAAGGTGTAAGTTATTGCGCCGTGTGCGATGGCTTTTTTTATAAAAACAAAGCCGTGGCAGTTCTTGGAAATGCGGCATATGCTATAGAAGAAGCAACTTATTTAAAAAACTTGGCTAAAAGCGTAATCATACTTACCAACGGGCAACCGTTAAAGGGAAAGTATTCGCAAGTTATAGAGAAAAAAATAGCGTCGTTGCAAGGCTCGGAAACGTTAGAAACGATTGTGTTTGAAGATGGCTCTACACTTGCCGTGCAAGGTTTGTTTGTGGCGCTAGGCACAATGGGTGCAACCGATATGGCTCGAAAGCTTGGTTGCCAAATAGAAAATAATAAAATTGTTACAAATACACATGGTCAAACCAATATACCTAATTTTTATGCGTGTGGCGATTGCACTGCGGGCGTGGCGCAAATTGCCAAAGCCGTATACCAAGGTATGGAAGTAGCCATGCAAATCATGAAAGGAGAAAAAGAATGAAACACATTACACAACAAAATTTTTCACAAGAAGTAGAACAAGCACAAGGCGTTGTCGTTGTCGATTTTTATGCCGATTGGTGTGGTCCATGCAAAATGTTAGCACCAGAATTAGAAGAAGTCGAAAAAGAACTTAACGGCAAAGTAAAAATTGTAAAAATAAATGTCGACGAAGAAGAGGCACTTGCTTACAAGTTTCGTATCATGAGCATTCCTACATTACTTTTTTATAAAGATGGTGTACTTATGCATAAACAAATGGGGTACATCACCAAAAATCAACTTATCCGTTTAATTGAAGAAATGTAATATGATTACACAAAAGCAAAAACAAATAGCAAAGCAATTTTATATAGGCTTTTGTTGCATTATATGTATATTAACCATGGGGTATATTGCGCTTGGTTATGCTTTTTGCCAAGTGGCGTTTTCTTCTGCATTTGTCATTACTATGGAGCCACCTTTTGAACAGCCCGATTTTCCCCAACTAGAAGAAACCGAATGGTTAATCAACGAATCAGGTCGCCAAGCGGTAAAGTTGGTTTCGTACGATGGCGCTACCGTAACAGGTTGGGAAATTTTACAACCAGAGTATACCAATCAATGGGTCATTACCATACATGGTTACCGTGGCACAAGCGAAGATATGAGTTATTATGCAAAAACGTTTTACGATGCAGGCTTTAATGTGTTAATGCCTAATTTGCGTGGGCACTCTGGCAGTGGTGGAGAGTATATTCGCATGGGCTGGTACGATAGGCTAGATATTGTGCAATGGATACAAGGCCTTGTTGCGCAAGATGCGCAATGTAAAATTGTGTTGCATGGTGTATCTATGGGCGCAGCCACGGTTATGATGACCACTGGCGAAATGTTGCCAAGCAATGTAAAAGTTGCCATTGAAGATTGTGGCTACACTTCTGTGTACGACCAATTTGCTTATATTTTAGAAGAGTTTGGCTCTATTCCAGCACGTCCTATTATGGATATTGCTATCATGTTTGCCAAACGCTTTACGGGGTTTAATATCACCGAGGCAAGCTGTATTCAACAATTACAAAAATCTAAAACGCCAACTTTGTTCATTCACGGCACCGAAGATGATTTTGTTCCATTTACCATGCTCGAACAGCTTTATAATGCTAACCCAACGCTACCGAAAGAAAAGCTGATTGTAGAAGGAGCCGCTCATGCCTACGCAGCCACTGTTAACCCAACAGCTTATTGGAACGCCGTGTTTGGCATGATAGACAAATATATGTAAAAAGAATAATAAAACAACACGAATTGCGTGTTGTTTTTTCTTTGCCATTTTATAAAAAAATGCTATACTGCTTTTAAAGGAGTGTTTTATGAATAAACGCAACATTCAAAAAGTATGTATTGCTGGTGGTACGGGCTTTTTAGGGTACTATACAGCCTTAAAATTTTTAGATATGGGTGTAAAGGTAGATGCTATTGCGCTTCCTAATGAACTTTCTTCGCTTGATTGGATGGACAAGCGTATTGGTTTAACCCTAGGCAATCTGTTTGAACAAACAGAAGAAGAGATTGTTGCATTACTTAAAGACAAAGGCTACGATGCCTTTGTGTACGGTCTAGGTCCGGATGACCGCGTACTGCCTAATGCTCCTGCGTATGATTTTTTTCACGAAAAGTTAGTTGTGCAATGCGAAAAAATTTGTAGAGCAGCCAAAAAAGCGGGCATTAAGGTGTGTGCGGTTATGGGTTCGTACTTTGCGCATTTCGATAAACTTCAAAATGGTAAACTTTCGGCTTACCATCCATACATTCGCGCAAGAAGAGAGCAAGAACAAGCTGTTTTTGCACTAGCAGATACTACCTTTGCATGCATGGTGCTTGAACTTCCCTACATATTTGGCACAATAGAAGGCAGAAAACCTTTATGGCGCGAAAGTTTTTTATCTCATTTTAATGGTATGAAAGCGATTTATTTTCCTAAAGGTGGTGGTACAGCCGTTATTGATGTTACAGGCGTTGCTGAAGCCATAGTGGCAAGTGTTTTTTATGGTGAAAGCAAGCAAGCGTACCCTGTGGGGCAAGAAAACATGACGTTTAAAGAATTGGTTACCCTTATGCTTTCAAGCATAAAAGATAACCGAAAATATATAGAGCTTCCGGCATGGTTGTGTGCATTAGGTGCAAAAAAACTAATGAAAAACATGCAAAAACAAGGCAAAGAAAACGGCCTTAATGCTGCAAAACTTATGACGCAAATACAAAATAAAAAATTTTATGTCAACGCCCAAGAATTGCACCATCAACTGCATTATGCAGACCTTGGGTTTACGGGTGGTAAAAATGTTCGTGAAAGTATCGCGCATACCATGCGTGCTTGCTACCCAGAAAAATGTAAACAATAGGAGAAAAAAACATGTCTGTTATATTTTGTGATAGCAATTGTGAGTTGTGGTTTGATAAAGCCGAAGAACTTGGCTTAAAAGTCATTTCCATGCCTTACACCTTAAAAGGAGAAGAATATTATTACGATTTAGGCAAAAATACAAATTTTAAAGCATTTTACCAGGCTGTGCGTGAAAAAAACATGCCAAAAACATCGGCGCTAAACGAAGCAAATTATATAGAATATTTTGAACCATACTTTCAAAAAGGGGAAGATATTTTATACATTTCTTTTTCAAGCCAACTAAGTGCAACATTTTCCTTTATGCAATCGGCTATACAAACCTTAAAAGAAAAATATCCCCAAGCAACATTTACTTGGTTCGATACCAAAAGTATTTCTATGGGTGCGGGGCTCCAAGTATATGAAGGCGCAAAATATTTGCGTGAAGGACACACCATACCTGAAACGGTAGCGTTTTTAGAATCGTTTAGAGATAAAGTTTCCACTATTTTTATGGCAAGCGATTTAAACCATTTAAAACGCGGTGGTCGCTTAACAAGTGCAGCTGCTTTTGTGGGTACGTTGTTGAGTATTAAACCTATTATTATGGTAAACGCAGAAGGTAAACTTGTAGTAAAAAGCAAAGAACTTGGCGCTAAAAAAGCGTTTGCAACTATGGTGCAAGAAGTGATACATAAAGCTGATATTTCGTACCCTGTGGTTATTTTAAATGCCGATGATGAAGAGCATGCAAGCCAAGTTAACCAAATGCTAACAGAAAAATTGCCAGAAGCAGAAATATGGCAACAACCTGTTGGTCCAGTTATCGGCACGCATTGTGGGCCAGGTACCATTGGTATTGTTTATGTAAAAAAAGAAAATTAAGTCGTTGACAAGAATGGCGCAACGCGGTATAATGCAACCATTGGAGAACATATGAGAGCAAACCTACTACTATTATGCATACACGCTTAACAAATACGTATTTGTTCTTTTTGTAAGTAAAAAAGTTTAGTGTTACAGAAGAACGCTAAACTTTTATTTTTTAAGGAGAAAAAGTATGAAAGAATATAATTTTAAAGAAATTGAAAAAAAATGGCAAGACGTGTGGGTAAAAGAAAAGCGTTTTCAGGCTATTGATTTTCACCCGACAAAACCAAAATACTATGTTTTGTATGAATTTTACAATATTAGTGGCAATCTTCATATGGGGCACATGAAGGGAACCATTCCGGCAGATGCTTTGGCAAGAATGAAAAGGTTGCAAGGCTATAACGTATTGTTTCCAATCGGTGGTGATGCGTTTGGCTTGCCTGCTGAAAATGCCGCTATAAAAAAAGGTATCAACCCTAAAACCTTTGTAAAAGAAGGCATGCAAAAAGTATTAGAGCAATCTAAACAAATGGGCTTGTCTTTCGATTGGGATAGAACCATTTGTACCAGCGACCCAGAATACTATAAATGGACGCAATGGATCTTTTTACAATTATTCAAACACGGCAAGGCGTATAAAAAGAAAGGGTATGTGAATTTCTGTCCAAAATGTCAAACGGTTCTTTCTAATGAAGATAGCCAAGGTGGCAAATGCGACCGTTGCGGTTCCGATGTTATACAAGTAGAAAGGGCTGTTTGGTTCTTGAAAATGAAAGAATATTCCGAAAAACTTTTACAAAATGTAGACCGCATCGATATGGCAGAAAGGTTAAAAGATGCACAACGCAACTGGATTGGCAGAAGCGAAGGTATGCAGGTAACGTTTGATGTTGTAAACGAAAAAGACGAAAAAGTGGGTAATGTTGAAATATTCACCACTTGCATAGAAACCATGTATGGTATTACGTTCTTAGTTCTAGCACCAGAAAGTGAAAAACTAGCCGAATGGAAGCCATATATTAAAAATTATGAAAGTATTCAAAAATATCAAGAAAGCACAGCACTAAGATCGGAGTTCGATAGATTATCTGATCAAAAAACAAAAACAGGTTGTGAAATTCAAGGTTTGTATGCTATTAACCCAGTAAACAATAAAAAAGTTCCGCTTTATACTGCCGATTTTGTTTTAGCGACTTACGGAACAGGTGCGGTTATGGCCGTTCCAACGCATGACCAAAGAGATTTTGAGTTTGCACAAAAATTCTCTATTCCTATGATTCAAGTTATTGAAGGCGATGTTTCTAAATGTGCCGTAGAAAAACAAGAATACTTAGCAAAAAATAGTAAAATGATGAATTCTGCTGAATTTACAGGAATGCCTGTAAAAGAAGCAAAACAAAAAATTGCAGAAAAAGTCATTGCTATGGGTGTAGGCGAAAAACAAATTAACTATAAAATGCAAGACTGGTCGTTTAATAGGCAAAGGTATTGGGGTGAACCATTCCCAGTTGTCTATTGCGAAAAATGCGGTTGGGTACCTATGGAAGAAAAAGACCTTCCACTTGTATTGCCAGAAACAGACGATTATTTACCAAATAAAAATGGTGATTCTCCTATTTCTAAAATTGATTCTTGGATGAATTGCACTTGCCCTAAATGCGGTGGCAAAGCAAGACGTGAATCAGACACCATGCCAAACTGGGCGGGTTCTAGTTGGTATTGGTTACGGTATGTTGATCCACACAACAAAAATGCACTTGCCGATTACGAAAAACTAAAATATTGGGGTAGTGTCGATTGCTATACAGGTGGTACAGAACACATTACGCGTCACGTGTTATATGCGTTCTTCTGGCAAAATTTCTTATATGAAATTGGTGCCGTTCCAACCAGAGATCCGTTCAAAAAGAAAATGGGTAGCGGTTTAATTTTAGATGACCAAGGCAAGAAAATGAGTAAAAGTTCAGCCAATGGTGTTTCTCCATTAAAAGTTATTGAAAAATACGGCGCCGATGTTGCAAGATTGCATGTGCACTTCTTGGGTGGGTATGAAGATAACACGCCATGGACATACGATGGTATTAATGGTATTACCGCCTTTATAGATAAAGTTTGGGCATTGCAAGATATGGTTAAAGGTGAAGAAGTATCTAAAGAACACGCCGTTAGTTTACATACACTTATTAAAAAAGTTACCGAAGATTATGAAAACTTAAAATTAAATACGGTTATTTCTTCTTTAATGATATTTATCAAAAAAATCAGGGAAGATGGGTTTATTACGCGTGAAGAGTTAAGGCAATTTTTAATTCTTTTAAACCCTGTTGCGCCACATATTACAGAAGAAATGTATGAAATTATGGGCTACACGCCAACCTTTAAAGATGCTACTTGGCCAACGTTTGATGCTAGCGTACTTGAACAAAGTTTGGTAGAAATTCCAGTACAAGTAAAAGGTAAAATAAAATGCAAACTTCATGTTTCTAAAACAGCAACCGAAGCTGAGGTGAAAGAAATGCTTGCCAAACAATCTCCAGAACTGTTAGAAAACATGAAAAAATTTATTTACGTACCAGGCAGAATTGTAAATATTATTAACTAAGCGTGTTTCGTGCAAAATAAAAGAAAAAACGATGGGTTATTTCATCGTTTTTTTATATTTTTACACCTAAAAGTTTGCAAATAACAAACCCGGCTAACATATTGCCTGCAACAGCGGGAATGTAAGAAATGCTTGCAGGTGCGTGCCTGCCGTTTGCTTCTTCGGCACATACTTTTTGTGCGGGCTCTGTGCTGTATAAAACAGGTACGTTTTGTATGTTGTTTTCTTTTAACAGTTTACGCATGGTTTTCGCTAGCGGGCAAACGGTCGTTTTGCTTATGTCGTCAATTTTAAAAGCAAAAGGGTTAAACTTGTTGCCTGTGCCCATACAACTTATGCACGGTATGTGTGCTTCTTTGCAGGCCTTTATTATGGCAAGTTTGCTAGTTATCGTGTCAATGCAATCTATGCAATAGGTAGTATTTTGCGGGAATATATCTTTTATATTCTCAGGCGTTGCCCAAACACTTTGTGCGTGTACGTTGCATTGCGGGTTTATATCATGCACGCGTGCTTTGCAAGCATCTACCTTGCTTTGGTTTATGGTAGAGTGTAGTGCATATATTTGGCGGTTTAGGTTGCTTGGGTGAATGGTGTCATTGTCCACAACCGTAAGGTTGCCCACGCCCGCGCGCGCCAAGGCTTCTACCACGTATCCGCCTACGCCACCAACGCCAAAAATAACAACATGCGCTTGTTGTAAAGTTTGCATGTTTTCGTTTCCAATGAGTTGTGTTGTGCGTGAGTATATGTTTTCCATAAGGCTAGTATAAAAAAAGTGAATGTTTTTGTCAATGCTTAAAAATACTTTCGAAATGATTGTATTTTTTGTAAAAAAATGGTATAGTAAACGTAAGGAGTTTATTATGAAAGATTTAGCAATTGTTATCATTTTAGCTGTTGTTGCGCTTATCTTACTTATTGCTGTCATTGTTCTAAGCGTTAAATATCATCAGCAACAAAAAGCCATCCGCGCGCGTAAAGCAAGTGAGGTAAATGAAGAAAAAGGCGTTCGCTATTCTGTAAACGAAACCATTGTAGCAGAAAATGGGGAACAAGAAGTGTCGTTTTTAAAACAAGATATTATTTTAAAACCACGTCAGTTACAACTTGTAACCAAAGAAGGTCCTATTTTACCAGGTAAGTATACCGTGCTAAGCAGTAACGAGCATCAAACAGAAATCAATATTCGTATCGATTTACAGGTAAAAACCTTGCACCATGGCGATGAAATTGTTTTAGCCGAAGGTCAGCAAGTTGGTGCTACCACAACCACCATTATTTTGCGTTAATAAAAACACCCGTTGGGGTGTTTTTTTATATCTTTTTTATTCATTTATCATTAAGTCGCCGTCAAAGTTTGGGGTGTATTCTGTGGTTGCGCTTTCTGCGTCTTGCACAAGCACATTTTCTAAGCCTAAGTCCATAGCTTTTTTGCAAGCAAGTTTATATTCTAGCGGTGTAATAGGTTTATCAAAAGGTGGCATAGCTTTTGCCTTGTAAAAGGGAGTATATTGGCTCATTAAAGATATATACGTATGTTTGCCTACACACTCGCTTAGCCATGTTAGCACTTTATAGGTGTTTTGTAATTGTTTGGGTAGTTGCAAGTGGCGAACAACCACACCTTTTAGCATCATGCCGTTTGTATCAAACACGTCTTGGGGTTGTTGCCTGCGCATTTCAAGTATCGCGCTTTGCGCAACTTGTGGGTAATCTTGCGCTAAGGAAAGTGTTTGTGCTAGGTCGGGTTCAGCATATTTATCGTCTACTAAATATATATCTACAAGACCTTCTAATAAACGTAACGAATGTACCGTTTCATACCCGTTACTATTCCAAACCACGGGAATTTTAGGTTTATAGGCGCGCAGGGCTTTTACAATTTGTAAGGTGTATTGGGTAGGGGAAACTAGGTTCAGGTTATGCGCACCTTTTTCTTCAAGTGTTTGTATCATGTGTATCAATTGCTCTTGGGTAATCTCTTTTCCAAACCCGCCGTGGCTAATTGTGTGGTTCTGGCAAAACACGCATTTTAAGTTGCAGTGTGAAAAAAAGATAGCCCCACTTCCACGTGTGCCGGAAATAAAAGGTTCTTCAAAATGGTGTAACATTACTTTGGCAACTCGCAAGGTTTCGCTTGCACCGCAAACACCCGCGCCTGTGGTGCGGTCTATGTTGCAGTTTCGTGGGCAAATAGAACAATATTTCATAAAGGTAAGTATATACTTTTTTTTATGCACGGGCAAGTGCCTGTTGTATGTTCTCTACAAAAAATTCGAACAAATGTTCGAAAACACTTGAAAATTATATGTAAATGATGTATGCTAAGGGTATGGATAGAGCTATTTTACATTCCGATTTAAATAATTTTTATGCATCGGTAGAATGTTTATTGCACCCAGAACTGCGCGGAAAGAGCGTGGTTGTTTGTGGGAGCATTGAAGATAGGCACGGCATTGTGCTTGCAAAAAACATGAAGGCAAAAAAAGCGGGTGTTACCACAGGCATGACCATGTTTGAAGCGCAGCGCTTGTGCCCCGATTTAATTGGGGTAGAAGCTAATTTTGATACCTATTTAGATTATTCGCGCCGTGTGCGTAATATTTATTTAGAATATACCAATCAAGTAGAACCCTTTGGCATTGATGAAGCGTGGCTCGATGTTACTTGTTGCTTGCGTGCGTATGGTTCAGCAGAAAACGTAGCACGGGAAATTAAAGAGCGCATTAAAAAAGAAATAGGGGTTACGGTGTCTATTGGCGTAAGTTTTAATAAAGTGTTTGCAAAACTTGGGTCAGATATGAAAAAGCCCGATGCCATTACCGTAATTTCGCGAGAGAATTTTCAATCGCTTATTTGGCCATTACCTGCCAAAGAACTTTTATATGTAGGGCGCAAAACCGCCGAAAAATTGCAAAAACTTAATATTTGCACCATTGGCGATTTAGCCCGTGCTAACCGCGGGTTACTTGAACAGCACTTGGGCAAATGGGGTGGATATTTGCATACCTATGCATCAGGGCAAGATATTGCGCCCGTACGTAAATACGATGAGCGCACCGAAATTAAAAGCGTGGGCAATAGCATGACGTTTTATAAAGATATCGTCAACAATAATGAAGCCGAGTGTTTGGTGTATGTGCTGGCAGAAAGTGTCGCGGCGCGCATGCGCGAGTATGGCTTTTGTCGGGCGCGCACCATCACGCTTACCATTGTTGCCAACACCTTAGAACACACTACGCGTATGATGAAAATGCAACCGCCTGCCTCTACCAGCAAAGAAATTGCAGAATATGCTATGGTGCTGTTTAAAAAGCATCATTCTTGGCAAAATTTAGTACGGGGGTTGGGAATTTCCGTGTCCGATTTTCTTGCGCAAGAGCAACTTTGTATGGGCGAATCGGTTATCATGCGTGAAAAAACAGAAACACTAGAAAAAACGGTAGAACAGCTTCGCAATCGGTTTGGAAGAAATTCTGTATTGCGTGGGGTTGTACTGCAAGACGCCAAACTTTCTAGCACCAATGTAAAAGAAACGCATGTTATTCATCCGGTAAGTTTCAAAAAATAATTTGATTACATATCTAACGGTTATTGCAAAATTGCATAGTTTTGGAAAAGTCGAACCGCTTTCTATTGTATGGGAAGACGGTAGGCTTTTTTCTATTGATAAAATTTTAGATGTACGCCCATGTGCAAGTTTAAAAGGTGGCGGTGCAGGCGTACGCTATACCGTTGTTATGCAAGGCAAAAAGAAATATTTGTTTTTCGATAAAGATAGGTTTTGGATAGAAAATTTGTCTTAATTTAGCAAAGGTAACATGTTTACAAACCTACAACATATAGTGCAGTAGAAATAGGAGGAAAAGTGTATGTGTAAACTAACATCGCAACAAAGGTCTAATATTTTAAAGGTGTATGCAAAAGTGTTGCATTTGCAACTACAAGTGCAAAAAGTAAAATTAAATAATTGTAGCGTGCGCGTAAGTAATGTTACGCAAATGGAATATATGTTGCAAAATAGCATGCGTGCAGTTATGATGCTTATTTTCAAATTTTCTATGTACGACATTTCTTTGCTTACGCTTAAAAAAGAAATTACCGATATGTACACGCAAACGTTTGCTCCGGGTTTTTTACTTACCCAAGCGCAGTGGCAACAGTTAGAACAAAAGGTGTATGTGCTACATGAAGAAACCATTGCATGCATACAAAATTGTGTTAAAAACACGTTAGAAAAAGAATATTTGTTGTTGCAATGCCCAAATATGTAAAATAAAAAGCAAAAAATCATAAAAAAAATATACAAAAATGCTAAAAAAAGTGTTGCAAAAACGCAGTAAGTGTTATATAATACACTTACGTTTTGTGTAACAAGGCGCCTAACTTTTTGATTTTGCTTTCGTTTGTTGCTTCGTAAGGGCGTTGATAAACCACAAAACAAACTATGTATTCCTCGATAGCTCAGCGGTAGAGCACTCGACTGTTAATCGATAGGTCGTAGGTTCGAATCCTACTCGGGGAGCCACACAAACACCCTTCGGGGTGTTTTTTGTTTTGTTTTGTTTATTTTTTAATACAGGTAAGTAAATGTTGTAAATAAAATAATAGCGTTGTGTTAATTATTTTTGTGTGTTACAATATCAGCATGAAACAAATATGGAAAGAATTGTGGAACGATGTACTTTCTGCTGTGTACCCAAACTTACGCTGTGTGTTTTGTGATGCAGAGGCGTTGTATTGTGATGAAGGAATTTGTGAAACATGTTTACACACGCTTCCTTTTATTACCGGCGAAGTTTGCGCGAAATGTGGTATGCCTATAGCGCACCACGGAGAGGTATGTTTGGAGTGTAAACATAAAACGTATTCTTTTGATTACGCCCGGGCGGTAGCGCTTTTTACCGAACAAACAGCCAAACCTATACATGATTTAAAATATAAACATTGCGCGTTTGTTGCAGAAAAACTTGGTGCACTTATGGCTACCTATTATGAAAAATTTTTAGAAGGTTCTGTGCAACCATTAGTTATACCTGTTCCATTATTTGCTGAACGTGAGAAAGAACGTGGGTATAACCAGAGTGAATTATTGGCAAAAGCGTTTTGTAAAGTTTTGGGTTTAGAAATGCGTACGGATATTGTAGAAAGAGTGAAAGACACGCCTACGCAAACTCATTTAAATAAAAAAGAAAGAGCTAAAAACTTAGAAAAAGCATTTCGCGTAACAAATGCTAACGTTGTAAAAGGGAGAGATATATTCATCATAGATGATGTATTTACAACAGGCGCTACAACCAATGCATTGGCACAGCAAATGCGGAAGTGTAAACCAAAATCAATTGGCGTATTTACCTTTTTAAAGGTGCCATTAGGAAATAAAGAACAAATTTTGCAATAATTATATAAATTTCGTGAGAAAAATAGTACAAAAACAATAAATATTCTTTATAAAATAAAGAAAACTTTTGAAAATTGCTGTAAAATATAGTATAGTATTGGTATTAAACATTGGAGAAACATATGGGCTTAATTTCTTGGTTAAAAAATTACGATAATAATAGAAGTATCAAAAAACTGCAAAAACAAGCAGATGCCATACATGCTTTACAACCAAAGTATGAAAGCATGAGCGACGATGAGTTAAAACAACAAACACAAATACTTAAAAATAGATTGCAAAATGGCGAGACATTAGATGATATTCTAGTAGATGCGTTTGCTGTGGTTAGTGAGGCATCGTATAGGGTTTTGCATATGCGCCCGTTTAATGTACAGTTGTTGGGCGGTATTGTGTTGCACCAAGGGCGAATAAGCGAAATGCGTACCGGTGAAGGTAAAACGCTTGTTTCTACGTTGCCAGCGTATTTAAATGCGCTTTCTGGCAAAGCGGTACATGTAATTACGGTTAACGAATATCTTGCAAAACGTGACGCGGAATGGATGGGTAAAATTCATAAATTTTTAGGTCTTACGGTTGGTAATGTGTATTCAGGTCAAACCCCAGAACAAAAACGTTTAGCCTATGCTTGTGATATAACCTACGGAACAAACAGTGAACTTGGTTTTGATTATTTGAGAGATAATATGGTAACCGATAAACGTGCCCGTGTTATGCGTGGGTTAGATTTTGCGATTATTGATGAAGTAGACTCTATTTTAATCGATGAAGCACGTACACCGCTTATTATTAGTGGGCCTGCGGGCGAATCTACCGATGATTATAAAGTGGCTAACGCTTTTGCAAAAAGTTTAAAACCAGACGATTATTCTATTGATGAAAAAGAAAAAACCATTCACTTAACGCAAAGCGGTATTGAAAAAGCAGAAAAATTTTATCGATTAGAAAATTTAAGTGACCCCGAGAATTTACAAATTAACCACTATATCAATAATGCCATTCGTGCGCATTATATTATGAAAAGAGATAATGATTATATTGTAAACGATGGTGAAGTGTTTATTGTTGATGAGTTTACGGGTCGTATTATGGTGGGCAGAAGGTACTCTGATGGGTTGCACCAGGCCGTTGAAGCTAAAGAAAATGTAAAAATTAAGGCGGAAGATAAAACTTGGGCTACCATTACTTTACAAAATTTCTTTAAACTTTATACAAAAATTTCCGGTATGACTGGTACAGCAAAAACAGAAGAAGCCGAATTTAAAGATATTTATGGGCTAGATGTTGTGGTTATTCCTACCAATTTACCTGTGAAACGTAAAGACGAAAACGACGTATTTTACTTATCGCACGCACAAAAAATCAAAGCGATTGTTGCTGATGTAGAAGATTGTTATAAACGCGGCCAACCCGTGCTTGTGGGTACCATTACGGTAGAAAAAAGTGAAGAAATTAGCAAAGAACTTCGTAAACGCAGAATACCACATAATGTACTGAATGCCAAAAACCATTTGCGTGAAGCTGAAATTGTAGCAAGTGCCGGAAGATTAGGTGCGGTTACCATTGCTACCAACATGGCGGGTCGTGGTACTGATATTATGCTTGGCGGAAGTAGCGAGTTTATGGCAAAAAAGGCTTTAGAAAAGAAAGGCTATGCACCTGAAATTGTAGAAGCAGCCACATCGTTTGCTAACACCGATGATGAGCAAGTATTAAAAGCACGTGAAGAATACCATGCCTTTTTAAAACAATACGGGGAAGAAGTAGCGAAAGAAAAAGAAAAGGTATTAGAACTTGGTGGTTTGCGTATTATTGGCACGGAGCGTCATGAAAGTAGGCGTATTGATAACCAGTTGCGTGGGCGTAGTGGACGTCAAGGCGACATAGGTTCTAGTGTGTTTTATATTTCTGCGGATGATGATTTGGCTCGTATTTTTGGTGGCGATAGATTGAAAAGTATGGCGGCTATGTTTAAGTTAGAAGAAGATACTTCTATTAACTTTAAATTTTTCTCGCGTAGCGTAGAAAATGCGCAAAAACGTGTAGAGGGGCGTAACTATTCTTCTCGCCGTACGGTGGTTGAATTTGATAATGTACTCAACCGTCAACGTGAAGAAGTATATAAAGAACGTAATAAAATTTTAGACGGCGAAGATATGCATGATAAAATACTAGGTATGATTCACGATAAATGTGAAAGCGTAGTAAAAGAATATTTGTCTTTCTTAGAAGACGACGATGGCTTAAATATAGAAGAGTTTAACCGCGCATTAGAAGCTCAACTTTTAGAAAAAGATACTAACTTTATAACCGAAGATATGGTTAACACCCATTCTGCGAAAGAATTGGTAGAGCTCGTGTATAAAGCTGCCGTAAGCAGGTACGAACATAAAATCGCCGAAGGCGCAAAAGAAGGTATTGATTGGAGTGTGATTGAGCGCCACGTCTTATTAAGTGCGCTTGATAGAAAATGGATAGATCATTTAGATGATATGGAAATGTTGCGCCAGGGTATTGTGTTAAGGCAGTATGGCAACCAAAATCCAATTCAAATGTATCAGCGAGAAGGGTATGATATGTTTGATAACATGATTACGTCAGTTCGCGAAGAGGTTGCGGGTTTTTTATGCGCTGTGCGAGCAGTAAAAGAAAAACCAATGCCTATAAAACGTAAGCCTATTGTAGTACAAGGCACTGTAAGTAAAGAGGAACCTATTGGCAGAAACTCTCCTTGCCCGTGTGGTAGCGGTAAAAAATACAAGAACTGTTGTGGTAAAAATAAAGTTTAAAAAGTAGCGAATATTCGCTACTTTTTTTTAAAAGATATTGCGTTCTGGAAGTATATATGGTATACTAAATTCAATAAAAAGGAGTGGTTATTATGGCAGATACAATTGATCCAAGAGATTTATATTCAGGTGTTGATTATAATGTTATGCAGTGGATGCTTCGCGAAAGAACAGCGTTAAAAACAATGCCTGCGTACGCGCATGCTGCAGACGATGTTATTGATGAGGCTGTTTTAAGAAGTTATTCTTGGCCTATGACTATTAACGGAAGTACGGTAACGGAAGAAAAATTTAGGGAATATTCTAGTTATTTAATTGCTAACAACTTAAATACTGAAGGTAAACTTGACTCAGATTTTGAAAATAGCAGAAAAGCGGCCGATGATTATTACAGAAACGCTCCCAGAACTTTACTAAATGCACAAGCTGATTATAAAAGAGCAAAGTCTGCAAAGCGTGCGGCCAATGCAAGAATTTTTGGTTGGAACTTAGCACGTCTTGCTGTTCCTGTGGCAACGTTAGGTGCCATTGGTGGTGGTTTAACCGCTGTTGGTTCGTTATTAACTTCTTCTGCGTTTGCTACGATGTTAGGTGGCACGGTAGGCGTTGGTCTTTTTGGCCTAGCCGCCGTGGGTACGGTTGGTTATATTGGCTATAAATTAGTAAAATCCGCCATTAAATGGTTGTCGGGTAAATCGAAAGCAAAAAAAGCAAAAGCTATAGAAGATAAGCGAGCAAGATTACAAGAATTTGAAAGAGCGCGCGAGGCAAGAGATAACGCAAAAGAAAATATTAAACTTCGTGATAAAACGCGAGATAAAAATAATTTGTATGCAATTCCTCCATTAAGAAGAACAAATCAACAAATTATAACAAACGACAAAAATAGAATTACGCAAATTCGTTCTGAATTACAAGCTCTTAAAACGGGAACGTTTGATCCTTTAAAAGCAAGAGAAAGTTCTATTGCAAGTATGGATATAACTGCTGCAGCCACTTTTGTTGCAGATATTAATAATGTTTTATCTACGGGTTCTCCAAGTAATCTGACAACTTTGGAAAACGAACTTACAACCATACAAAATAGATTGGCAAACTTGGATAAATATGCAGGGCAGGAAGCGCAAGTAGCAGAAATAACAAATACCATTGCAGAAATACGTAGCACTTTGGTGGCTCCTATGAAAACAGAAGCAGAAGACTTACGCAGAAAAGCGCAAGAAAGATATGATAGTTTAGCTGCTGAGTTTACGGGTGCGGCAAGAACCGTAAATAGTGAAGTTTCTCGTATTCGTACAAAATTTGAAAAAATGAAACATTATGAAGAAGCACGACAAACAAGTTTGAGTGTTGTTGCAACGACGAATGATGTAACAACGTTAGCAGCTATTGAAAGAAATCCTGCAAATGCAGATAAATATTCAGAAACTGAATTGTATGATATGCTTACAGAGTTAAATGATTTAGATTTATCTAAACTTTCTCCAGCAGATTTAACGGCGATACAAACCGATATTACGAATTTGAAAAATGACATAAATTCTATGCAAGCTTCAAATATTATTCGTAACAATATGGATAATTTACAACTTTGCAAAGATAAAGTAACTATAATTAAAGCAGCAAATTCTGCTAGAAGTAAAATACAACGTAAAAAAGATGCTGCTGAAAATGCCCTTAACTCTGTAGATGGAAAAATTAGCCGTTTAGCAACTTTATCTACAGGCACCGATGTTAGGCGTGAAAATGTTGCAAGTTTAAGAGACGACGAATTGGAAGAACTTATAAAATTAGAATCTAAAGTGAATAAAATAGATGTGACGGCCGCGGAAAGAAAAATTTCAGAACTGCAAGCAGAAATTGATGCCAACTACGACGCTTTAAGTGCAGATACTTATTCGGGAGTTCCGTTTGATTTCAACATGGCTGATGCCTATAATGAATTATTAGAAATTTATAATGCTGATATAGAAGCGTTAAAAGATAAAATCAAAGAAGCAAAAGAAGAGCAAGTAAGACGTGCGAGTGAAATTGCTTTGGAAAATGCTGTAACAGCAGCGGAAAATGCATTTGCAACTATTTCTTCTACATTAACAACATTTGAAAGTTTATTGGCAGAAACGGATGCCACGTTGCAAGCTAAAAGCCTTGCAGATTTAACAACATATATTGCAGATATAGATACGCAAAACGCTACTATTTCAGCTGTAAACTGGAGCGATTTGCAAATTAGAATCAATAACGCATTAACCGCGGCAGGTGGTACGGTCGATGCTGCATTGCAAGCAAGAATCAATGCAATTACAACAAATATTACCAAGGTAACAACTGCTCTTAGTAAATATGCAGGTAAAAAAGCAAGTGCGCAAAATATCAAGATGGCAAAAGAAAATGAGATTGCTACTGTACAAGATTTAAACGATCGTAAAGATGATTTAATGGCAAGATGTAGCGATGTGGCTACTAAGGTATCTAGTGAGTTGCCAAACATGGCGGATCATATAGCTGACCCTGACAAAATGCTTACAGATGGAACTGATTTAGTTGCGACACTAAATTCTATACATACTATTCAACGAGAAGCTTCTGCTTTACGTAATGATTTACAAGCATTGAAAACAGATATCAACAATGCAATTGCTACTGGGGTTGTTACTGATCCTGCGAATATTACTAAATTAACTAATTTAGTTACGGATATACAAAACGAACAATCAAAAATAGATGCAACGTTAACAGACTTAGCTGCTTATGAGCCTTTGGTTAACGCAGGACATGTTCGCGGTGGTGGTGGCGGTGTAGTTACGCTAATAACAGAAGATGAATTTAATGCAATAAAAAATAATGTTTTAGATCGTTTAGATGCTTTAGAAGAAGAATTATTAGGTGTTTTAGATGTTTCTACCGGGAAGTATGAGCGTGACGAATTAACAGGAACATCTCCTCACACAAAAATAGGTAATAAACGTACAAGAATTCAAAACATGGCGTATGACTCTTATAAGGGAAAAACACAGGACGAAGTGAAAAAAATTGCAGAACGTGGATTGACGAAATTAGCAGAAGAAGTAACTCTGACGATTTCAGGATATAGAGCAAAATAAAAAAACGAAAGCATTTGCTTTCGTTTTTTTATGCCAGAAAAATATACAAAGCAAACAATCGTACCCAAACATGGCGTTATTTTTCATTGTTCTTTTTTTGCGGTTGTGGTACAATACGTTTGGAGAATGGTATGGATATTTTTCAACTAGAACAGCAATATAAACAATTTATGCAACAAGCGGAACATATTTTTGCTTGTATGCCCATAGTGGCGCTTGAAGAAAAAAAGAAACAACTACAACACAAGCAAGAGCAACCTGCATTTTATGAAGATTTGCAAGCAGTAAAAAAGGTGAATCAGGCTTTAAAAGTTGTGGAAAATAATATGGAAGATATACGTTTATTGCAAACGTTATTAAACGATTTTGAAACGCTCATTGGCTTTTTAAAAGAGGGTGAAGTTTCTTTAGAGAGTGAATTAGAGCCATTGCAAAAAAAATTGCAAGAGCTTTTGCAAACGCTATGGGTGCAAACTTTATTCTCGGGCGAGTACGATCATTTTCCAGCAGTTATAACCTTGCATGCAGGTGCGGGTGGAGAAGAAGCCCAAGATTGGACAGAAATGCTTGCCAGAATGTATGAGCAATATGCAGAAAAAGCTGGGTTTAGTATTTCTATGCTTTCGAACCAAAATGGCGATGGAGCGGGTATTAAAGAAAGGGTATATGTGATAGAAGGCGCGTATGCGTATGGTAAATTAAAGGCCGAAAAGGGCGTGCACAGACTGGTGCGTCTTTCGCCGTTTGATGCCAACAACCGCAGGCATACGTCGTTTGCTTCGGTGGAAGTGGTTCCGCTTTTAGAAAACGATACAACCATAACCATAGATGAAAAAGATTTAAAAATAGATACCTACCGTAGTGGTGGCGCGGGCGGACAGCATGTAAACAAAACGGAAAGTGCGGTGCGTATTACGCACTTGCCAACGGGTATTGTGGTGCAGTGTCAAAACGAGCGTAGCCAAATACAAAACCGCGAGTGGGCGATGCAAATGCTAAAAGGTAAACTTGCAGAATTGAAAGAGCAAGAAATTTTAAAAAAGAATGCCGAGCTTACCGGTGAAATGAAAAAAATAGAGTGGGGTAGCCAAATACGATCGTACGTTTTACACCCATATTCTATGGTAAAAGATTTACGAACCAACCATGAAACCGCAGATGCGCAAGGTGTTTTAAATGGAAATTTAGAGCCGTTTATTATTGCCTACACTACGTGGTTGCATAAAGGAGAATCATGAAAAAAGATATATATATTTTAGGCATAGAAAGTAGTTGTGATGAAACAAGTGTGGCCGTTGTGAAAAATGGGCGCGAAGTGTTAAGCAATGTTATAGCTAGCCAAATTGATATTCATAGGTTATATGGTGGCGTTGTGCCAGAAATTGCATCAAGAAATCATGTAAAAAATATAGATGTAGTTTTGCAGGAGTCTTTGCAACAAGCAGGAAAAACACTAGAAGACATAGATGCTATAGCGGTTACCTATGGGGCAGGCTTATTAGGTGCGTTAATTGTGGGTGTAAGCTTTGCGAAATCTTTAAGTTATGCAACAGGCAAACCCTTGCTTGCTATTAACCATATACAAGGGCACATTGCAGCGAACTATATTGCGCACCCAACGCTTAAGCCGCCGTTTATGTGCTTATTGGTAAGCGGTGGGCATACCGCACTTTTACATGTAAAAGATTACCATACGAGAGAAAAAATTGGCTCAACGACCGACGACTCGGTGGGCGAATGCTTTGATAAAGTTGCACGCGAGTGTGGGCTTTGTTACCCAGGCGGGCCAGAAGTTGAAAAACAAGCAAAAATGGGCACTGCATGCATAACGTT
The DNA here is from genome assembly GCA_944362705.1 of uncultured Clostridia bacterium. Classification (GTDB taxonomy): domain Bacteria; phylum Bacillota; class Clostridia; order Christensenellales; family UBA1242; genus CALVTO01. The sequence continues at coordinate 24,994 of CALVTO010000003.1, read as the reverse complement.
TGTAAAGAAGCCTCATGAAAAACGAAAAGATTTTAACTTCTCCTACAGTGGTTTAAAAACAGCGGTTATCAATTACATTCACAACGCCAAGCAAAGAAACGAAGCTATTTCTGTACCAGATATTTGTGCTTCCTTTCAAAAAGAAGCGTTAGAACAATTGGTGTTTAAAGCGGTGCAGGCTTGCGTGAAGTATAACGAAAAAACGTTAATTATTGCAGGTGGGGTAAGCGCTAACCAAACGCTTCGCTCTATGTGTGAAAAGGCTGCTAAGCCTTATGGCATACACGTATATTACCCACCACTAAAATTATGTACCGATAACGCTGCCATGATTGCTTCGCAAGGGTATTACTCGTTTATTCATGGTAAAGATATAGCCGATATAACCTTAACGCCATCATCTACCATACCTTTAGAATAAAACAAAAAACATATACAAAACGTATATGTTTTTTTTACTATTCTTCTAAAGAAAGGTAGCGCACAATGCCACAAAAAATAGCATAAGCCACTTTTTCTTGATATTCGTTGGTTACTAGCAAGGCTTCATCTTCTGGGTTAGATAAAAAACCGCATTCAGCAATCACAGAGGCAACGCCTGAGCATTTTAACATAAAATAATCGCCTATCGAAATTTCGCTTTTACTACTTGCTAATGTTTCGTGAAAATAGTGTTGTATACTTTCTGCTAGTTTTTTACCTTGTTCGTTATTTTTATCGTAAAAAGCTTGCGCGCCACGTAAAGAAGATAAAATATAGCGGTTCATATGCACACTTACCACAATATCTGGGTTGTGTTTTTCAATCATTTCTTTACGCTTTTGCATATCACGCTTTTTATAATCGCTTGAATATAACCCATATAAACCGTTGGCGTTGGTGCGTGTCATAACCACGTTAATTCCCATGTTTTTCAAATACGCACTGAGCTTAAAAGCAATTTCTAAGTTTAAATCACTTTCTTTTACTTTTGTGTTAATGCCAATGCCTCCGGGGTCTACGCCCCCGTGGCCTGCATCCACCACTACGGTAATGCCTAAACTTGGTATGGTGTCTATTTCTTTTGCAGTGGTAGACGATAAAACAATGCTACTGCAAACAACAACGCATAGCACTATAGCAATCATGATCATTTGAGATTTTTTTATAACCGCAAACATACAAGCTCCTTGTAGTACAATGTATGTTACGTTAAGGTATTTATGACTTTTAAACAAAGGTGTTTGGGCACTTATAGAAAAATTTTAGGAATACATTGCGGGGTGGTTGTGTTTGCGGGGTTTATGTGCTATACTTTTTTTATGGAAAATTTTTCTTATATTTTACCTGGCTCATCATACAAAGAAGAAGATGTGGCAAGAATGAACGCGCTAACCCTTGCTTACATTGGTGATGCAGTATACGCGCTTAGTGCGCGCAAATATATAGTTATGCACAGTGGGGCCAAGGTAGGGGCGTTGCATACGCGCGTCAATAAAATGGTGAATGCAAAAATGCAAGCTGAAATGTATTATGTGTTAGAGCCTATGCTTACAGAAAAAGAACGTATGGTATTACACCATGGGCGCAATGCAAAAGCGTTGCATAAAGCAAAAAACTTTTCTGCCACAGACTATAAAAAGGCTACGGCGGTAGAAGCTTTGCTTGGGTATATATATATAAGCTGGCAAACAGAGCGATTAGAGCAACTTTTAGAAAAAATTTTAGAAGAAACTTGCAGGAGATTGGTATGATTATTACAGGCAAAAATAGCGTTTTAGAAGCGTTTCAAAGTGGTAAAACGATTGAAAAATTATTTGTAAAAAAACAAGGAAACATGCCCGCAGAACAACAAGCACTTATTTCGCAAGCCAAAGAACGTGGCGTGCGTATAGAATTTATGGAAAAACAAGCTTTTGAAAAACTTGTGCAAACCAATCGTTCTACTAGCATAGCCGCACAAGTTACAGATTTTGCTTACGCAGAACTTGAAGATTGCTTTCGCTTAGCGCAAAGCCGTGGCGAAGCACTATTATTGGTGCTTGTAGATGGTGTGCAAGATCCGCATAACTTAGGAAGTATTTTGCGTGTAGCAGAATGCGCAGGTGCACATGGGGTTATTATTCCTAAGCACCGAAATGTAACTGTAAACGAAACGGTTATTCGTGTTTCAGCGGGTGCTGCGGAACACATGCTGGTGGTAAAAGTAAACAACATAAACCAAACCATTGAGCAATTAAAGCAGAAAAATGTTTGGGTGTATGCGCTTGACATGGACGGCACAAGCATTTATAAACAAAATCTTACCGACGCTACGGCGCTTGTGGTTGGTGGCGAGGGCTCAGGTGTAAGCACCTTGGTACGTAAAAATGTAGATGCCATTGTTTCTTTCCCGTTAAAAGGAAAGGTTAATTCGCTAAATGCTTCCGTAGCAACGGGCGTTGCTTTGTATGAAGTTGTAAGACAAAGAGGGTAAATATGACCAAACAAAACACCATACGTATTGAAAAAATAGAACAGCTTATAAAATTATACAGTAAAGATATTCGTCAATTATGTAGAAAATATTACTTTATTGGTGGCAATGAGGAGGATTTATTTCAAGAAGCTATGATTGGTTTTTTAGAAGCTGTCAAAAATTTTGATACAGAAAAAGGAGATATCGATAGCCCTGCGTTCGCTAAGTTTGCCATGATGTGTGCCAAACGGCAGGTAATTGATGCTGTTAGAAAAGCGAATGCGCAAAAAAATAAGGCGCTCAATACAAGCATTTCTTTACAACAAACATTTAGTGAAAACGAAACAGGGTTTATATACGATATTGAAGATGAAAGCAATCCAAACCCAGAACAAAAATTTATTCAAGTAGAAGCGGGGGAAGAAGCTTTGGCAAAACTTACCCAAAGTTTATCTTCGTACGAAATGCAAGTGTTAAAACTTTTTTTAGAGGGTAAGAAATACGCTGAAATTGCCATAAGTGTGGGTAAAAATGAAAAATCAGTAGAAAATACGCTACAACGTATTCGTCATAAATTAAAATAAAAGAGGTAGTCTATGAGTTATTTAGCCATGTATCGTCAGTTTAGGCCCAAAACATTTGATGAAGTGATTGGGCAAAAACATGTTGTACAAACGCTTATCAACCAAATTGAAAGTGGGAAAATTGGCCACGCATATTTGTTTTGCGGAAGTCGTGGAACAGGTAAAACCAGTACCGCGAAAATCTTTGCGCGCGCGATTAACTGTGAACGTCCGCACCATGGTTCGCCATGTGGAGAGTGCGCAACGTGTTTAGCGTTAGAACAAGCGAACAATCTAGATATTTTAGAAATTGATGCGGCAAGTAACAACCGTGTAGATGAAATTCGCGATCTTCGTGAAAAGGTGAAATATCCGCCAGTAAATGGGAAATACAAAGTATATATTATTGACGAAGTTCATATGCTTACCGATAGTGCTTTTAATGCACTACTTAAAACGCTGGAAGAACCACCAAAATACGTTGTATTTATTTTGGCTACCACCGAAGTGCATAAACTTCCAGCAACCATTCTTTCACGTTGCATGCGCTTTGATTTTAAACTGGTTTCAACCGATGAAATTGCGAAACTTATTGAAAAAGTGCTTACGCAAAGTGGCGTAACCTTTGAGCCAAGTGCGGTAAAACTTATTGCACGTGCTGCAGAAGGTGGCGTGCGAGATGCTTTAAGTATTACAGATATGTGCGTTTCTTTTGCGGGTGGTCACATTACGTATGACGCTGTCATTGACGTTTTAGGGGCTACAAGTCGCGAACACTTAATTCGTATTTCTAGAGAAATGCTTGCAGGCAATGTGGGCACATCTATGCTTGCATTAGATGAAGTGCTTTCGCAAGGTAAAAGCCCGCTTGTATTGTCTAAAGATTTAATTGCTTATTTTAGAGATTTACTTATGCTCATTACCATTGGCGATAAAGGCAAAGAACTTTTGATTGCCGATGCGGAAGATATGCAGGCCATGCTCGAACAAGCAACGCCTGAAAATTACGCAAAAGTGGTGCAAGCTATGGAAGAGTTAAGTAAAATAGAACAAGAATTAAGATATAGCCTACAACCACGTATTGTGTTAGAGTGTGGGGTGGTGCGCGCCATAGAAAATACGTCTTTGGTTGCACGTGTAGAAGCGCTTGAAAAACAAGTAAAGGATATTCAATCAAAAAACCAATAGAGGCGGAAAGGCTTCTTAAAGAAATACAAACGGTAAAACAATCTTTGCCCAAAGAAGAAACAAGCAAAGAGCCTAAAACTTCAACCAATCGGCCATTTGCTGAAAACGAAACAAAAGTGGTTTCGAATAATATATTAGGGAAATTGTTAAGCTTTTTACGGCAAAAAAATCATATTTCTTTACTTTCCGCCTGTCGAGAAATTCAAAGCATACGCGTTTTAGGTCAAACGGCGCATATTGGGGTGCAAACACAAGCGTTAGCCGATATCTTAAAATTTGAAAAAAACGCACAAATATTGCTTGCCTTTTTTAAGAAAAAAGGGTTAACTTATGTTGTCGAACATACAAAAGATACAAGTTTAGAGCAAATAGAGCAAACATTAAACATGCTATTTGGGAAATATTTAAAATGTAAATAAGGAGAAAAAAATATGAAATTTGGTGGGTTTGGCGGTGGCCAAAATATGCAACAACTTATGAAACAAGCACAAAAAATGCAACAAGATGCCTTGCGTGCGCAAGAAGAAATAGAGCAAACACAAATAGAAGGCTCTGCTTCTGGCGGTATGGTAAAAGTGGTTATCAATGGTAAAAAGAAACCTATTTCGGTTTCTATTGCACCGGAGTTATTAGAAGATCAAGATAACGAAATGCTAGAAGATTTAGTGCTTGCAGCCATGATGGACGCATCGAATAAAGCAGATAAACTTTCTGCAGATAAAATGGGTATGTTTGGAGGTTTAATGTAATGGAATACATTTCTTCCATTGCGCAATTACAAAACGCATTTGCCAAATTGCCAGGAGTGGGTAGAAAAACAGCACAACGGTATGCTTATGCTGTGGTTACTATGCCCCAAGAACAAGCAGAAGCGTTTGCCCAAGCACTGCTTGATGTAAAAAAGCAGGTGAAATTTTGTTCTGTTTGTGGGAATATAACCGATAAAGACGTATGCGAACTGTGTCAAAAGCGCAAGCATAATATTATTTGCGTGGTAAAAGAGCCTAAAGACGTAACAGCTATAGAAAAAACACAATGCTACAACGGCGTGTACCATGTATTGCATGGCACCATTAACCCAATGCAAGGTGTTGGACCGAACGATATTCGCATTAAAGAATTGTTGGCCCGTGTTGCCGAGGGCGGGGTAGACGAAGTTATTATGGCCACGAACCCCGATGTAGAAGGCGATGCTACCGCTATGTATATTGCAAAATTATTAAAACCATTAGGCGTAAAGGTAACGCGTATTGCGCAAGGCGTTAGTATGGGTAGCGAACTTGAATATGCTGATGAAGTTACGTTGCACCGCGCGTTAGAAGATAGAAAGCAGTTGTAAAAGTTAACAAGTTTTTTGCTGTATTGTATAATAATGTATATGTATAATGAAAAGGTTTTTTATGACTTGATGGACGCTTGTGTAAAAAGCAATGTAAAGAATATTACCATTTATCAGATATGAAAGATCAATATTCTATGATAAAATTTTTCATAAAAAATAAAATAAAAGAACAAAATAAACCTTAAGGAAAAGTATGCATCCAAAATATTTAGTCGTTGCCTTGGGAAATCCAGGTATACAATTTATAAATACTCGACACAATGCGGGTTTTATTGTAATTGATAAAATTTTTGAAAAATCAAAGTTTAAACTAAATAAAAATTTTGAAGCATACGAATTAAATTTAAAAGATTATTTAATTATTAAACCTATAACCTTTATGAATCATAGTGGTGATTCGATCTATAAATATGTGAAGGCATATAAATTTGACATTGAAAATATTATAGTGATACATGATGATGTTGCCTTTCCAGTTGGTACAAATAAATTAAAAAAAGGTGGTAGCTCTGGAGGACATAAAGGACTGCAAAGCATAATAGATGCATTTGGACGTAATGATTTTATTCGATTAAGGGTTGGAGTAGGAAATAAAAAAGGGAATACAATACTTGGAGATTGGGTTTTAGAACCTTTATCTATACAAGATATTGATATTATTGAAAATTCATGTGATGAAATTTCTAAAATATTAAACCTAATAACTAAAAATGAATATGATAAAGCTGTAGCACAATTTAATAAAAAAAATTGAAGATAACAACCTTATAAAAAACAGAGAACTTTAAAACATTATTTTATATGAAAAGTCATACAAAGAATATATATTGTATGCCTTTATTATATCTAAATTGAAAAATGCATAAATGATAAAAACAAAAACAGTATATAAAATATTGTTCATTTATAAATTAACAACTTTTTAATAAGAGTTTAAAACTAAGATTGTTTTTTTATATTTACATTTTTTTGTTCTGTAAATTTGTGGTGGCTTGTTGTTTCTGTGTGGCAAAATAAGCGTTTATCGATTTATCTAATTGCCCAATTGGTGCTGAAAAAACTTGTTGTTGGTCCATACGTTTCTCTCCTTTTTGTTAGTATGCTAATTTACTTTGTTTTTTATGTATAAACAAAAATTTATAAAGAAATAAGGTGTTTTGCGGTTGTGTTTTTGCTTATGCCGTGCGAGTGTTTGCTTTTCTTTTTAATATACTTTATAATAAAATAAAGATATAAAGGTAAACGTATGAAAGTAGAAATGAACAAAGTGAAAATTTTTGTAACTATTCCTTGTTCGCATGTTGCACAAGTAAGAGAAGCTGTTTGTAAAGTAGGTGGGGGAATGATTGGAAATTATTCTTGGTGTACCTATGCCGTAAAAGGTACGGGAACGTTTTTGCCAAATCAGCAATCTAACCCACATATTGGTAAAGCGGGCACGTTAGAATTTGTGGAAGAAGAAAAGTTAGAAGTTTTATGTGATGTTTCACAAGTAAAAAACGTTGTGCAAGCCATAAGAAAAGCACACCCATACGAAGAACCGGCCATAGATATTGTGCCTATACTCGATGAAACTTGTTTTGAATAAACATGAACAATAAAAAAAAGAACTTTATATGTTGTAAAGTTCTTTTTTTATAACTTTTATTATACATCTTCACTTAGTTCACAATCTTCGGCTTGCTTTATAGAAAGGCTAATACGTTTTTTTGCTACATCTACACCAATTACCTTTACTTTTACCGTGTCGCCTACTTTTAGGGCTTCACTTGGGTGTTTAATAAAATCTTTGCTAATTTCGCTAATGTGTACTAAGCCATCTTGGTGAACGGAAATATCTACAAATGCACCAAAGTCAATAACGTTTCGAACCACGCCTTGCAGTACCATGCCTTCTTTTAAAGAAGAAATATCTAAAAGTTTGCTTTTTAATACAGGTTTTGGTAACTCATCGCGAATATCACGGCCTGGTTTTTGCAATTCTTTAATAATATCTTCTAGTGTAGGTACGCCAACGTTTAGTGTTTTGGCTAATTTTTCTATACCTTCTTTTTCTACAAGTTTTGGAAGTAGTTCTACATGTTCCTGTTTTACGTCTTGCAAAGATAGGTTAAAGTGTTGTAAAAGCGCTTGTGCTACGCTATAACTTTCCGGGTGAACGGCGGTGTTGTCTAGCACATTGTCGCCATCTAATACGCGTAAAAAGCCCGCGCATTGTTCGTATGCTTTTGCGCCTAGTTTTGGAACTTTTAATAATTGGCAACGGTTTGTAAATTTCCCGTTTTCCTTGCGGTATGTTTCGATGTTTTTCGCAATGCCCGCGTTAATACCCGCCACGTGGGAAAGAAGACTAACGCTTGCTGTATTTAAATCTACACCAACAGAGTTTACGCAATCTTCCACAACGCCATCTAGCACCTCTGTTAAACGAGCTTGTGGCATATCGTGTTGGTATTGCCCAACGCCAATACTTTTTACATCAATTTTAATAAGTTCTGCAAGTGGGTCTTGTAAACGACGTGCAATACTTACGGCGCTACGCAATGCAACGTCAAACGTAGGGAATTCGCTTGCGCCAAGTTTACTTGCACTATATACACTTGCGCCTGCTTCGTTTACAACAGCATACGAAACTTTTCGTTTTAGTTTTTTAATAAGGTTAGCTACAAAAATTTCACTTTCTTTGGTGGCTGTTCCGTTACCAATAGAAATAACATCAACTTGGTCTTTTTCTAATAATTTTGCAATAATAATTTCACTTTCCGCAATTTTGTTTTGTGGTGGGGTAGGGTAAATGACCGTTGTATCTAAAACATTTCCGTTTTCGTCAATTACGGCAATTTTGCAACCGGTACGGTAAGCGGGATCTAGCCCTAAAATACGTTTATTTTTAAGTGGTGGTTGCATAAGTAACGGGCGTAAGTTTACTTCAAACATTTTTATGGCTTGTTCGTTGGCTTGGTCCGTCAGTTCGGTGCGAACTTCACGCTCAATACTATCAAAAATTAAACGCTGGTATGCGTCTTGGGCTATTTCGGTAAGTAAGTCTTGGTAAGTCGAGTCTTTGTGAATAAAGCGTTTGGTTAAAAATGCAAGTGCTTTTTCTTCATCTACTTCTAAACCTACTTTTAAAAAGCCTTCTTTTTCACCACGGTTTACCGCAAGTACGCGGTGGCTAGTCATATCTTTGACAGGAGCAGAAAAATCGAAGTAATTTTCGTATACGTAACTGCCTTCTTTTTCTTCGCCCTTTTTTAAAGCGCTTTTGGTGACCACTTTGCCTTTATCATGAAAAAATGCACGAAGTTTTTTGCGTAATTCTGCATCATCACTCATGGTTTCAGCTATAATATCTTTTGCACCTTGAATGGCTTCTTCCGCCGAATGAACTTCTTTTTCTTCATTTATATATTTTTCAGCCTCTTTTTCTAAATTGTTGTCTTTTTGCGCTAAAATATAATCTGCAAGAGGTTGTAAACCTTTACTTATAGCCACGCTTGCGCGCGTTTTACGTTTTGGTTTAAATGGGCGGTAAATATCTTCTACTTCTGTAAGTGTAAGTGCGTTTTGTAATGCTTTTTCAATATCGGGCGTTAAATTTCCTTGTTCTTCAATTAAGTGTTGCACTTCTTCTTTACGTTTGGTTAGGTTGCGTAAATATTTTAAACGGTCGTCTACCAAACGCAAGGTTTGATCGTCTAAGCTACCTGTCATTTCTTTACGGTAACGCGCAATAAACGGAATGGTGCACCCTTCGTCAATAAGGGAAATTACGTTTTCTGCGTGGTTTTTTGTTAAGCCAAATTCTTCACATAACTTTAATGTAATGTCCATACAATCCTTCCTTTTTCTTTAACTATTCTAAGGGTAAGTATAGCAAAAATAAGCAAATTAGACAACCAAACAATAAAGAAAAAAGCCCTTTTAGGCTTTTTTTAGTTTTTTTCTATTAAACAAATATGGTTTGTTTTTTAGCATCCATTTGGCTGCATCGGTTAAACTTTGTTGGTATGGGCGTACCTTTAATTGAAGTTCTGTTTTTGCTTTGGTGTTGTCAAAATTATGATTGCTTTTTAATGTATATAATGCATAAGAGTTAAATAGTGGCTTTATTCGTTTTATTTTATAATACCAAGTAGCCGGCACGCAAAATAGTTTTGCTAGCCAAAAAGGAACTTTACCAGGTATTTTTTTTCGACCGAATAAATGATAAATACAAGTAAACATTTCTTCTACAGTTACCACATTGCCCGATAAAATATAACCTTCGCCAACACGCCCTTTAAGTGCAGCGTTAATTACGGCAGAGGCGCAATCACGTACATCAATAAAATTATAAGCACCATCTATACTGCAAGGTATACGTTTATTTATAAGTTCTACAATCATCTGCCCAATATTGGAAACCTTGTAATCGTTAGGGCCAATGATGCCTGCAGGGTACACAACCACCGCTTGCAAGCCTTGTTGTATTTTTTGAAATACATATTTTGTGGCTAATGTTTTGCTTTTTGCATATAAACCAACAATTTTCTTCTCATTAAATATGGTGGGCTCTTTTAATACTTCACCTTGTTTAGGGTCAATGACGTGTACGGAACTTGTGTAAACAAGACGCGCGTTTTTTTCAAAACAAACATCGGCCACATTTTGTGTTCCACGAATGTTCACTTCAAAGAGTGCATGTTTATTAAAGCGCGTAATATCTACAATACCCGCCATATGAATTACGGTAACATTTGGTGTTATGACACTTTGTAAAAAAGCTTTGTCTAAAATGTTGCCGTATAAAAATGTAACGGGTAAATTTTGTAAACAAGTAACATCATCTTTGGGTAATACAATGGCTGAAACTGTGTGGTTTTGCTCTATAAGTTGTTTAACTACGGTGTTTCCTAAATGGCCTGTAGCGCCTGTTACCAAAAACTGCATAACTTTCACTCCTTATAAAAAGTATAGCACTTGCGTATGTATATTTCCAATAAAAAGCCATGGCTTTATAACAAATTATAGAATATTTTGTAAAAACAAGTATTGTCTAGTTGTGCTGTTTACGTAAACAATTAAGTTGTTTACTTTTATAAGTAGACGGTATATTTATTTGCTTAAACAAAACAATTATGGCATACTACATGTATGAAAACAATTATTATAACAGGTGCTGGTAGTGGAATGGGTAAAGCCACAGCACAATATTTGGCAAAACATGGTCATAAAGTGTTTGCGCTTGATATTGTTGAGCAACCCGAAGAAGAAAATATCATTCCTATTTCAGTAGATGTAACAAGCATGCAAAGTGTAGAAAAAGCTTATGAAAAGGTTTGTGCGCAAACCCAAGGTGTTGATGCTATTGTGCATTTTGCTGGCATTTATCATATGGATTCTTTAATAGAAATTGAAGAAGAAGAATTGTTAAAAATTTTTAACATCAATGTGTTTGGTGTGTATAGAGTGAATAAAATATTTTTACCACTTTTACTACATAATAAAGGTCGAATTGTTATAACATCAAGTGAACTTGCTCCACTTGATCCTTTGCCATTTACAGGGCTGTATGGCATAACAAAATCCACGGTAGAAAAATATGCGTATTCTTTACGCATGGAAGTAAATTTACTAGGTATAAAGGTAAGTGTTTTGCGCCCTGGAGCCGTTAAAACAAATATGATTTCCGCGTCTACGAAAGCACTTGATGCAATGTGTGCAAAAACCAAATTATACGCCTATAATACGGGAAAATTTAAAAAGATTGTCAATTCTGTAGAATCTAAAACCGTTACCCCAGAACAAATTGCAAAACTCGTTTGTAAAATTATTACATGTAAGCGACCAAAGTTTGTGTATGCCATGAACGCAAATGGGTATTTAAAATTATTAAATGCGTTGCCAGATGCTTGGCAGGTGGGCATTATTAAAAGAATATTAAGTAAAAAATAGAATGGTTTATAACCATTCTATTTTTATTCTTCCTCTAAATTTTCTGCGTAAAACATTTGTTTAAAGAGTTTATTACGGTTAAATAATTCTGTAAATGTTCCTTGGTCTATAATCGTTCCGTTTTCTAAAAAGTAAATTTTATCTACATTTTTAATAGTACTTAATCTATGCGCAACAATAATAATGGTTCCAGAGCCTTTTAAAACATCAATGCTGTGTTTTATATCATTTTGCGCAAAATTATCTAATGAACTTGTACTTTCGTCGAAAATCGTAATAGGGGTATGACGCAGAAAAGCTCTTGCAATAGCCAAACGTTGACGTTGCCCGCCCGAAAGTTTAATGCCACTTTCGCCAACAACGGTGTCTAAACCTTGTTGTAAACTTTTTACAAAATCTTGCATAGAAGCTTTATCTAAAACATCCCATAATTCTTCGTCGGTAGCGTTAGGTTTAACAAGCAGTAAGTTGTCTTTTATGCTCATATCAAATATGTAAGGAAATTGGTTTACAAGAGAAATGGTATTTCGTAAACTTTCTTTGGTTATTTCGTTAATAGGTGTGTTGTCAATATAAATTGTACCGCTATTGGCTGTATACATTTTTGACATTAAGTTTAAAAGAGTTGTTTTACCGCTTCCGCTTTTTCCAACAAAAGCAACTGTGGTGTTGGGCTCTATGATAAAAGAAATATCATGTAAAACGGTTGTTTTTGCTTTCTTTTTTTCTTGGTCCAGTTTTTCACTGTTCATTGTGTTTGTTGGAAGGTGTGTTTTGTATGAAAAACTTACATTGTTAAACTCTATACGCCCCTGTGTATCAGATAGGGTTACAGCACCAAATGTTTCGGTTTTGTATTGTGTTTGGTCAAACAATTCGCCCATTCGTTGTATACATACTTGTATGGTTGTTTTTATATCTATTAGGTCTCTTACGCAAATTACCCAATCGGATAAATAAAAACTATTATAATATACAATAATAAAAGATGCAAATGTAAGTATGCTCTTATCCAGTAAAAACACACCCAAAGCAACCAATATAAATTCTTCTAATAATATAATTACATCGTTGAATTTCCCAAGAGATTGGTTTATGAAAGATGTTTTATAATTTTGTTTGAAAAAAGCACCGTAATTTTCTTTTGTAGTAGAAAGTAGTTTGTCTTCTAATCCTAAACTTTTTATATCTTTTTCACTTTTAATAATTTCGGTGGTTAAAGAAGTCATGTTTTCACGTTTTTGTGCAGAAACGCGAAAATTCTTTTTGTATATTTTTGCTCTAATAAATTGAAGGGCCATAGAAAGTATGGTGAAAATAACAATAGTAATACCTAAAAGATACTGCAAACAACTAATATAAATAATAATGGCTAACGCGTATAAAAATCCTAAAACCACATTTGTAATGTTAAAAAAACTGCTCATTAACAAGGTAGGATCGTGAATAATACGTTCTGTAAAACTTCCGGTATCATGCTCTGCGTATGTTTCGGAAGTTAAGCAAAAAGATTGTTCCGCTAATTTCAGGCTTATTTGGTGGGCAATTTTATTTGCGTATTTTTGATACATAATATTGGTTATATAATTTAGGAAAACAAAGCCTGCTTTAAGCAAAAAGATAAATGAAAGTTTTTGCATAGCATATTGCATTTGTCCTAAGGTTAATAGTTCTAAAAATTCGGCTAAGTAAATCGTTATAAAGAAATTCGCCACTGTTAAAACAATATTTAAAAATATATAAAGTACAATTACGCCTTTATATGGTGCAAAAAAGGGTTTAATAGAAAAAGATGTTTTGTTCTTTGTATGCATATGCTTATTATAAAAAGTATGGTTTGGTTTGTCAATATCATACAGTTTAAGCCATATAATATAAATATTTTTTAAAAAAGTGTTGACAAGTAGTAAAAAGTGTGTTATATTGTGATTCCTGCTTTTTTGTTTTTACTGGAAGGAATATGGTTAGGAGGCGCGTATGCCAAGTATTATTGAATTTCAGTCTATTTGCAAAAATTTTAAAATTTCATTAAAAAATAAAGGTGTTTGGGGTTCTTTTTTAGGATTATTCAAACGAAAGTACAAAACAATAGAGGCTTTACAAAATGTTTCTTTTTCTATAGAAGAAGGCGATATTGTTGGGTATATTGGCCCGAATGGTGCGGGCAAAAGCACTACAATTAAAATTATGTGTGGTATTTTAACGCCAACGTCTGGTACTTGCCAAATTGCTGGGTTTGTCCCATGGAAAGACCGTAAGAAATATGTACAACATATTGGGGTTGTGTTCGGGCAACGTTCGCAATTATGGTGGGATGTGCCCGTAATAGAAAGCTTTGAACTATTAAAAGATATTTATAAAATAGAAGAATCAGCCTATAAAGAAACGTTGCAACTTTTAGATAAAACATTAAACCTATCACCTTTATTTCATGTGCCTTTAAGGCAGTTGTCTTTGGGACAAAAAATGAAATGTGAGTTAGCGGGTGCTTTGTTACATAAACCAAAAATTTTGTTTTTAGATGAACCCACAATTGGGCTAGATGCCGTAACAAAACTTGCTGTACGTGATTTTATTAAATACATAAATAAAGAATGGAAAACTACAATTATTTTAACAACGCATGATATGAATGATATAGATGCGCTTACCAACAAAATTATTCTTATTGGAAAAGGTAAGGTGTTATATAATGGTAGTTTTTCTGTGTTAAAAAATAAATATGCCCGCACGAAAACAATTACGGTAGAGTTTGCAAAAGAATATAAAACGATACAAATAGAAGGGTATAGGGTGTTAGAACACAATAAGAATGTAGCCACATTACAAAATGAACCTACTACGGAGTTTCATACGCAACATTTTATTGAAGAAGTTTGTAAAAAGTATGAAATTGTTGATTTTTCTGTTTCTTCCATTAGCGTAGATGAAATACTTGCACAGTTATATAAAGAGTATGAACTATAAAGAAGGAGGCAGTGTATGTCGTACGTAGGAATTTTTAAAATGCACTTAAAAGGTGAACTACAATATAGAGGTAAGGCTATTTCTGGTATAGTTACGCAAGTTTTCTGGGGATTTATGCGCATATCTTTGTTTACTGCATTTTTAGCAACATCGTCTATGCAAGATTTTTCACTTTATCAAATGAGTAGTTATATCTGGCTGGGTCAGGCTTTTTTAGCGGCGTTTTATATAACCGTGCCCCCTGAAGTAAACAAAGATATTGTTCGTGGCGATATTTGCTATAAATTTATTCGTCCCATGGATATATACAACCAGTGGTATGCAAGTGTATTAGGTTCTAAAATTGCTTCTACCTTATTACGTTTTTCGCCCATTATCATATTAGGGTTTTGTTTGCCTAATTCTATGGGCTTAATGCTTCCAGTTAGTTTTGAGGCATTTTTATTGTTTTGCGTAAGTATGTGTATTGGTGTTTGTTTATGCAGTGCTGTTATTCTTATTGCCATTTACTTATCTATAAAAACCCTTATGCCAAAAGGCGCGTCGGCCATTGTTATGTCTGTAACTTCGTTGTTAAGTGGCGCGCTTATTCCGTTACCTCTTATGCCAGCTTCTGTGCAAACGGTTTTGAATTTTTTACCATTTCGCTATATGTCTGATTTACCATACCGTATTTATATTGGCAATTTTACCATTGCTGAAAGTTGCATGCAAATAGGAATTGCTTTTGTTTGGCTTGTTGCGCTTATTGTTATAGGGAAACTCTTAATGAAATCTTCCCTAAAAAAAGTGGTTGTGCAAGGAGGTTAAGGTATGTTGTATCAAAAATATGTAAAAATGCACATAAAATCTTCTATGCAGTATAGGTTGAATACAGTGTTTTTATCGTTTTCTCAAGCTGTTGTTGCTGTGTCGGAATTGTTGGCGGTTTATGTGTTGTTTCAAACATTTACAACCGTAGGTACATGGACTTTTTACGATTCGTTACTCATGTTTGGCGTGGTTACAACCGTGTTTTCGTTTTGTGAGTGTTTTTTTCGCGGGTACGATTCCTTTGCAGAAATTGTGCAGTCAGGGGAATTAGATAGGCTATTTATACGCCCTGTAAACATACATTACCAAATTTTAGGCGCGAAAATGGAATTTAGCAAACTAGGCAAATTTTTTGTTGGCGTGGTGGTGAGTATAATCGCGGTTTGTAAACTTTCTATTACATGGTCTATATGGAAGGTTTTGGTTTTGCTGGGTATGTTTGTTTGTGGCGTGGTGGTTATTCTTTCGCTTATGATACTAGGCGCGGGTATGAGTATATATACCATTGAAAATTTAGAATTTATTAACATCTTTACTGCTGGAAGTAAAGATTTGGCGTATTATCCCATCAATATTTATCAAAAGTGGCTTTCTCGTTTATTTACCTATGTTATACCGGTTGCTTGTTTTAACTATTTGCCACTAACGTATTTGGTTGGCGGAGGAACTTTGCTACCGTGGGTATATGCGCTTTCGCCTTGTTTTGGTATGCTAATTATGATTCCTTGTGTATTGTTTTTTAATTTTAGCTTAAAAAAATATCAAGGTACGGGTACATAAGGTTATTTCTTTTGCCAATAAAAAAAATAACTGCTATGATATAGGAAATAGATAGAGGAAGCTATGAGTTATTTTTATATTGCACAAATCGTGAGTGTTGTTACGGTCATTACAACGGCCATCGGCATTTTGCAAAAAGAAAAATACAAAACCATGTTGTGTTTCACCATTGCCAACATTAGTATAATGGCAACATATTTTTTGTTGGGTAGATATTTATCTATTATATTAGTTGGTATGGCGTGTTTGCGAACATTCGTGTATTATGCGTTTGCAGTAAAAAATAAACAGCCTAATGGCTACATTATGGCGTCGTTTCAAGTTGTTTGTGTTATTACGTCGATGTTGCTGTGGGAAGATTATCTAGATTTACTTATGCTTATCAACTTGGGCTTACTCACGTATACAACTTGGCAAGATAATATGAAAATTTTGCGTGTTGGGTACATTATTTCGTCTATATTACTTTTCGTTTACGACATACTTGTACACGCGTACGTTGGAGCTGTAAGTGAATTTATTATGTTTATTGCATCGTTTGTATCTTTTATTCGTTACGACGTTATTAATAAAATAGACAATATTGTGCTTACGTTCTACAAAACAATTTCCGAAATGTATAAAACAAAAGTGCAAGAAAACTCTAAGTATACGCAAATTATTTCGCAATACATCGATGATGTATATAATAACTTTATATATGTTTCTAAAACAGAAGATTTTAAAGAAGTTGTTCAGCAAACAAAGGTACAATGGTTGCAGGTAAACCGAACGCCAGCGTATTATTTGAAAACCCAAAATCGAGAAAATATGCATAAAATTATGGATGTTATTCGAGAAAATAAACTTTTATATCATGATGCTTGGATGAAACTTAAAAGTGGGTATAATACAAACTTTAAACACTGTATGTTAGAAAATGTTATATGTAAACCTTGCGGGGAAAAAGAAAAAAAAGATATTATTCATATACTTGATGCAGGTTTTGTTCATCAAATGGGTGATGGGGTATATAAATACGGAGAAAATTATCTAAATGTTTTCGAGAAAAATCTAAACGATTTGTTTCTTCACGAAAAGAAAATAGCGCCTTATATGGCCTATTATAATCATCAACCCATAGCTTTACTTGTTTGTTATAGGAATGGAACAAATGATTTTTTGTGTCAAATCACCACACTGTTACCTTACAGAAGAAAGGGGGTGGCATCAAAACTTATTCGATATGCTATCGCAGCAGAACGAAAACTAGGCATAGGTGATTTTTATTTAGTCATAGAAAAGTATACTGGGCTGGAAGCCTTTTTTATGAAAAACAATTTTGAAGAAGTTGCCGAAGGTTTTTGTATAGGTTTAAAAAGCAGAACAAACCAATAAACGCAAAGCCTAATATTAAGTATTGACAAACTTTTGAAGGAATGATAAAGTAAAACTATGAGGTATCATACTGTCATCATGTATTAATCATACAATATGCCGTTGCACCCAACGTGGGTGTAACTGCTTTTGTAGTGATGATATATGGTGGAGTATGATTTTTTTATGTCTACTCCCAAAGGAGTGAGAGTATGATTATTTTAGATGTTCATGAAGTTTCAAAAAACTTTGGGTATGGAACGGTTTTTGAAAATGTTTCTTTTTCTTTAAATGAAGGCGAATCTATTTCTATTGTTGGTGAAAATGGTTGCGGAAAATCTACGCTATTAAAAATGATTGCGGGGTTAGAAAAAGTTGAACAAGGCGATATTCATATAAAAAAAGGTATACGCGTTGCATATTTAAATCAAATAGGTTCTTCTATACACGATGACCGTGTTGTATATGAAATCTTAAAAGATAGCTTTGCAGATTTAGTACATAAAGAGAAACAATTACAACAACTACAAGAAGCTTTAAGCTATCAGGAAAATTCGGCCGATTATGAAAAAATTATGACCAAATATTGTCGGTTGTTAGATACATTTATTGCCGAAGGTGGCTATGAAATAGATAAAAACATTCGTGTGGTTGTCGATGGTTTACAAATAGATCCTAAATTATTAACGCAAAAATTTACGCAACTAAGCGGTGGCGAAAAAACGTTAGTGCAATTGGCGAAAGGGTTGTTGCTAAAACCAGATTTGTTTTTGCTAGATGAACCTACCAACCATTTAGATATTGCTAGAATAGAGTGGTTAGAAACCTACATTCAAAATTTCAAAGGTGCTACCGTTATTGTTTCGCATGATCGTTATTTTCTAGATAAAATGTCCAATAAAATTTTACATTTATGTGGTACAAATTCCAAAGTGTATACAACAAATTACTCAGGTTTTTTAATAGAAAGACAACAAGAATATGAAAAACAATGTTTGTTATATAAAAACCAGCAACAAGTTATGCAGCGACTCGAAACGCAAATAAAGTATTTTGCAGAGCGCGGTATGGCAAATAATAGTTCCACCCTTTGCGACCGTGCGCACGCGTTGCAAACACAATTAGAAAGATTGCGAAAAGATGCTGTGGAAAAACCCAAACTGCCACAAAAGTTGCACGTTGCGTTTGAGGAGGAGCGTAAAAACAGTAAACAAGTTATTGCATTAGAAAACGTTACAGTTTGTTATAATGAAAATGTTCCAGTTTTGCGAAATGTTTCTTTAACTATTTGCGATAAAGAAAGAGTCGCCCTTTTAGGAAATAATGGTAGTGGAAAATCTACCTTGTTAAAACTTATTATGGGCTCGTTGCAGGCACAAATTAAAGGGAAAGTGCAAATTGGGCCAAGTGTTAAAATTGGGTATTTGCCACAAGTTGTAACCTTTGCAAATGAAGACCAAGATGTGTTATCTTGCTTTCAAGAAGAAGCTTGTGTTGGCGAGCAAACCGCGCGAGCAATTTTAGCAAAGTTTCATTTCTATAAAAACGATGTGCATAAAAAAGTAAAACATCTTTCGGGCGGCGAAAAAATGCGGTTAAAATTAGCGCAATTGTTGCAAAGCAAAATAAACACGCTTATATTCGATGAGCCAACAAATCATATTGATATTGCAACAAAAGAGGTTTTGGAAAGCGCCTTGCAAAATTTCCAAGGAACTTTTTTGTTTGTAAGTCACGATCGATATTTTATCAATGCTTTTGCAGAGAAAGTTGTACATTTACAAGAAGGTGAACTTCAAACTTATTTAGGAAATTATGATGATTATAAACGATGTATAAAATAATACATTTTATATAAAAAGTTATAATTGTTTGCTATTTTTTTATAAATTGCGTTATAGTGATTATATGGAGAAATTGCCTGGTTATGATAAAAGTTTTCATTTTCGATTTTGACGACACCTTGTATTATAATGTAAACTGGAAAGAGTGGAATGATTTTAAGTTAAATTATTACTTGCAACATATTACACATGTAAAAAATACAACTTTTAAAAATTCACTTGAAAACGGTGAAGAAAGCGACTCTTCGGAAATGAATATTTCGAAAATTTTATTAGAACAAGGTATGCGTGTCGACGAGTGGACAAAAGTACGTGATGCGGAACTTTTAAGCTTTATAAAACGACAATCTCCTATTGTGGTGCCCGAGGCAGAGCTAAAAAAATTTGCTAAAGTGACTTACAACATAAAAGTTTGTGTGAAACTCATAAATTTTATGTGCTACATATGGGTTACACTTTACGCTACAAAGTCATGCATGGTTAGCGCACGAAAATGAAAAAAAATAAAAAAATAGGTTTACAAATATATGAGTACAACAAATAAAAAAACATTTTCTAAATACTTTGTAACAACATTTAAAGAAAGCAAATGGCTGTTATTAAAATATATTGTTGTTGCTATTTTAATGAGCATTATTTCGGTATTAGCAAATTTATTAGGCGTTGAGGAACTAACGTATTTAAACGCTTTTTTGTCAATTTATGCATTTGCTAGTATTATTGCTTTTGGCGTAAGCAACGGTATATCTATTTTTATGAATCAAAACATTGGTTCTAAATTTAAAGTGCGAAAGTATGCTAAAATAGGGTTTGAAATTAATTTTATTTTTAGTGTTATTGCCACCTTTTTGCTTATGGCTTTTCCTACCTTTTTTATGGAAACGCTTATGGATTATCATCCATCGGATTATACATTTTATTACATTATGTGTGGTTATTTTTTACTTTCATGTACCAGCAATTATCTTGCTAATAGTTTAAAAAGTTTAAAATTTTTCAAACAACAACTTATTTCTGAACTAGTTCCTTTACTTGTTACAATTATTGGGTTTGTAGTGCTACTAACCTGCGGTATATATTATTTAAATTATATTGGCATTACTTATATAATTAGCAGTGCTATTACAATTGTGTTTGCTTATGTTTTTTTGTTAAAAAATAAAGAAATTTCTGTAAATTTTTCAAAATTGCAAACCATTAACTTAACAAAAAAACAATGGGGAATTTTACTTTCTAACCTTGTGGTTGAATTTATATGGCAAATAGGGTACTATGCAAGTTCCGTTATGCTGATTCGTGTGAGCGAAGCTCTATTTAATACATATTCTTATCTAGAAAATGTTTTAGATGTATTTAACGGTTTTTTATTTGCGTTTACAAGTGTTAGTGCAATAAAAATTACAAGATATTTAGGTAGAAATAATTTCGAAGAAGCCTACAAGTACGGAAAATATTCTATTTATGCTTCTATGCTTATTTGGGTGTTTTACTTTGTATGCAGCATGATCCTTATCTATCCAATTTCTTTAGGGGTAAATAAAGAATATGTAAGCATGATGTATTATGTTATTCCTTGTTATGTTGGAATTCACTTTTTCCGTTTTGTTGCATGGAATATGGGAAGCTATTTATTAAGACTTGGCGGTAAAAACGCACCTTTTGTTGCTATTGAAATTGCTTGTAGCGTGTTATATATTCTTGAGTGCTTTGTTGTACAATACTTGCCTAGTAATATTTTTGTTATGTACCTTTTATTGGTTTTGCCAACACTCATCTTTTTGCCTGTATACTTTGGTATTTTTAAAAGCAAAAAATGGATGGCAAACATCAATAACGATCCTAACTTAATATCTAATCAAGTAAAATTAGTGATTTTCGATTTCCGTGATACGCTTGTGTGGGATTTAAAAAAGGATAACCATAGAAAAATAAATTTAAAGTGGTTTAACGAGCACTTTTCTTACATGACAGAAAAAGAGCGTAACAACCTGTTAAAAAAATATGGTTGTGGTTTAAATGGGGAAGGGTTGTCAAGCCAAATCAATGAAATTTTATTCGATGTGGAAGGCAATAATCGATCATACTTAATTTTTAGAGAGTTTGTAGAAACCAACCCGCAATACGTGCGTGGCAAACGTATTAGCGATAAAGAATTGAAAAAATTTAAAGAGTTAGGTAAATTGTATATTGTTTCAAATTGGAAAGAAAAAGACTTGCAAAAGGCTATAGATTATAATCATTTTGATAGAAACTTATTTGAAGATATTTTAAGCAACGATATTTCTAAAAGAGAAAATTTAGATAAATATACCATTTATAAAGAAATTATGAAAAAAAACAATGTAACGCCTTCGCAAGTATTGGTAGTAGGTAATAATTTTAAGCACGATTTAAAATCTGCAAAAAAATTAGGCATGCATTATTATTTAGTTAAAGATGGCTTTACATATGATGAAATATTAACGTAAGTGAGTAATAAAAAGCGGAGTGAAAACTCCGCTTTTTATACATATTTTTTTATAACATGCACAATTTCTTGCGTTGCTCCACAAATAAAAACATCGTCATGTTGTTCAATATAGCCACCAGCTTCTGTAACAAGTAAACAACCCGGAATATAATCCCATGGTGTTTTAGCAATAAGCAATAAACCGCCAGCATTACCAGATGCAATGTTGGTAAATTCAACACAAGAAGCTCCAATCATACGAACGCGTAAAAAGTCATTGGTTAATTTTGGTGCAAAGTTTGCAAACATTTGCTGATGATTCCCGTCTATAAAAACCAAAGTGTTTTTTGCTGGCTGCGTTGTTACTGAAATTTTTTGGTTGTTACAAAATGCACCTTTCCCACGTATAGCGTAATACATTTCTTGTGTAGGAATTAAATACACAACGGCCACTTGGGTAATGCCTTTTTCTACAAACGCTAACTGTATGCCATATAGTGGTAAGTGATTGGCAAAATTTACCGTACCATCTAACGGGTCTATGGTAAAATACGTATTTTGTTTTGGTTGTGTAAAATGAGTCTCTTCACTTAATATATCTATATTGGGGTATAATGCTTTTAATTGGGTTATTATATTTTCTTCAAAAGCAATATCAATCGTGGTTACTAAATCATCAGAACCTTTTGCAGAAACAGAAAAAAACTGCATCGTGTTGGGTTTTAATACATTTTGTATACAATGCATAAGATTTTTACATATAGTTTCATAAACATTTTTTTTCATACTTTATAGTATAATATGTGTTTATATGGTTAGCAAATGTTTATGTTTCATTATGAAAAATTTTTAAAAATTTAAAAGTATGAAGCGTAAAAATATATTTATGTATTTACTTGATAGATATAACTTTTTGCCTGTATACTATATATAGTTATGCGATTTTCTATATTCATTTACCAACTTATGTATAACAAAGGAGGGATATATGAGAAAGAAAATTTTTAATTTTTGCTTAGCATTTGTTTTACTTATTCCTGCAATGTTTTTGCTGTTTGCTTGTAATGATGACAAGCAATCATCAAAATCACCAAACGATACTACAACAGAAATAACAAATGTTTACGAAGACTTTGTTTTTGATGGAAACAAATTTGTTGGTTATGTGGGAGAAGATGCAGAAATTGTGATTCCGTCTTCTTATTCTATTCATAACACGAAATCCGATGTTTATACAATGGAATATACTATCAAAGACATTATAAATTACGGAGACACATCTTCCTTAGATTACGAAATTTGGGCAGAGGATTTATCAAATTTTGATAGATACATGTTGGTTGGCGGTATGTATAACGTTAGCATTAATGGCGGAGAAAAAACATATGTTCGCGTAGGTGAAGCAGAAGCGTATTTTACCATGGTTAAAGAAACATATACCAATCTCGATACAACCATTTCTATCGAACTAACCGATTATACATTGACTTCAGAAGATAAAATTGATCAAAGCAACATAACCATTATTGCAAGACCTTTTATAGAAATGTTGTCAGGCAAACTTGAATCGTTTACTTTAGAATATAACAATAAAGTAGTAACCTTTACGCAAGAAAACTACATGCAGAATATGGGTGTGATTGAAGAAATTTACGACAATGGGTTTTTAGCAGGTGAAATTAAATATAATATAGGAAATTATTTGAAATTTATTCCTGGAGATGATTTTCAGGTAGAAACGATAAGTTCTTTATCTCCCGACCAAGCGTTAGGTGGGGGATTATTTGAAACGCCTGCACTAACTTCAATTACCATTCCTGCATCTATACAAACCATAGAAGATGGCGTTTTTGCAAATCTTACTACATTGGAAAATGTTGTAATAGAAAGTGCAGAAATATATAACGCATTAACAAACACTTCTGCTTGCGGTGCTGTAATTGCACATGCAATAACGGTCAAGGTATTAAAAACCATTGTTGAT
The DNA here is from genome assembly GCA_944362705.1 of uncultured Clostridia bacterium. Taxonomy (GTDB): domain Bacteria; phylum Bacillota; class Clostridia; order Christensenellales; family UBA1242; genus CALVTO01. The sequence continues at coordinate 1,334 of CALVTO010000003.1, read as the reverse complement.
GATACAGCAAATATCAACGCGTATTTAAATACAACGGGTGGTTACACTAAAACAGAAGAAGGGGAATATTACATATACAATAAATAAAATTTTTATAAATCTATAAAAAACAAATGATAGAAAAAAGTATAAAATAAAAGATAAAAAGCCAATTTAACAAAATTGGCTTTTTGTTTTATAAAAATATAAAGATATTATGGTTATATAAAACAGAATATGCATACATATTGTATAAAAAATGTTAAACAATAAAAAATAATTTTTAAAACTTTAATATTGCAGGTAGTAAATATCACATTATACAACCTCATTTTCAATAAACTTATTGCAAGAACGGTACATTTCTGCCGTTTATTTTTTAACTTTTTAAGTAAGTTAATATAAAACATAGCATTTTTTTCGAAATAGCTTTAATATGGTTTGGCAAATTTTAGTGTTATGTTATACATGTAAATTTTATCTGTAATTATAGTATGTATAGCTACTTCTAGCTTAATGATTTTATTTTGTTTTGTTGTTTATTTTAGATAAAATATCACTATATACTTTTTCTACAGTTTCTTCGTTACCCTCAATTGCAACTACTTGGGTTTTAGGTCTTATATAATCATCTATCTCAAAGGTTACACCTTTCTTTTGAAATATGTATCTTGTTCTTAAATTATCAGCGGCAACGTAAAATTCAAGAACTTCTAACATAGATAAAATAATCTTTTTAGTCTCTTGTGTTAACTCCATTGGAATGGATTCTTTAGAAATATTTAAATCCTTTTGTTTGCTACCTACATTTTTACAATCAAAAATGATTCGTTCCTTATCACCAATGGTTTCAGTGGTTATTCTTGCGATTATGTGATTGCTGTTTTTGTTTTCATAAACCACTCTATTTTGAGTAACAATACCAATCTCTGTATATCCATTTTTTTTGCAATATTCTATGTATGGAAGTATTGACTCTACTTTAAAACTATGTTCATATTCTTTCATTTTCCATCTCCTTTTATTTTTTATATTATAAACTTTCATTTATATATAATAATACAACTCTTTCCATTTTTCAATGAAATTTTAAATTGCAAAAAATATTTTCTACTAAAATATAGATTTAAAAATAAAAAGAAAAAATCGCTGAAATCCTTTTTGTAAGGGGTTTAGCGATTTTAATTTGTGGAGCTAACGAGCAGATTCGAACTGCCGACCTCAACATTACCAATTTACCCAGCGCAAAAATTGGATTTTGCTCTGCCTACTAAAAGTCTTTAAAACACTAGCATTTTTGCTAGTGTTTTTTCTTTTGCTGTCAAAATATCGATCCCTTGACGCCATTTGACAAT
>CALVTO010000002.1 GCA_944362705.1 uncultured Clostridia bacterium | reverse complement strand
TAATTAAATACATATGGAAAATATAATCGACATTTCACTAATCTTCAGTTCAATCTGGATAGTGTTGGTGCCGCCAAATGAAACTGATAAGAACACCTTGTCAGTTTTTTTGTTTTAAAGCATTTTTACTATTTTCTCCTCATATCTCTTTGCCTTTTGAGTGTCTTTTGTAGCATAGTTTTCGTAGGAGTAAACGGAAGAAATTATTGCTTAAACAATTTAATAACATAACAAATGTATTTCATAAGACTAGGTTTTTAACTTGGTCTTTTTTTTGTTGTAAATAAAACTATTTCAATACAATATTTTCTTCTTTTTCGTTAACCCCTACTAAAAAATTAAAAGTAAAACAATCTTCTTACCAAACAATGCTACTTCGCCACTTGTGCCAAAAGGCAAATTTATATAAGGAGGTTTAAAAATATGAATAAAGAAGAAGAGAAAATCGAAGGCAAACTTTACAACGAAGATGGAACTGAATACAAACCTGAAATTAAAGTTACAACACCTTCTAAACCAACACTAAAACCTAAAAAAGAAAACCAACAACCAACACTTTTTGAACTTATGGACTTATCCACAAATAAAAATGCAAATGTGAAAATATAGAAGAAAAACAAATACAAAACAATGAGAATGTCATTGAAATAAACGGCAACTTAATATCAAAGAAAACGGGTGAAATTTTAAGTAAATCACCCGTTAATACTTTTGATAAAGAAAACACTCAATTTTTAGCATCATTACTAGAAAATAAACTAACCTTACTTTAATTTCTTTTTAGGATTATAATATAACGCTCTTAAACTATTTAAAACCGCAATAAGCGTCACACCAACATCGGCGAAAACTGCCAACATCATACTTGCAACATCAACAAGGCTTAAAACCAAAAAAGTGACTTTTACAAACATAGAAAAAATGATATTTGTCCAAACAATTTTCTTCGTAAATTTCGAAATTTTGATGGCATGTGGAATTTTTTCAATGTTGTCATCGCCTAGAACTACATCGCTTGCTTCAATGCTCGCAGGGCTACCATTTATTCCCATACTTATGCCAACATCGGCAAGTGTTAATGACGGAGCATCGTTTATTCCATCCCCTACATACCCAACAAAATTCTTTTTATCTTTTTTGCATGCTTCAAGAAAGGCAAATTTGTCTTGTGGTAAAAGTTCAGAGTGGCACTCATCAATGTTAAGTTCTTTACCAACCGCTTCCACTTTTTCTTTGTTATCTCCAGATAATAAAAGTGTTCTTATCCCCATATACTTTAATTGCAAGCAAGCATCTTTTGCTGTCGCCTTAATTGTGTCATTTAAGAAAATTCTTCCAATTAAAACATCATTTTCATAAACTTCAACTGCAACGTGTTCTTGTTTATTTTTTCTACCAACAAAATAGTTATTTTTATTATATTTATAATAAACTCCTTCCCCAGCAACTTCTTTAACATTTTTTATGTGTTTTAACTCTCTTTTATTTGCCTTGACGATTGACTTAGCAAGCGGATGTAAAGAATATTGCTCTCCCAAACTTGCCAAGAAGATAATATCTTCACTGTTGTATTTTTCAATTAAACACTCAACTTTTTCCACTTGAAATTCTCCAGTAGTCAATGTTCCTGTTTTATCAAAGGCCACAACATTCATTTTGCTTAGTGCATCAAGATAGTTTGAACCTTTAATAAGTATTCCATTTTTAGAAGCATTGCCAAGTCCAGAAAAATAGGAAAGTGGAACGGAAATTGCAAAAGCACAAGGACAAGACACAACAAGTAGTTTCAGGGCACGATAAATAGAAGAGTTTAATTCTTTTGTAATTGCCCAGCCGATTCCCAAAGTTAGAACTGCCAAAACAATAATTCCAAGAGTATACCAGCGAGTGATTTTTGAAATAAATGTCTCGGTTTTTGACTTTTTGTCTTGAGCATTTTCAATCAAATTCATAATTTTGCTAACCGTGCTATTTTTATATTCTTCAGTTGTTTTAATTCTTAAAACACCATCTAAAACAATTGCCCCTGACAAAATTTTTTGAGTTGCACCAATGGAAACTGGCACACTCTCTCCAGTCAGGCTTTGCATATCTAAAGTGGCATTTCCTTCCAAAACTTCTCCGTCAATAGGGACTCTTTCACCCGGTTTCACAACAATAATATCGCCAATCTGCACTTCTTCCGGACTGACTTTGATTTCTTCTTCTCCTTTGACAATCACAGCAAATTCAGGCTGCAAATTTGTCAAATCTTCAATCGACTTTCTTGACTTGTCAACTGCCAATTTCTCCAAGATTTTACCAATGGTATATAGGAAAATAACCATCAAGGCTTCCATATATTCGCCAAGTGCTGCCGCACCAGCAACTGAAATTGTGATTAATAGGTTTTCATTGACAACACCTTTAAAAAGGAGTAAAACTGCCTTTAAATAGGTTTTGTAACCAAGTAGCAAAGCACTTGCGACAAAAACAATCCAAAAAGCCCAAGTAGGCAAACTTACTAAAAGAGAAATAAGTCCAAGTGCTACACCCAAAACTAAAAATACTAAATCTAGTATAAGCATCTTTTTGTTTTTGTTTGTTTTTTCCAAAACTATTGTCGCATTTGGCTCTATTTTTCTTGTTAAATTAACAATGTCTTTTGTTGCCTTATCAACATCTTCACTTTCAAAAGAAATTTTGGACTTAACAAAGTTAATTTCAGCATTTTTAACACCATCAATCTTGTTGATTTCGTTCTGCAAGGTCCTTGCACAATTTGGACAATCTAAGCCTTCAATTTTAACAATTCTTTTCATTTTTATCCTCCAAAATATGCTCCTTGCTTATCTCAAAAACTTCAACAATATGCCTATCAGCAAGACTATAGAAAACTTCCTTACCTTGTTTTCTACTTTTTATCAATTTCATATCTTTAAGATATTTGAGTTGATGTGAAGTCGCTGATTTTGTCATATTAATAAGGACAGAAATATCACAAACACACATCTCTCCTTCATATAACACATCAATAATTTTCATACGGGTGCTGTCTGAAAGTGCCTTATAAAAATCTGCCATCAAAAGCAAAGTTTCTTCATCTAAAATTCTCTTTTTCACTTTATCCACAACATCTTGATGTATAATTTCACAATCACATTTTTGAATTGTTTCACAACAACATGTATCACCTTTATTGCAATGAAATTCCATAAAACCTCCAACGATTGAACGATTATTCAACTGTATTATAATTAAACGCATATTCAACTGTCAACTTATTTTATGCAATTTTTCTAAAATTTGACATTGAACAATTTTTTTTCAAAAACTAGATAACCTTATCTTTAGTCAATCCTTTTTCAAACTAATACAAAAAAATAGTGGAAACAAATTCTTCCACTAGCGTTCTTATTTTCGGCTTGCGGCGGGAAAAAAGTAACCGGCATTAGGTTAGAAAATTTTTTTGCAGGCGAAGCAAAAGTAGAGTATGAATATGGCGTAACACTTAACGATATTATTTCTACCAACTTAAAAGTATTTGCCGATTTTGACGATGGCAGTTCTAAGGAATTAAAATATGGCAAATATAAAAAAGAAGCCTTTACGCTTCTTCTTTTGTTAAAATTTCATCTAACACTTCTTTAATTTTATCCATAGCTTCGTCTAATTGTTCTTTGGTGTGTGTTGCCGTGTACGATGTACGTAAAATACTTTGCCCAACGGGCACAGCAGGAGAAATAACAGGGTTTACATATACACCTTTTTCAAGTAATTTTTTGCAAGCCACAAACGAGTTTTCGTCACTATACGTCCAAATAGCAACAATAGGGGCCTTACCATCTATAAATTTCACACCACGCTTTGTTAAACCTTCACGAACGTAATCACCAAGCTTTTGTAAGTTTTCTACACGTTCAGGTTCACGCTTTAAAATTTCTAGCGATTTACGCGCGCAAGCCACACTTGCCGGAGTAATACTTGCGCTAAAAATAAACGGACGCGAGTTGTGTCGCACGTAATTGGCTACTTGTTTCGAGCAAACCAAATATCCGCCTAAACTTGCTAAAGATTTACTAAACGTACCCATAATTAAATCTACATCGTCTTCAAGCCCGTAATAAGATGCCGTTCCGCGTCCACCTTCACCAATAACGCCTAAACCGTGCGCGTCATCTACCATAACACGCGCGCCATATTTTTTAGCTAAACGTACAATTTCAGGCAAATTGCAAATTTCGCCACTCATAGAAAACACGCCATCGGTTACAATTAACATACCTTTGCTTTTATCTACCGATGCTAGTTGTCTTTCCAGGTCTTCCATGTCGTTATGCGCATAACGCAATAATTTTGCATACGAAAGTTTGCACCCATCGTAAATACTCGCATGGTTTTCTTTGTCGCTAATAATTACGTCATTTCTGCCCGCAACGGCACTAATAATACCTAAGTTAGATTGAAACCCCGTAGAAAAGGTCACACAATCTTCTTTGTGCAAAAACTCGGCCAACTCTTTTTCTAATTGTAAATGAATATCTAGCGTACCATTTAAAAATCTAGAACCCGAACACCCTGTACCATACGTTTTTAAAGCTTGTACACCTGCTTCAATCACTTCTGGGTGTGACGTTAACCCTAAATAATTGTTTGAACCAATCATAATCGTTCGTTTTCCTTCCATGTTTACCACAGTATCTTGCCCGCTGGTTAAGTAATGAAAATAAGGATAAATTTCCGCTTTTTTTAATTCATCAATAATGGTATAATCTTCACATTTTTTAAATAAATCCATACAAACCTCCGCTTTTTATTATAACAAAATATGTTTTTTCTTCCAAATTATTTGATTAGCAAAACAAGATTATGTATAATAAAATAGGAGGTGGAATATGGATCGAAGAAGAATATTTATAAAATATGCAAACGTACCCGACGACGCCGTATCAGAGCATGGTTTTAACTGCGCACAAATCGTAAATCTTGAAACCATCCTACAGCAAATAAAAGATTTTCAACAAACACAAAAAAAGGGAGCCGAATTCCCTACGCAAAAAGAGCAAGATTTAAAAGACATACTTGCTGAAAACAGAATTTTGTGGCCCATTGTCAGAGAAGATGTTATAAGTTTAGATATACTAACAACCGATCAAATAGATTTACTCGATCATCAAAAGGAATTTAGGCGCTTTCACAATATAAACGAAGCAAAACATTTTTTAGAAAGGCAACTAAACAATACAAAAGAGTTTCTTTCTATGTATGAAGGAACAAACCCTGCTTTACAACAAATGCAAACAACTTTACATATTACACCAGAAAGCAGAAAACGATAAATGCAGAAAACGATAAATATTGTTACAAAAAAAGAAGGCAAACGCCTTCTTTTTTATATTGTACCGCCCAACGTACTCCCTACGGTATAATAGTACCAAACGCCCATAAGAATAGAAGCAATACAACTTATAACAAACCCAATCATCCATCCTTTCATAAAGGTGTGCTTAGCGTAACCGTTGGCGTCTTTTGCATCGTATACAAAATAACCAATAATAAACCCAATAAGCCCCAAAAACAGCCCACAAACAAATCCTATACCCCACCTGCTCGATAAAGAACTTTTTTCATGCACTTGGTTTTGATTTTCTTCGTGTTTATCCATAACACACTCCTAATTTTCTATATTTTATATATAGTTAAGATATGTGTTTTTTTATAATTTATGCATACGTAATTTTATTTTTTTTCACTTCTAAGCATAGCAATTTCTTCTTTTAAAGCTTTATTTTCTTTGATTAAATTTTCATATTCTACTTTTTTCACGCGAATAAATCCTTGGGTTTCGCCTGATTCTGTCGCGTTTTCTTTTTTCGTACTTACAACCGCTGTCGCGATCAATAACCCTACAGCAACCACGCAAAGCACCCCAAAAATTTCCGTCATTCCTTTTACACTCAAAACATTCACACCAGCAATTAAAAGAGAAATTAAAATATCAACAAGCAAAACAACAATATATGTTATAGCCTGCAATACGCGAAATTTATTCTCTAATTTTGTATATAACGAAACAATCATCATAAACATTATGCTAAATACAGATAAAATAGCCGTTATTTTATTAAATATATGAACTTCGTCTAGCAGTTTACTGCAAAAAATAATAAGAGCAAAAACAAGAGAAATTCCTAATAACGACAAACTCGCAATAGCAATTTTTTTATTTTTTTCAAAAATATTGATATCGCTAAGCGAAGCCGATAAAGCAACCGTAAGTGAAGCAAAAATAAGCAAAATACGTAAGCCCACACCGCTAAATATTGCCACGCCAAAAATACCTAAAATACATAACAAACAAGTTACACCTAAACAGCTCAAAGCCGAAATCAAAACACCTTTTTTTAGTTTTATCATTTGTTTTCCCTCCTAGTGTCCTTAATTATATCAAAAGAAATTTTTGCTTCTAAAAAATGTAAGCTCCGCTTCCTCTGAAACCGCATCATGGTTATTCTAAAACAAAAAATATCCACACATTCCCATGCAAACACCCAGCCAACAATTTCTAACAATTCAATCAACACATACGCCACATTTGTATAAGATAGTAAAAAAGAAACAGATAATACAATAATAGAAACCATAAGCATAATGCTAGCAACCCATGCACTTTTTTTTATTTGCATGCTCACGTCTAAAACCCCATTGTGAAAATAATTTTTTATAGCCTTCGCTATCGCCTGCTTGTCATCATCTGGCAACACTTTTTCTGTTTTTATTTTAACATGAAGTGCGTTTTTTAATGGCAATGGTTTTGCTTGGTTCATTAAAAAAGTCGCCATTTCTTCTGAAATATAATATTCCTTAGAACTACTAAACGAAGACAATACATCTTGTTTTTCTTTAATATGCACAGGTAATAAAGAAACTTTTTTTGCGCCTTCGTATACATCCGTTTGTTTAGATAATGTATGATTCATAAATATTTCCTTACTATTATTACTATACCACAAAGCGAAATTTTTAGTCAAGCCATGAAAAAGTTTGCATTATATTGTTCATTTGTTTTGTAAAAATGACAAAAACATCTATACTACAAACGAAAGGAAGAAACATATGAAACACATAATTATAGATACCGATGTAACAAACGAAGTAGATGATCCATTTGCCATAGCCTACGCGCTTACCTCACCCGAATGTAAAGTAGAAGCCATAACGGTTTGTCCGTTTTACGTGTCTTATAAACCTGTAGTGGTAGAAGAAGGTGTGGTAGATAGTTATTTTGAAGCAAAACGAATCTGTAAATACGCAGGCGTATCAAGCAAAATTGTGTATATGGGCTCTACCGACTTTTATTCTAATGGTTACAAAGAGCCAACAGAAGCGGTGCAAAAAATCATCGAAATCGCAAAAGCAAATACAAAAACATATTTGGTTTGTTTAGGCACCCTAACCAATCTTGCCATTGCTTTAGATATCGACCCAAGCATTGAAAAAAAAGTAGAAGTTGTGTGGTTAGGCACACAAAATCTTTTAGTCGATACCTTCACCGACAGCAACTACCGCAAAGATAAAAAAGCCTTCGAACGGGTTATGTTTTCTAACGTAAAACTTCACATAATTCCTTCCTACGTTGGCAAATATAACGCCACAAGCGTATACGAATTAAAAGAGCATATTGCCGTAAATACACTCGGTAAATACTTATTAAAAATTGTAAAAAACTTTAAGTTTAATATTACCAATCATGGCTTAAAATATATTTACGATATTATGCCAATAGCGTACTTAAAAAATAAAAATTGGTTTTCTTATAAACAAATTCCTAAAAATATGCTGTTAAAAGAACAACCTCAAACCTCGCCGGAACAAAGCGTTATGTATGTTTACGATGGTTCAAAAAACAATCTTGTGTGGTTAGATTTTGTGCAGAGCATACAACGCGCGCCAAGCAACATATTTAAAAATAGAATATTTTTCACTTCCGATACCCATTTTTCGCAAAAAAACAAAATTCGAACGAAAGAGTTCTCCTTCGATTCCGTCGAGCAAACAGATCACGAATATATAAAAAGGTGGAACGCAACAGTAGGTAAAAAAGATACAGTATACCACTTAGGAGATTTTGGCAATTACGATCTTGTAAAAAAACTGAATGGGCACATTATTTTAATATGTGGCAACTATGAAAAACGAGATATGCAAGGCAATTTCCCTGCATTTCGAAAAATGTTGTTAAAAAAAGGGTTTGCAAACGTTATAGAAAACAACTTTATTCTCGACGCAAATATATTAGGCATACCCGTAAACCTAACGCATAAGCCTGAAGATTGTAAAAAAAGTATGTTCAATTTATACGGTCACGTACATTCCTTAAAACCTGTTATGAAGAATGGTTTTAACGTATGCATAGAATATCATAATTTTACACCTGTTAGCGTAGAGCTTATTAAAGATTACATCAAATTTATTCAAAAAGCACAAAACGACCCTAACGCTTTTGTAGAATAATAAGTAAATATATATAAAGAAAAAAGACGCAACTGCGTCTTTTTATTTTTAAATTTTTCTTGTTTCATTTATACCTTCAGCAAAACCACAAGGAGTAGAGCAAGTGTACCCTGGAAAAGTACAACGCGCACCCTTGGTATATTTTTTTAATTCTTCTGCCATAGGGTGTCCTTGCTCTTCCAACGCCTGAGCATATTCTTTTAACGTTTGATTAACCTGTTGGTTAATTTCTAATTGTGCGCAAGAGCATTTTCTTTCCATCAATTTTAAAATAAAGTTTTCTAAAGTTCCACGTTCTACAAACTGTACAAGCATACCTTGTGGAAAAGTTTCCGCCTGTTGATTACAGTCTTTTACCCATTCCTGCATCAAATCTGCGTCATCTTTTAAAATTGGAGGCACATAAAATTCTGGCTTTTCTAACAACTGCATCGTATAGTTCAGCGTTCTGTGTCTTTGTGCTTGTGCGTATTGGGCAAAAGACCCTTTATAAATAGCTGTGTATGTATCGCCATAGGTAGGTACAAAAATTCTGCTAGAAGGCGTAACCAAACTTAATGTGCGTAACTTGCCGTTTTGCGTTAAGGTTTCATCAAAATAGTCTAAATTTTCAATAGCTTCACATAAATCTTCCATAGCTGGTTTTAAAGCAGTATACAAGGCATTTTGGTTTTCTCTTTCTATTTCTTGTTTTAAAAAGCCATACAAATAATTTAATTGTCTGTAAGAAACTGTATACATCATAGAAGTTGGTGTAAACACAGAAAGCAAATATCTTGCATTTTCTTGTGCAAGCTTTTCAATTTTATTGCCTTCAAAAAATTTTAAACCTTTATTCCCATAAGCTTCTGTAATTTTGTTTTTAAAAATTTGTAACCATTTATCATATAACTTTTGCTCTGCTTCGGTCGGCACCATTTTTGTATACCTTGCAGACTTTTCACTCGTGGTGTACATTTGTTCGTTATTTAACACCATAGCAAGCGCTTTGGGAATATCTTCTAAATACAAAGATACCATTTCATGGTCATACACACTGTGATGCCCGCTGTTTTTTGTTTGTGCAATACGGCGTTTTGTCTTTTCCACGTCTTCCTGCTCAATGGTGGAAAAGTTATCTTTCATATAACAAATACCTGCCGCATGCCCACTAAAATTTTCAAAATCTTCTTTTGTAGCAAACTGTTTTGTATTGGTTGTTGCAACCACACTAATTTTCATACGCATTCCTCCCTTTGCTTTTATTATACTTTAAAAAAAGCATAAATCAATACCTTTTTGTAAAATACCAAATACAAAAAAAAGCAAGGTATTATCTTGCTTTTTTATGTAATAGCAAATTATGTAACAGCAAATATGGTTTTTTACAAAAATAATCATTACCCAAAGTTAATCCCAAATTTTGTGCTTGCAAACTAAGTATGCGAATTTTTTCTAAAACAGACATATGTTTCATATCTTCACTTTCTTCAAACTCTAAAAATACACCCAAGCCATCTATGTCTTGTAAAGCAAAACAAATGTGTTCCTTTTTGTATACCGTAGTCACATTTTTTACTTCCGCCCATAAAGTGCATTGTGCCTTTTGAAAAATAGTCACCGCTTTTTCAGCATCATCCACACAAACGTTTATCTTTTCTTCTTGTAAACAATTTCCTTTCTTATCGCACATTTTATTTTTATATGTTATATAATACTTTTGTTGTTGCCCGCAAATAGAACGCACTAAAAAAGAATGTTGCAACAACTTAGGGTAAGTTAACTTTTGTATTTTGCGCCAAGAATGTTTTGAAAAATACCAATCATGCATGGTGTACGTTTCCGTAACTTCAAACTCTTTTTCGCGTAATATAGCCTCTATTTCTTGTTTTGGGTTAAAAACTTGTACGGTTATTTCTGTTTGCATCTTTCTCTCCTTTTTACAACTCTTTGTAGTTTACAAAAATAACGCCACTATGTCAAACCGCAATCTTTATAAACATCATTTACATTGACATTCTCTAAGCAAGCCTTTATACTAAACATACGAGGTGTTTATGAAAATAGCGGTCTACTGCGGTTCGTTTAATCCACCACATATTGGGCACTACCAATTAGCCACGCACTTGCTTGCCTCACACTACGCCGATAAAGTCATTGTCGTTCCCACAGGTGACGCTTACCCAAAGCAAGCACTAGCGCCAGCAGAATATCGATTAGAAATGGTGCAAACCATGTTTGCAAACGAACCAAATATTTTGATTGATGATTTTGAATTAAAAAACCAATTAGTATATACATTTCATACCATACAGCACGTGCAAACCTTGTTTCCTAACGACGAAATAAGTCTCGTACTTGGCGCCGATAATTACCAACAAGTAAGCACTTGGGACTACTACGAAGAATTAAAATGTATATGCCAGTTTTTAGTCATTAAACGAGAAGGCTACCCAACCCCAACACCTATTCCACAAACAAAAACAACCATTATCGATTTACACATAGCAAACATAAGTTCCACAAGTATCCGTCAAGCTTTAGCGCAAAACGACCCTAGTTTTTGTAAATTTATCCAAGCACCGGTCTATGCTTACATCCAAAAAAATCATTTATATAAAAATGTAAATAAACGCAAAAAATAATACAACTCTCATGCCTACAATCTTTGACAAACAACTACGTAATGCGTATACTTAAAAAAAAGGAGGAGCACTATGGCAACCACAAAAAAAACAACTTCAAGCAAAACAACACATAAAAGTTCTTGGGGTCTAAACAAAGTAAGTATGTACGTTCTAGTAAGCGTTGCTTTACTATACGTTATTTCAATGGTACTTTCTTTGGTTGGCGTCAATTTAAAAGTTGTAAGCGCATTGCAAGGTTTAGCAACCGCCATCATGATCGTTATTGTGTCTATTTTAGCATGGCGCTATGTAAAACCAAAACAAATGGTTTGGAAAGTTTTATACATCATTTGTTTACTACTTGTTATTGCAGGCGTTATTGTTCCGCTTGTTGTATAGAAACAAATACGCTCGTATGTAGCAAAACCAAACAACGTTTTGAATAAAAATGTTGTTTGTTTTTTTTATATAAAACCACCATCAAACAATGGTCTACAAAGAAGTACATATGTATGTTAAAAACTGTCGTTTTTGATTTTAATAGAACGCTTACAAAAAAAGCCAAAGGGAATGAATGCTGGTACAAAACATGGGAGTTTCTTCAAAATCTTCCATTTTGTTGGTAACAATAAAAGCGCTGAACCCGTTTACAAAAGTGGAGCCCCTACTTTATGTATCCATCCACACCATACCGATATAACAAACAAAATCATTTGGCAACAAGTGTACCCACTGGCAAAAATCTAACTGAAATTTTGCCTTTTGTTCAAACGTTTACGTAAATAGGTTGGTATAACGCATTTTTATACAAAAAAAAGAAGCCTCCTTGCTTCTTTTTTTATCGGTGCATATCTCTTTCTTTTATCCAAGGCAAAAACTCTTTGGGGTTATAAGGGCGCACTTCTGTATTTGCAAAATCTCTAATATCATCTTCTTCTATAAAATAATCAAATGTATCACGAATATAAACATCATGCTGTTGCGCAAATTGTTCTACAGCCTGTACAAAATTCGAAAAAGCTTTCAAGTTGAGCATCTCTGGGGCTTTTTGTATATATTCTTCAAGAGTAAATACATCTGTTCCGCAAGCCGTTTGTTGCTTCCCATCTTTTTGTATGTACATATCAATATTAGGTAATAACAAAACGTCCCCCACTTTCATTAAAACATCATCTGCCCAAGATAAAACATCTTGCAATGGCTGCGTTTGTTTCATTGTTTCAAATTTTTCTAACAACACAGAACATAATAAAGCCTGTTCTAATATTTTTATTTGCAAAAACGTATGTTCATCGTTTTTCTCATTCATAATATAATGCGCCGTTCCATGCATCAATGCCAACGCATCTGTTATAGGGTATGTTTGTAAAATGGTTTCCCACTGCTCTGGGTGAAGAACAACCGGTTCTTTCCTGTATTTCTTTTTCGTTAACTTTAAAAACGAAGAAGAAACGGTTTTGCGCATATCTGGGCTTGCATGTATTGCGTTCATTTCCTTATATATTTGAGAAATATGAAAACGGGTTAATCGCTCATCCGATTGCATTAAACAATCAAAAAATACATACATATCAAAATCTGTGCTGTAAAGCAACGGCGTATCTAGTGTCCTTTTTGCAATATACGCATGGTCTTTATCTATGTACGTTTCTTTCAAATCATCGTTACCTAAAATTCTATTTGCCAATATATCGTTTCTTGCTTCAAAAATGTAATCATAGCCATCAAAAATCATTGCAGATAAAAAATTCATACAAACGGTTGATATTCCAGATACATTACTGTGCTTCATAAAACTTTGAATATTTGTGCGTGCTAAAATATCGGCGGAAGTAACGATATAATGGTCCTTACAATATACACTGTAATTATTTTGCGAGCAATGTTTCAAAACACGTCCATTAAAAAAAGTTATATGTTCTAATAAATGATTACATTCATGGTAAACCACACATTTAAGCACAAACAATTTATAATCTTTACGCTTTTTTTGGTTTTTTATTTTATTTAATTCTTTATCATATACATCTGCATCAGGGTTCAACGAATTCCAAATATGAATTTCTTTTTTTCTTGTATTATAAAAGCCTAATTTATTTGCATCTATAAAAGAATCAAAAGAAACTTTTTTTAAATTGTTACAAAAAATATACGCCAACATTTCATCTATATAAACCTTGGTCTTTTTTTCAAATAATACTTTTACAATATCTTGTTCCCATACACCATCTTGTGTTTGTAACGTATCAAAATCTTCTTTTGTAAAACATACATCTTTATAATAATTTGTACAATCATCAAAAAATTCCAATAAAATATTCTGTAAAACTTTGTTTTTACAAACTTCTAAAACTCTTTGTTTGTATAGTAATTTCCATTTATTCATTTGTATGTAACTCCATATATAGTATACATCACATACCCCAAGTTTTCAATATGTATGCTATATTTGGTTCAAAAAACAAAAAGGTGTTAGGTGCACAAATGGTACACAAAAAGCAACACCAACACCTATAAATATACGTATATTTTTTTGCATACCATAAGCATGTCCCTTCCCACACATTTCATACCGCGCTATAAGGTATTCTCGCCATACAACCGTATCATTTGTACGAATATCTACACGCCACTTTTCTTAACCATTGTTATAGCCTTGCACACCAAACTATGGTTTTTACAAAACCATGTAAACATAAAAAATAACGCTTTCGCGTTATTCATAGCCCGCCACTACATTAGACTGTACGTTGTATACATAATTGTGTATATACCCCCTAGGCATAGTTTTTCCACTATCCATCATGTACGGTTGTAAAAAAATAACGCTTTCGCGTTATTCATAATAAGAATACGTGTTTTTATCGTATCCATAAAAATCAATAATGGTATCATCATATACTTTCTGGCATCTTGCTTGCAAATCTTTCACTTGCTCTTTTGTGTCTAGTTCCGTATTAGGGTATATCGGCTCTTGAATTATAACCACCAATTTTTTTTGTCTACGAAATACACGTTCAAATTTGTTAAGTTCTTTAAAGCAAAGTACAATGGGTACCACCGGAACATTATTTGTTACCGCAAACCGAAACGCACCTGGTTTATAAGGTCTAGATTTCTCATATCGAAACCATAAAGATTGCTCGGCATAAAAATTGATCAATTTTTTCTTTTTTAAAAGGGTTGCAACAGCTTGGTTAAAGTTTTTCTGCGCTGAAAACGTTTCTCCTAACGGCAACTCTCCCGCCGCTCTTAAAAAACTTCCCATCACACCTTTTTTATTATTGTGTGGTGCAGCTGTTGTGTAAAAAGATTTTGGAAAACACGCCTGACGAATGGCAATGCAATCTAAATAATGTACATGGTTTGCTACTGTTATCGCTCCCGTTTTTACCTTTTTTAAATTTTTTCGCCCTTTTACTTTTAACCCAAACGCAAAAAAGTTTACTAGTGGTTGCACACACGTTACAAACCCTCGAAACAACCCATATCCCATTTTTACAAAAATATTTTTAGGTAAGTATACATGCGCATCATCCACTTTCTTGTGGTCTTCATTCATGGGCGTTGTGTATGTATCAAACTTCCCTTCTTTTGCCAAACATGCATGTATCTCATCATATTTATTTTTCATCTTGCACCTGCTTTATAATGTATTCTGCAATTTTTTCCGCCCCGTTTTCCAATTTCGGCATAGCATTTAGGCGTTCTTGAATTTTTAACAACTTCTTTGGTTCTTTAATTAAATTTTCCATACATTTTCGAATTTTTTTAGGAGAACTTTCATATATACCACACTTCATTTTTTTACAAAACAAATTTGTCGTTGCCTTTTCAATAGGGTGCGCATAGTAATTTATAACCACAGGTGTTTTCATACAAACGCTATCCAATACAGCATTAGGGCCACCTTTTGTAATAAAAACATCACACGCTTTATAGAGTTCACAAATATTTGGTTGAAACCCTAAAACTCTTAACGACGCCTCTTTGTGTTTATGACGTAGTTTTGCAGCCACTTTGTGGTAGCGCTTCATCGCTTTTTCATTTTTGCCAGCAATTAAAATAATATTCATAGGCATATGTGTTTTTACAAGCTCTTTTACAACCGCACAAGCCTTCCCTGAAGCATACGCACCATCAGCAACAATAATCGTAAACCTATCATCAATTCTATATTTCTTTCTGTAAAATGTTTTGCTTTCTGTTGTTTGTAAAACGCTGTTTCTTAAAGTAAAGCCTACATTCACTACATTTTCAGGTAAAAACTTTCTTTTCTTTATTGCCTCTTCTTTTGCTTGTTCGTTATTCACAAAAAACATGCCATCTCGGCTGTCCCACCACGTGTGCACATTATTATCTGGGTTATATGTAACAATTTTAACGTTTGGGTTGTATCGTTTTTTATATTCTACTGCACAATACGTAATAAAATAGTGCGTACTAACAATAACATCAGGCATTCTTTTTTTAAAAGCTTCTAGCGTTGCATTTACTGCTTTCCAAAAGAAAACTCTGTGCGTAAACCTTAATAATTTTTGCCCTGCAAACAAATCCATAAGAAAAAATACAAAGTTTCCATATCCTGCAATTTTATTGGTTTGTTTTGTTTCCCAAATAATAAATTTTTCAAATTGAATCTGGTGTTTATTCCCATCTTCTTGCATAATATAACTATCTATAATATCTACTTGGTCTTCATATTTATGTAAAGCATCATGAATCGATTGCATAGAAACAATATGTCCCATACCCGATTCCATATATGTTAATAAAACTTTTTTCTTCGTCATAAAAAAATCCTTCACTATTCCTAATTATAAGTATAGCACAACATTCCATGTTTATAAAACACATTTAGGCTTCTCGTGCTATTTTAAAAACAAAAATTTCATAGTAAACTTTTTAGAAGCGTGTATAAAGTTAATAAGTAAATGTAAAAAATTTTTAAAATGTAAAACACCTTTAAAAACACTATTGAAAAAAATACGTAACTATGTTATACTAATTATAAAGAAGGAGATTTTTATGGCAACTTCCAAAATGAATCAGCCAACGTTGCAAGAATTATATAAAGAACTTGCATTTATTGCACAACAAAACAAAAAAATTTTTATAGGCGAAACTGTTAAGAAAAAATTAAAAACAAAGAATGTTCCAAACGTAGAAGCATTATTGTTTCTATTGCAACAAACTACCGAGCATAAACAACTAATTAACGAATTATACATTCAAGAGCAAAACGAAATTTTGCAACAAAATAACACAACCTCCGATGATGGTGGACAAGACTCTATTATCAACCCACCCCCTTCCGTTTTTAAAGATAACCCATATGTATACTTACTAGATATACATTTATCGGAAGACATGCGCATTGCTTTGCAAAATAGTAAACGAAAAAAAGCAACGAAAGAACAGCAAGAAGCACTCGCAAGATTTTTAAGAGAATTGCAAGAATCTTTGCAAAACGAAGCTGTGGCCAAAGAAGCGGAAGCCATGCAAGAAGTCATTGTAGAAAATCCAGAAGTAGCCGATGTTGTTATCGATGAAATAGCGGCAGAAAAAACGTTGCAAGAAAATAACTATGCACAAAACAACTTGCCACAAATTATTACAACAGCGCAGCAAACAACATCCGTATACGATCTAGAAACAGCATACCAACGTAAAGCAGAAGGCGAAGACTATGTAACAGAACAAGGCGATTTTTCCACAAGCTTTGATGATTTAAGTAAATCAGCCCGCATTGAAATGCTTACAGGCGACCGTTTATACGATTTAAGCGATCAAGAAATTTTAGAGCTTTGCCAAAGTTTGCACAACACCTATTGCGAAGAAAACAACATACCACCATGTAAAGTAAGTTTTAAAGACATGAACGACCCTGCCGGCTCGTTTACATTTGCCGAATACGATGTTGGCGCGCAAGAATTGCATATCAATAAAAAATTGTTAGATTTTATAAAAATTTGTCGCGAAGAAGGCATCAATAACGAATACATAGGTGCATGTTTGTTAAGCAATATTTACCACGAATCAAGACATCGCTTACAATTTCATAATATCGACCAAGAAGAAAAAACAGGCGATTATAGTTTTGTAACAAGCATGTTAAAAATGCATGAAGGAAATAAAGCTGTAAGCTTTGCAGAATATTTTGCTTCCGCCGAAGAACAAGATGCGCGTAACGCAGCACTTATCGAAATGGAAGAAGTAGCAAAACTAACAAAAAATCCAAAACTGTTAGAATATTTCCGTTTAGAACAACAAGCAGAAATAGAAAACTGTAAGCGTTTTATGGGGAGCACGCAAGCAAGCGCGAAAAAGTTTGCACTCGATGAACCTAGCGTAAATCATATGGAAAATATTGAATCACGATTATTCCCTACCGCATACGCTCACACTGAATTCCACGCCAAAAAACACATCATAAAACAAACACTTGTTTCAGATAAGCAAATGCTTTTAGACTACGGTTTTCGAGGTCTAAAACCACAACGAAGTTTAGAAAACCAACCGCAACGAGGGTTAAAAAGAACGACACCCATTCACTAATACATAAGTTAAAAAATAAAAATGAAAAAAAATAAAGGCGTTATTCGCCTTTATTTTTTTTATAGTTTTCTAAAAAACTATGTTTTGTCCCGTTTTTTCTGTAACCGGGCAAAGCATCTATATTAACGTTGTGTAAACTTGTAAATATATTTTCATCAATGCGCTCATTTCTTGAACGAAGCATGTCAATAAATTTTTTCACAAGCTTACGTTTTGAATTTTCTTCTTTATCTTTCGTTTCTATTTCTTCCGTAAACTTGCAAGCACAGTGTAAAAAATGTAAATCATTATACACACACCACTGCATAATATCTTTTTCAGGCACCATATATAGCGGTCGTATAAGTTCCATGTTTTCAAAATGCTCGCTTACCACTTTGGGCATCATGGTTTTTATTTCCGAACCATAAAACATACTTAACAAAACCGTTTCAATCACATCATCAAAATGGTGACCCAACGCAATTTTATTACAGCCCAAACTTTGCGCATAATTATATAAACAGCCCCGTCGCATGCGCGCGCATAAATAACAAGGTGAGCCACCCGCTTGGTGTACCACGTCAAAAATATTCGACGTAAATATATGTGCATCAATACCTAAAATTTCTAAATTTTTACGAATTTGCGCCATATTTTCTTTGGAATATCCGGGGTCCATAACAATGCATTTTAATGTAAATTGCATTTTACCATGTCGTTGTATTTCCTGCATACATTTTGCTAAAAGCATACTATCTTTACCACCAGAAATACAAACGGCAATACAGTCATTTTCTTCAATCATTTTATATTCATTAACTGCCCGAATAAATTTTTTCCATATATCTGTGCGAAACCGTTTAATTAAACTGCGCTCAATTTGTTCCGTTCTTGTCATTTTTCTCTTTCCTATACATTGTTTGGTAAGCGTCCATTTTCGACTTTTTTAATACCGAAGAAAGTGTAGCCGGCGTACTACGTGGAAAATATCTGTAAAGAATGTCCATCATTTTCGCGTCAAACCCTATAACGGCTCGACGTTTTTTATGTTGAATTGCCGCAAAAATCTTTTTTGCCATAACATCTGCACGCATGCCAATATGGTTTGCATTGCTTTTAAAATCTTCTGCCTGATTTCGAAACACGTCTGTTTTTGTTGTACCAGGGCATAATAAAACCACGCGTACAAGTCCTTTTAGTTCTTCACGCATCGATTCCGTAAACGCCTTCAAAGCAGCCTTGCTTGCACTATACAACGAAGTTCCTGCCATACTAGCTAAGGCAGCGGAACTTGTTACATTTGCAATGGTTGGTTTATTATATTTTAATAAAATTGGCAATAAAGCCTTGCTGGCATATACCGCCGCTAAGAAATTTGTTTGCATTGTTCGTTGAATTTCTTCTAACGAATACGCATCAAAACGTTTGCACGAAGGCAACTGTCCTGCATTATTTACCAAGCAAGCAATATCCGTACGGTTTTCTTCTTGTAATTTTTTGGCAAAAGCGTCCCAGGCTAACGTATCAGAAACATCAAAACACATCGGTGTAAAAAGTGGGCCTAATTCTTGTTGCACTTTTTGTAACTTCTCTTGGTTTCTGCCAACGCCTATAACAGCAATTTGTTTTCGTATACAAAGTTTCGCAAGTTCCTTACCAATACCACTTGTTACACCTGTAATAATCCACGTATTCATAACATATTCCTTTATTTATATTGTTCAATTTCAATTCCTGCTTCCTTTATCAATTCTAAGGCAAATTCGTCAGGATATGGTTCTTTGTATACAATGCGCTTAATTCCGGCATTTATAATAAATTTTGTACAAATCGAACAAGGTTGATGCGTTACATAAATGGTTGCGCCATCTACACTTGCCCCCATTTTTGCAGCCTGCACAATGGCATTTTGCTCAGCGTGAATTGCATAGCAAAGTTCTTGCCTTGTTCCACTTGCAATATTGTTCTTAACGCGCATACATTCCCCACGCTCTACGCAACTTTTTATACCTTTCGGTGCACCATTATATCCCGTCGCAATAATACGTTTATCACGCACAATCACAGCCCCCACTTTTCTGTTAGATTTATAACAACTGCTCCAAGTACCTACAAGTTCTGCCATTTCAATAAATCTTTTATCCCATTTATGATCAATCATACTTTGTACCGCCTTTTTTTTCATAGTACCACAAAAATACTTGAAAGTGCAATTAAATATAAAAAAGTACATGTATAAAAATAACAAATTCGAGCATACTAAACATAGAAAACTAAAAAGGAGAAATATATGGAACATACTGTAAAAACAAAAAAACAATCATCGCATGCAAAAACAGAAAAAAGCATGACAAAAGAAGGGATTGCTGATGTATCATCAAGCAAAACGAGCAGTCGCTACAAAAAAGACAGTTGCGGTTGCGATAAAAAGGATAGTAGTTGCGATATAAAACCAACCAAAGATTGCGGAAAATAACTCTAAAAACGCCGAAATAAACGGCGTTTTTTTATTTGCAAAAGCATAAAAAGTGTGTATACTTAACAAAGATAAAAGGAGAACATTATGGAACTAGGAGTTGTAGGCTTGCCAAACGTTGGAAAAAGCACCTTATTTAATGCAATAACGAAAGCAGGCGCAGAAAGTGCCAATTATCCGTTTTGCACCATCGAGCCAAACGTTGGCGTAGTAGCCGTCCCCGATCATCGGTTAGACGTTTTAGGTGAACTATACCACACAAAAAAAATAACACCAGCTTTGCTAAAATTTGTAGATATTGCTGGCTTAGTCAAGGGCGCCAGCCGTGGCGAAGGTTTAGGAAACCGCTTTTTAGCATCTATTCGTGAATGTGAAGCTATTGTGCATGTTGTTCGCTGTTTTAAAGATGCCAACATAACCCACGTAGAAGGTAGCATTAACCCAGCAAGAGATATCGAAACCATCAATATAGAGTTAGCTTTATCCGACTTAGAAAGCGTACAAAAACAAAAAGAAAAAGTTTTAAAAAAAGCAAAAAGTGGCGATAAAGAAAGTACTTGGCAACTTGGCGTTTTAGAAAAACTAGAAACCGTGCTTAACGAAGGAAAGCCTGCCCGCACATTATCATTCAGCGCAGAAGAAAACGAATTTATGCAAACATTGTTTTTAATCACCACCAAACCCGTTATTTATGCATGCAATATTGCTGAAAGCGACTTAAACAAATCCGAAGATGAAATTCCCGAAGTTGTTGTTGTAAAACAAATCGCGCAAGCCGAAAAGGCACAAGTATTGGTTATAAGTGCAAAAGTCGAACAAGAACTTACAGAGCTTGACGACGAAGAACGTGCACTTTTCTTAGAAGATTTAGGGTTAACATCTAGTGGGCTCGATCGCATCATTCAAGTAGGCTACGCGCTACTTGGGCAAATATCTTTTTTAACTGCTGGCGAAAAAGAAGTTCGCGCATGGACCATTACCAAAGGCACCAAAGCGCCACAAGCCGCAGGAAAAATTCATACCGATTTTGAAAAAGGGTTTATTCGCGCCGAAGTTGTTCCTTACGAAACTCTTGTAGAGTGTGGCGGATACACGCAAGCAAAAGAAAAAGGCAAGGTTCGCGTAGAAGGCAAAGATTATGTTGTTCAAGATGGCGATGTTATGCTGTTCCGTTTCAACGTATAAAGTATTTTATAACAAACATAAAATATATGATTTTTACAAACCAAGCACACATAAAAAATACAACAAAAAAAGCAGTGCCATAGCACTGCTTTTATTTTTTTGTAATATCTAAAATATACTTATAAAGCGAATAGGTTCGAACAACGGTTTGTAACGGATAAGAATTCCCGTCAGAAGACACATATTGTGGCGACGTCGAACTGTTGTTTATACCAAAATATATGTTGGCCACATAAGCGTTTTTACTAGGTTTTACTTCAAACAATAACGCTTTTGTTTCTATCTTTTTCGTACTTCCATCAATGTTCACAATAAAACTTTGCGCTTCGTCAAATAATAATTCCACACAAACCCCTTTTGATTGCAATTGATTTGAATATACATATTCTTTTCCATTAGTTGGTTGCGTCCATCCAGCTACCGCTGTATTGGTCGCCATTAAGCGCTGTAAAATGGAAACCTTTGTCATATTGGTTACATACGAAAATATGGCATCATAGTTTTCTTTTTGCGAACCCTCTTGGTAAGTTTTAGGTGTTAAAGATTGATTGTACACGCGAATGGTTGTCGGTTTGCCAACAGGTATAGTTTCTTTCATAGGCACAATAGCCATAGTAACAAATAAAAGTAACAATACCCCTAAAAAACACCCTATGCTTATAACATATTTTTTCATACTATTCCGCATCTTCCTTTGTATCTAGTTTTGCATTTTTTGTTGAACGTTGTGCTTGTTTCTTTGTTGTTTTTCTTGCAGAAGTTCCGCTTGTTTTTTTCGTTGTCGCGTTACTTTTTGTTACAGATTTCTTTGTTTCACTACGTTTTTCATCTTCGCCCAACGTTTGCTTTTTGTTTTTTTCTATCCCCTTTTCTTCTGCTTTCGCGCCTTGATCACTTTCTCTCTCTTCTGTTGTGGCTTTTATGCTCGTCGCAGTTGTTTGGGTTTGCGTTTTGTTTTGTTTGTCACTCGTTTCGTTTTTACTTTCTTTTTTATCTTCAACCAAACTTTCTTTATGCGCTGTTTTTTGTTCAATATACGCAAGAACTTCTTCTTTTGTTTTTCCTTGCATAATTTGGTCAATTTCATCTGCGTACACCGTTTCTTTTTCAAGCAAACAATCTACTAAAACATGTAAAGCTTTTTTATGTTTCGTCAAAACCTTTTCGGCCATGGTTTGTGCCGAGTTTATAAGTTTTCTAATTTCTGCATCAATTAAAGCAGCTTCTTTTTCACTGTAATTTAAACGGCTCTGATAATCTCTTCCCAAGAAAAATTCATTGTCGTTTCCACCTAGGTGTACAAGTCCAACTTCTTCACTCATACCAAACGTAACCACCATAGCGCGTGCAATTTTTGTTGCTTGTTCAAGGTCTCCGCTTGCTCCGGTAGAAATATCATCTAAATACAATTTTTCCGCCATTCTACCGCCCAAAGCAACCGCAATATCGTTTAATAAATCGCTCTTTGTTTGGTATGTAGAATCGTCCGTTGGTCGCATTTGCGTATATCCACCAGCATACCCACGTGGAATAATGGAAACTTCGTGTACGGTAACATTCTTTTGTAAATTTTTGCACACAATTGCATGCCCTGCTTCATGTACGGCAGTCAAATATTTATCACTTTCTGTCATCACACGGCTTTTCTTTTGTGGCCCAAGTGTAACTTTTTGAATTGCATCGTTAATGCAAATCATATCAATTGTTTTTTGATGTTTCCTCACTGCTAAAATAGCAGCTTCATTTAATAAGTTTTCAATATCAGCGCCTGTAAATCCACTCGTAATTCTTGCTACTTGTTGTAAATCAAGCGATGCATCTAAAGGTTTATTTTTTGAATGAACTTTTAAAATAGCCTCTCTTCCTTTTACGTCAGGAATCGGAACATGAATCTGTCTATCAAACCTACCAGGTCTTAATAACGCAGGGTCTAGGATATCTACACGGTTCGTAGCGGCAATCACAATCATACCTTCATTTGGTTCAAACCCATCCATCTGCACAAGCATTTGGTTTAAGGTTTGTTCGCGTTCATCGTTACCACCACCCATACCTGTGCCACGCTGACGACCAATCGCATCAATTTCATCAATAAAAATAATACAAGGTTTTGCTTTTTTCGCTGTTTCAAATAAATCTCTTACACGGCTTGCACCTACACCCACAAATAGTTCCATAAAATCAGAACCGCTTATGGTAAAAAACGGAACCCCTGCTTCACCGGCAATAGCTTTTGCAAGCAAAGTTTTACCTGTACCAGGTCTACCAACAAGCAACACACCTTTCGGTACACGAGCACCCATTTGCGCAAACTTAGAAGGGTCTTTCAAAAATTCTACAATTTCAGAAAGTTCTTCTCTTTCTTCATCAATGCCGGCTACATCAGAAAATCGAACATTACTTTGCGCTATACGCGCTCTATTTTTTACAAAATCTAACGACCCTTTATTTGCATTTTTAATCGACCGCATAATAAACACAGCAAGTAAAATTACCGAAGCAAACATAAGCACTGGGTAAATAATGTTTAATACAGAAAAGGTGGTTGTGCTACCATAAGAAATAATAATTTTCTTAGAAGCATCTTGTTCGTTCGTTTTATTATATGCAATAACTATGTCATTAATGGCATCTTCCGAACGATTGTAAAACCAAACTTTTGTATTGTCTTTATACGTTACATAGACTTTATTGTTGGTAAACTCTACACGTTGTACATTACCTTCATTTAACTGTGTTATAAAAGTAGAAGGGTATATTTCCTTCCCATTTCTATTACTAGAAATAAAATACACCATTAAAGATAGCGTTAAAGCTATCACTAAAATCATTATAATGTTACGCACAAAAAAGCTTTTTTGTGCAGGTTTTTGATTTTCGTTGTTTTGCACGCTAAATCCTCCTATATATTTAAGTATATTACCATAAACTCCTAATTTTAACAACAATTTTTGTACAAGTTCCCATGTAAAAGCCAAGAATCCTGACGTTTTTTAGCAATCTAATATATAAAGTCTACAAAGCCAATTTTCTTAAAAAATTTCACGGGTGTAAAATATCATTTTTTATCTTTTACTTTTTACAAACAACCAAAAATTACATAAGGCACACAAACCCCAAACAATGTTTACATAGTTTTCAATTGTATGTATTTTTTACAAACCCAATGTTGTATAAACTTATTTTTTGCATGAAAAATAATAAACATTTATTTTAAAAAACAACAAGGTTTTACGTTCAAAGAATATTTACAAAAAGTAAAAAGTTGTGTATACTATATATATAAACAAAACAAGTATATAAAAATCGAACAAATGTTCGAATTTAAAGAGGTGTGTGTGAACGTTGTTGATATTGTTATCATAGTCATCGTTCTTATTGCCGTTATTGTTGGGTGCTTTCAAGGGTTTATAAAATCATTTAGTTCTTTGTTTAGTGGCTTTATTAACATTGTTTTGTGCATTGTTGCAACCAAGCCATTATCAACGCTTCTTAACCGTTGGTTTGGTTTGCAGTCAGCCATTTCTAGCAGTATCGAAACATCACTTGTAAACGGTTGCGCTGATTGGGGCACAAACATGGTTGACTTAGCAACACAAGAAGAAATAAATACGCATATACAAACCACCTTACAAAACGGTACAAGAAGTAAATTTATACGCAAGTATTTAACAGGGCTGTTTCAAATAACGCCAGAAAACCTTGCGAATAAAGAAACTTTTACATTGGGCGGTTTACTCGGCCAATCGTTAGGAACGTTTATAAGTTTGGTAATTTCATTTATTCTAGTAGGAATAGTTATTCTTATTGTAAAAACACTTTTAAATAAATTATGTAAAAAAGTACAAGCAAGTAGTTTAAATTGGGTTGATAGAACATTCGGAGGCATATTTGGTTTAGTTCGAGGTTTCACTTATGTAGTCATTATATTTGCCATACTTTCCTACTTTACTGAAATTAGTTTTTTACAAGAGTTTTTTGTATATATAGATAATTCATACATAGGCGGATATATTTCTCAACACGTATTTGGGTTTATGCATCAATATTTAAGTATTAAAAACATTTTATACTTTATAGCCGATCAATTATAACTGCACATCACAAGGCAATTTCTTACTCAATTTTGTAAAAAACATGAATCATTATTCATTAAAAAGTTAAGTTGTGCGCATACAACTTAACTTTTTTATATTCTATTATATAATTTACGGTTGTGTTCACAATGTTTCATTTCATGTTTCACGTGAAACATTAAATGAAACATACTGCAAAACTTTTACATATATTTCATATTAGCCTACATTCTATTTTACTATCATAATGATTAAGTTATATATTTTAGTCTACAAATGTATCCAGAAAAAAATACTTATATGTATCATCAATAAAATGTTTCACGTGAAACATTTTATCACTTTATAAAACAAATTTTAATACTTTATCATACAAACGAAACTTTTTAATGTAACGTAATATGTATTGCATTTTCATAAACACATTATACATATACACATCAAACCAAATCAAAATAGTATAGAAAAATCTACCAAACAACCAAATTGCACAATAAAAATAACGTACATTACATTTAAATCAATTCAAAATGTTTCACGTGAAACAATAATTTATTTTTAACACACATACACATATAGTTATTATTACAGCATAAAAAAATAACTGTTTTTCATTAAACAACTTACTTTTAATATAAAGAAAGAAAATATTATGTACATATTATTACCGTACCATTACTTGAATCACAATGAAACATAAAAAGTTTATAAACACACACTAAACTTAATACTTATGCAATGTTTCACGTGAAACATTTTAATGAATTATACTTAAAAATAAAAACCTATTTAGTTCAATACATTATTCACTTATAACACAACATTAATTAAGTAAAATGTAAATCAAATCATAACTTTGTTCGTTTAAATTGCATAATACATACTAAATTTCATTTAAACATCCACAATAAATATAATTTCACAACAAGCTTTGTAATAATTAAGCTTATATACTGCAAAATATATGTTAAAAAACGATTTACGTATATTAAAAAAAATCACGTATTGTTCAAAAAAACAAATTTCATTTGTAATCATAAAACGTTAAAAAACAATAAAAACACAGTTCCAGAATACTGCAATCTATATAATCATCTAAACTTTTTATGTTTGTTAAAACATAAACTTATATAACCAAAACCATTATACACTTATTGCTGTTACACCAAATTCATATCTACTAACCAATATATTTGTTTTACACAATATTCAACTGTTTATATTTTCTTTGTTCTTTTCAAATACACAATTTCTACACCAAAGTGTAAACAGCTAATCCATATAAAATCATCGTAAAAGCATAAAAGTTTAAACATATAAACAGTTTCTATTTGTTAAAAATATAATTTTAATTAACCATATGGCACTTTGCCTTAATATTTATGAAACAGTCTACATACTTTATCGTTATATTTATATAACTATAAGTTTCACGTGAAACAAACATTTCGTTTTTTTACAACAAAAACAGTCTTTACAGCACACTACAAACTTTAAACACATAAACTTATTTTTTCTAATGAACTACTCATCATTTTTTTGTACACTTTTACATATAAAAGCGTTCATAAAGGCGCATTGTAAATTTATTATTGTTATTGTTATCAAATAAACATAATTGTTATATAGTTTTTAACAATTCATAATGATTGCTACACATCTATTTTTTAAGCAAATAAACGTAATAAAATTTATTTATAGCAAAACTGAATCAACTAAAAACATCAAACACACCTAAACAGGCGAATGTTTGTATAAAATAAAACTTACTACAAAATCACCTTTCATCGAAAAATGATTCATTTACTAAATTTTTATCCATAACCTCAAATATATGTATTTTTATTTTACGCGTTACGCTTACTTTGTTTTTACACTTTAACCACATTTTTTTGCATATTAAAATTTTATAATGTATTGCAAATAAATTTATTTTTAAAAAACAATCACTTCAACTTCACCATACATAAAGCAACTATTCAAAATTAAAAAAAATGAAAAATTTGTAATATAAAAAAACCGCTTTAACAAGCGGTCTAATATTAAAGCTTTTCAATCAATTTATAAATCCTATCCAAATCATCACTTGTATAATAGTCTATATAAATTCTTCCTTTTTTATCATTTCCCAAAACAGAAACTTTTGTAGAAAACTTATCCTGCATGCTTTTTATAAAAGCTTTTAATTCCAAACTTTGTTCTGGTTTCTGTTTTTGAATTGCCCCTTTTTTATGATACATTTTTATATATTTTTCTAACTCTCTAACAGAAATCTTTTTCGAACTTGCAAGCTTTGCCAACTCAATTTGTACATTTTTATCTACAACGCCTAATAAAGCACGTGCATGGCCAGCAGATAAAGCGTTATTTTCAATCATATCAATAATTTCGGTAGGCAATGTAAGCAATCTCAATGTGTTTGCAACCGCCGGACGGCTTTTACCAATACGTTCCGCAACAGTTTCTTGTGTTAATTTGTATATATCAATCAATTCTTTAATTGCTTTTGCAGATTCAATAGGGTTCAAGTCTTCTCTTTGTAAATTTTCAACAATACTTACTTCACGAACTTCTTTATCATTGTATTCTTTTACAATCGCAGGAACCGTTTTTAACCCAGCCAACTTTGCAGCGCGAAATCTGCGTTCGCCAGCAATAATCATATAGCGTTCGCCTTGTTTATTTAAAACAAGTGGCTGAATAATACCGTGCTCTTTAATAGAAGAAGCCAATTCTTGAAGCGCTTTTTCATCGAATTTTTTACGTGGCTGATTTTCATTTCTATCAATAAGCGCAATCGCAATTTCTTGTGGTTTATTTACAACTTTTTCTACTTCCACAATTTTTTCAACAACTTTTTCTACCACTTTTGGTTCTTCTTTTTTTGCGCTTGCACTTTTATCTTTTTTATCCATGTTCTCTACAAAATCTTCTTCATTATAATCAGCAAATAAAGAACCCAAGCCTCTACCTAAACCTTTCTTATTCATTTGCGCCACCCTTTTTTACCTTTGTTTTTTTATTTTTTGTTATTTTTTTATAACTAACATTGTTTCGTTTAAAAATTTCTTCTGTTAGTTTCTCATAAGCCGCTGCTCCGCTACAATTTTTTTCATATAAATAAATAGGTAAGCCATGGCTTGGAGCTTCAGCTAGTCTTATATTTCTAGGGATAGCAACTTTAAAAACCGTGCTACCAAAATACTGACAAATTTCATCTGCCACCTGAGAACCTAAGTTAGAACGTGTATCTCGCATGGTTAAAACAACACCTTCAATAGCCAAATTACTATTCAAACGTTTTTTTACCAAGCGAATGGTATTCATTAGTTGGCTTAATCCTTCCAGTGCAAAAAATTCACACTGAATAGGTATAATAACAGAATCACTGCAAGTCAATGCATTTATTGTCAATAAGCCTAAAGATGGGGGACAATCAATGCAAATAAACTCATAATCATTTCTTAAAGAGTTTATTAAATTTTTTAGCACACTTTCACGGTTCTGCATATATACCAATTCCACTTCAACGCCTGCCAAATCGATATTTGCAGGAATGATATCTAAATTAGGAATCATGGTATGCAAAATAGCATCTTCAGGTTTTACATTTTGCACAATTACATCATAAACAGATGTAGACCCCTTTTCTTTACCAATACCCAATCCGCTTGTTGCGTTTCCTTGTGGGTCAATATCAATAAGCAAAACTTTTTTACCCATTAAAGCCATATAAGAAGCTACATTTACACATGTTGTTGTTTTGCCAACACCACCTTTTTGATTTGCAAAAGAAATTATTTTATTCATAGTTTTTTCCTTCTTTTCTTTTATTATAGCAATTTTGCTGTTCAACTACAAGTTTTTCAAAGCAGTTTTGCAATTTTTAAATAAAAAAATATGCAAAAAATAAAATAATAAATAAAAAAATAATAAAAAATAAAATTATTATTTTAAAAAAAGATTATTGCAAACACAATAATCTTTTTTTTTACTTTTTATATTCGCTTTATAAACACACTTGCACACATGTATTATTTATTTAAAGCTATCAATAAAACCGCTATATCTGCAGGGTTTACACCTGAAATTCTGCTTGCTTGCCCAATCGTTTTTGGTTGCACTTCCATAAGTTTTTGTTGCGCTTCTGTTCGCAAGCCTTTTATTTTTGCATAATCAAACCCATCTGGAATTTTCTTTTCTTCCATTTTTCTTTGTTTTTCAATCATAGCCTGCTGGCGCGTTAAATACCCCTCATATTTTATTTGTATTTGCACTTGCTCCAATTCTTGTTTCGTATAATCGCCCCAAATATCAAATAGTTTTTGTAAGTCAAATATAGTTATATTGCTTCGTTTTAACAAAGATTTCATTGTTACGCCAGTTGTTAAAACACTTTCATTCTTTTCTTTTAAAAAAGCGTTTACTTTTTCACTTGGAGCAACAACTTTTTGCAAAGATTGCATAATTTCTTCAATGTGTTTTTTCTTTGCTAAAAATGCTTTATAGCGCTTTGCCGTAACTAAACCAACTTGTTTTCCAATTTCTGTTAAGCGTAAATCTGCATTATCTTGCCTTAATTGCAACCTGTATTCTGCACGACTTGTCATCATACGGTACGGCTCGTTTGTACCTTTTGTACAAAGGTCGTCAATAAGAACGCCAATATATGAAGAATCTCTTGGCAAAATAAGTTGTTCTTTGCCTTCAATATATAAATGTGCGTTAATACCTGCAACTAAGCCTTGTGCTGCGGCTTCTTCGTAACCACTTGTTCCGTTAATTTGACCCGCTGTATATAAACCTTCAATTTTTTTAAATTGCAATGTAGGGAATAAATCTAGCGAATCTATACAATCGTATTCTATTGCATATGCATAACGCATAATTTGAGCATTTTCTAAGCCTGTAATGGAATGTACCATTTGTTGTTGTATTTCCACAGGCATAGAAGTTGAAACCCCTTGCAAATACGTTTCGTTTGTATCTTTTGCTTCGGGTTCTAAGAATACTTGATGTTGCTCTTTATCTTTAAAACGTACAATTTTTGTTTCAATAGAAGGGCAGTACCTTGGCCCTGTACCAACAATCGTGCCACAATACATAGGTGCTTTGTCTAAATTATTTTCAATAATTTGCTTTGTTTCTAGGGTTGTATACGTTAAATGACAAACCATTTTGTTTTTTGGTGTTTTTTTGGTTAAAAATGAAAAAGATTGAATATTTTCGTCACCATATTGTATTTCTGTTTTAGAAAAATCAATCGTCTTTTTGTGTACACGCGGAGGCGTTCCCGTTTTAAAACGCTTAATTGTAAACCCTAAATCTATTAAATTTTTTGTCAAATGCGTTGCATTTTGAAATCCATTTGGCCCGCTTTCCTGAATCCATTCACCTATAATAATACGAGAATTTAAATATACCCCTGTTGCTACAACAACAGCTTTACAATCAAACGTTTCTCCCGTTGTTGTTTCTACACCAACAACTTTTTTATTTTCCACTAAAATTTGCTTAACTTCGGCTTGTAAAATGGTTAAGTTTTTTTCTTCTTCTAGCACACGTTTCATGTAATAATGATATGCATTTTTATCTACTTGCGCACGCAAACTGTAAACTGCTGGACCTTTACCTAAATTTAACATACGTATTTGCAATAAATTTTTATCGGTACTAATACCCATTTGACCGCCTAACGCATCTATTTCACACACCAAGTGCCCTTTTGCTGTGCCACCAATAGAAGGATTGCATGCTAAAAAACTAACACTATCTAGGCTTAGTGTTAGTAAAAGCGTTTTATGGTTTGTTCTAGCTAAAGCCAACGCGGCTTCTACACCCGCGTGCCCCGCACCAACAACAACCGCATCATACTTTTTTGTTTCGTTCATATATACCTTCTTGTTTACAAATTATTTTTATATTTTTTATTTTTATAAAATGTTTTATGTTTATTTAGTTTTGATTGTAACCTAAATTTTGCTTGTATATAAACCGTAAATATTTTTTACAAAATTTACGCAAATAAAAATAATTTATATTTACTTTGTTTATTATATTAAAATTTTAATCGTTTGAAATATATATTTAAATTAACTTTTAAAAATTACTTTTTGCATTTTTTTGTTAAAATAATGTATCATGAATTTGAAATTTCATATGTTTACATATAAATGTAGAATATATTTTTACCATTATATAAAAACTTTTTTAAATATTGTTTTACGTTACACAACAATTTTGTCATTTTTTACTTTTATATATGTTTTTTATTTATTTGTATTAAAAAATGCAACTTTTAATAAAAAATGAAAAAAATATTTTTATTTTTTATTTTTTATTTTCCTAAACAATATTTTGAAAAAATAGCTGTAATAATTTCTTCGTTTGCTGTGGTTCCTGTAATTTCACCAAGTGCTTCCCATGCTAAATGTAAATCTACACTTATAGCGTCTAAAGAAATTTCATCTATGGTTTGTAAAGCATTTTCTATATTTTGTTTGGCTTGCTGTAAACATGCAATATGCCGTTCGTTGGTTAAAATAATTTCGTTTTGCGAAACAGATGTATCTTGCGCGTATGTATAAATTTTTTCTTTTAATTCATTGATGCCTTGTTTTGTAAGCGCGCTTATTTCTACTTGATGCGTAAAATTTTTATCCCAAATTTTTGCATCTTGTTTATTTTTTACAACAATGTATTTTTTATTTTGAATAAGTTGATAAATTGCTTCATCTTTTTTGGTATATGGTACAGACATATCTAGCACAAACAAAATAATATCTGCTTGATTGATATATTTTTTTGCTTTATCAATACCTAACTTTTCTACCACGTCTTCCGTTTCGTGAATACCTGCTGTATCTATAAGTTCCACGCGTAACCCTTTATATTCGTAAGAATCTTCTACAATATCTCGCGTTGTTCCAGCTATGCTTGTTACAATTGCTTTTTCTTCACCTAAAAGTGCGTTTAATAAACTTGATTTACCTACATTAGGTTTTCCTACAATAAGCGTTTGAATACCATGCTTAATAATTTTGCCTTGATGCGAGGTTTGTAATAGGGAAGTAATGTCTTTTACTATTTGTTGCAATCTTTGTTTTGTTTTTTGTGCGGTTGTATATTCCATGTCTTGTTCTGGGTAATCGAACGATACTTCAATATCTGCAAGTATATCGGTTAATTCGTTTTGCATAACCGTTGTTTTTTTAGAGAGTTCGCCATTTAACAAAGCATAGCCTGCACGCACCTCGGCATCGCTTTTGGCTTGAATCATATCAATCATGCCTTCGGTTTCTTCTAGCGTCATTTTACCGTTTAAAAACGCTCTCATGCTAAATTCGCCGTTTTTTGCCATTCTAGCGCCGTTTTGTAAACACTCGCGTAAAATTCCTTGTGCAATTTTCACGCCCCCATGACATTGAAATTCTACCATATTTTCACCGGTATAAGAATTAGGCGCTTTAAAAATAACGCAAAGAGCTTTTTCTTTAAACTGACTTGTTGTAATGGTTCCTAAATACAATTTTCTATCTTCAAAAGAAGATGGTTGTTGTTTTTTTGAGGTAAACATTTTATCAGCAATAGAAAAACATGTATTGCCCGACAAGCGAACAATACTAATACCACCATTACCTATAGGTGTAGAAATTGCTACAATACTATCTTCGTTCATACAAAAATATTATACACAATTTATAGATTTTGTAAATAACTTTCAAAAACTAAATATAGGGAAAAATATAAGCACTAATTTTGTTTTTTACTAAATTTTCAGCACGTTGCTTGCTAAATAACATGTATACATTAAGTAATATTATTTGCTACATTATGACATATTACTTGTGTAATTTTAAAAGCCAAAATTAACTTTTTATAAAAAGTTAAAATTTACACATGCTGATGTGGTTCGTAAAATAACACTTTGGTTAAGTAAGTTACCATAAAATATTACATATTTTACTTTTACTATTATTTTACAGTTTTTTTATATAATAAAAAAAGAGTGTTGCCACTCTTTTAATCGTTATACACACGCGTGTTATCTTCTTCGGTTGATTTCTCTTTTTTGGTAGATTTTTTCGGTATAATAGTTAAGTAACGGTTTGGTTCTTCACCTACGCTTTCTGTAAACACACGCGAATCGTTTTGTAGTTCTGTATGAATAATTCTTCTTTCTGCAGCTGTCATAGGTTCTAATTTTACTGTTTGTTTACTTCTTACCGCTTTATTTGCCATACGTGCAGCAAGTAAACGAAGTGTTTCTTCTCTGCGGTCACGGTAATTTTCACAATCTAATACAACACGTTTATACTCATCACCATGTTTTTGTTTATTTACAATTTGATTTACAAGAACTTGTAATGCGTTTAACGTATCGCCACGTTTACCTATAACGGCACCCGCATCTTCGCCTTGCATTTCCACACGAAATTCTTCTGGTGTTTCTTCAACAACGCAAGTGCACGTAACATTTAATTTTTGAAGTAGTGTTTCTACAAATTCTCGTATTGTTTTTTCTTGTTCACTTTCTTCATTTAACATTACCTTTACTT
This sequence comes from uncultured Clostridia bacterium, assembly GCA_944362705.1. Classification (GTDB taxonomy): domain Bacteria; phylum Bacillota; class Clostridia; order Christensenellales; family UBA1242; genus CALVTO01. Next base: position 313,359 of record CALVTO010000002.1, on the reverse strand, counting down.
TTGCTTTATCAAATAAACCGCCTTCGTTTACTATTTGAATTTTAACTTTATCTCTTGTAGTTTCTAATTTGTATAAAGCAAGTTCAATTGCTTGTTCTACAGTTTTTCCAACAGTTTCTACTGATTTCATACGCCCATTCCTCTTATGCTTTATTTAATTTTTTCATTTCTTTTGTTTGTTGTTTTACTAAAAATTCTACAACTTCTTGTTCTTTTTTTGCTGTAAGTTTATTTACAATTAAACTTGTAACAATAGAAATAAGTAAACTTATAATACTACCTGTAACAACATAAATACCAAACGCAGCACTACTCGACCAAACAAAAGAAATCATGATAATTGGCATTAAAATTTTCATAATAAGCATCATGCCTTTTTGTTGGCTTTGTGGCTCTTGCATACCTTTTGGTAGTTTTGCCTTACTCATTTTTTCACTAACATATTGCGTTAAAAAGGCAAGTACACCTGCAAGAATAATTAAAATAAAATACCCGTTAGCGCCACTATCTTGTGATTCAACAATGGTTCGAATTTGATTGTATTCTGTTTCGTTAATTTGATTATAATATTGTTTATAAGAACTAACTTTACTACTATTTACAATACTTACTAAATCACTATACGTTGGCATAACAGAAGTTGTTGTGTCTGGACGCCAAATATTTTTTACCCAAAGCCAACTTTGTTTGGTTTGTGTGTACGTTTGTTTTACTTGATTTGCTGCAAGTGTAGCCGCATTGTTTTTTTCTTCATCTGTTTTTGTTTCAAGTATTTCTTGTAATTCTTCTGCAGTTAAGTCTTGATAATTACTAATTTCTAGTTCTTGATAATATGTTTGGTAGTAAGCACTATGCAACAAGTTGTATTGGTTTAAAACGTTATATGCAGAAATATTTCGTAACCCATTATAAATGGTTAAGAATATAACCATACTTAAAATTAAGTTAACAAGCATGGTAACGCAAGAACCCACCATACTAAACCCTTCTTTTTTATAAAGCTGGTTCATTTGAAGTTGTAGTTGTTGCTGATTGTTACCATATTTTTTTTGTAACTTTTGCATTTGTGGTGCAAGTTTTTGTTGTACTAGGGTTGTTTTTTTAGAAGAATATTTTATATAAAAGTCCATAGGGGAAAGAATAAGTTTTATAATAATGGTAAATACAATAATCGTCCAACCGTAATTGACAATACCATTTTGTAAAGCAAAGATAAAACTTTCCCATAAACCACTCGGTTTTGCTACCGATAAAATCATTTGTGTTAAAGATACCATTTATAATCCCCTTTAATATTTTCTGGGACAGGATTAAGCCCACCCACGGCTTTTGGGTGACATTTTAAAATCCTTTTTAACCCTAAAACGCTTCCTTTACATAAACCAAATTTTTGAATAGCTTGCAAAGTGTAATTGGAACAAGAAGGTATAAATTTACAGGAACGCGGAAAAAGTGGTGATAGTAATTTTTGATACCCTTTTACACAAAGTACGCCAAATTTTGTAGCTATTTTATTCATACCAAATTCCTGCTTTTTGTAGTAAACCCTTTATTTCTAAACAAAGAGAAGAAAAATCTTTTTGCGTAATAGTATCTTTAGCAATAAACATACAATTACACTCCGATTTTATGTTAGGTAGAAAAATATCTATACAAGCTCGAAGTTTACGTTTTATAGCATTTCTTACCACACTATTACCAATTTTTTTAGAAACAACAAAACCAAATTTTGAAGTATGATGTTTGTTTTGCGCACATAATAGTGTTACAGAAGCAGAATGCAAGCGTACACCTTTTTTGTACAGATATTGAAATTCGTATTTCTTTTTTAATCTAAATTTCTTTTTTAACATACGCAGAGGTTGTTAAGCAGCGATTCTTTTTCTACCTTTATTTCTTCTTCTTTGAAGAACATTTCTGCCACCTTTGGTTGCCATTCTTTTTCTAAACCCATGCACTTTGTTGCGGTTAGCTTTTTTAGGTTGATACGTTCTTTTCATGTTGAATACTCCTTTTGTTTATTTATTGAAAATAAAAGAAACATGTTCTTTTATATTTCTACAATACGTAGCGTTTTCAATTATATAGGTGTTTTCTTGTTTTGTCAACGAAAAATAAAAAAACCTTTCATTTGGTTAAGAAAGGTTTTTTTATAATTTAATAAGATTTTTTTATTAAGCAAGCATTTACATATTTTTTTGTTTTGCATAAAGATAAATAAAATAAAAGCATTTGTAAAAATAGGGCAACGGTTACAATAAAGGTATATAGTGCTAAATAAGAAAATGTAAGTACTTGACACAAACTTAAAATGCAACCTATACAAAAACTAAATCCAACAAACATAAAACTTAAAGCAAAAATTTGTATGATGGCAAACCCATAGTTTTTAACAAATAACGTACCTTTATCTTGTGAAAAATGAAAATATAAACTAATGCCAAAATTGCTAAACAAAAAAGCAATGTATATAGCGCATAATACTTGAATACTTATGTAAGCGTATAATCCAAAGGTTACAAATATGTTGGCAAATAATAACAAACAACATAAATGAAACCAAACAAAGAATGAACTTACTTTTATATTGCTTTTTTTAGAAATAAGCAAAACAATAAGTAAAACAAGTAACGAACAAAACACACATAAAAAACAAGTAATGTGTGAAACTTGCGCATAAGCAATAAGGTTAAACACAGAAAATAAAAGCAAAATAGTATGTACGCTTAAAATGCATAACGTTAGTAAAAATGCAATGTCAAAACTGGTAAGCGCTTTTGTTTTATTAGAAACAGTTTTCATTATTTTAAAATCCTTACAGGTAAAATTAAGTATAAAAATTCTTTATTTTCGGTAGACGTAATGGTAAATGGAGAAATAGGGGAATCAAAATTTACTTTAATAAATTCGTCATCTATATTACGCATACATTCCGAAAAATATCGAGCATTAAACGCAATAGAAATATCTTTACCTTCTACCGCAACCGTTAAATTTTCGGTAATATTACCAATATCCGATGTAGAAGAAATGGTTAAAAGTTTATCTTTAATATCAAACACTACCTTATTGTATTTATCTAAACGGGCAAGTAGGCTTGCTCTTTCTAACGCATCTTCTAGTTGTTGTTTATTTACGGTAATCATGGTGTTAAATTTAGAAGGAATAACATTTTGATAATTGATAAAATCACCATTTAATAAACGCGTCATAACTTTGGTATCAATTAAATCGACCATAATATAATTGCGTTGCATGAAAATTTTAACTTCTTCTTCGCTATCATCTAGTATTTTTGAAATTTCTGAAAGACTTCTTGCTGGCACAATGAAGTTCATTTCGGCGCTTGTTGTAAGTATTGGCTTTTTCACAAGTGCTAACCTAAACCCATCAACCGCAATAAGTGTTAATTCTTCTTTCGTAACCTCAAACTTACAACCTTTTAAAATTGGTCGGCTATCATCTACCGCTACCGAAAAGATTGTTTTGTTAATAATATCGCGTAAATCACGCTTTTTCATACTAAAATATTCTGGTGAAGTAATTTGTTTTAATAAAGGAAATTCTTCTTCGTTTAAACATTGTAAAAAACCTTCACTATCGGTATATTTAATTTTTAATACTTTTTGTTCGTTAAGCGTTAGTTCTATTTTCTCATTAGAAAGTTTTTTCACAAAGTCGGCAAAGAACTTACCTGGCACAACACATTCGCCTTCAATTTTTACATCGGCCGATATCGTTTTTTCTATGCTTAATTCTAAGTCGGTTGCACTTAAAATAAGTTGATCGTTTACAGCTTTTAGTTTAATACCTTCTAAAATAGGGTTTGTTGTTTTTAAAGCTGTTGCTTTTATTACTTTTAGTACGGCTTCGCTTAAGTCTAAACCTTCACAAATAAGTTTCATAATGTGTCTCCTTTCGCGTTCAATTTATATATATTTTTAATAGTAGTAGTAGTAGTAGGGGCTGTTAATAAGTTAAAAAGTGCTATTTTTAACGGTATTTGGTAGGTTTTTATTGTTAATAACCTGTTAATAATTGTGAAAAGTTTTTAAATAATTGTTAATAACTTACTTTCCGGCAATCATTTGTTTAATATCGTTTACTTGAATTTTTAGCTTTTTATTTTTCTTCATGTCTTCTTCAATTTTATTCTTTGCGTATAAAACTGTGGCATGGTCTTTTCCAAAAATTTGACCAATAGCTGCAAGTGGCATAGACAACATTTCGGTAATTAAATACATACTAATTTGCCTTGCACTAACAATTTCTTTATTACGCTTTCTAGAAGTTAATTCTTTAATGTTTATATTGAAATATTTAGAAACACATTCTAAAATATGTTCAAAACCAACATCGGCTTGTTGTTGTACAATATAATTTTTTAAAGCTTCGTGCGCGGTTTCTATAGTAACTACGCTTTTACCCATTAAACCTGCGTAAAACACGGCACGAGCAAGTAAACTTTCCATTTCACGAATGTTGGTGGTTACGCTTTCTGCTATATAAGTAATAACATCTTTTGATACATTCATGCGTTCTAGTTCTGCTTTTTTGTTTAATATAGCAATACGTGTTTCTAAACTAGGGTAGCCAATATCTGCAAGTAAACCCCATTCAAACCTGCTACGTAAACGCTCTTCTAGTGGATAAATTTCTTTAGGTGGTTTATCACTTGATATAATAATTTGTTTGCCTGCTTGGTTTAATTCGTTAAATGTATGGAAAAATTCTTCTTGTACACTTGTTTTATTGATAATAAACTGAATATCATCAACAATTAAAACATCGGCTGTACGATATTTTTTACGGAAATCGGATTGTGAACTATTGTTTCCTGTTTGAATGGAGGCAATTAGGTCGTTGGTAAATTGTTCAATGGTAACATAAATAACGTTAAGTTCTGGGTGTGTTTGTTGTATATAGTTACCAATTGCATGTAAAATATGTGTTTTACCTAAACCTACACCACCGTAAATAAAAAGTGGATTATAGTTTTTACCTGGGTTTTCAGCAACAGCTTTTGCTGCAGCCACAGCGAATTGGTTGCTAGAACCTACCACAAAGGTATCGAATGTATATTTAGGATTAAACATACTTTTTTTATCTTGCGAAACCGTTGGTGTTTCTAACACTTTTACCGAAGCGGTTGCATGAGATTCTTCTTTTATAAGTTCTTCTTCTGTACTAATAACAACATCTAGTTTGTTAATAGCTGGGTGAACCTCTTGCATTTTTTGTTCAATAAGTGTTTTATAGTTATTTAAAACCACATTTTTACTAGAAGCGCTTGGTGTAGAAACAACAAGTGTGTTTTGTTGCAAAGAAACAGGTTCTAATGTTTTAATCCAAACATCAAATGAAATAGCTGTCATTTCGCGAGAAATTTTTTCTTGTACTTCTTGCCAAAATGTATCTAAATTGATTTCTAAACGATTATCGTATATGGAAAAATTTTCGTTCATAACACTCTCCTAAGTTCTCTAATAGTATAGAGTGAATTTCGTTTTTTAGCAAGTAATTGCAAGACTTTTTATTAGACAAAAACACTCTTTTTTATTATAATAAAATTATGCGTATAGAACAATTAAAACTAACTTCTTTTCGTAATATTTCTCAGGCTGAAATACCATTTACCCATGGTATTAATTTACTTATTGGCAATAATGCGCAAGGCAAAACAAATATTATAGAAGCTATTTTTTGTTTAGCGCTTAGTACATCGTTTCGCACAAGTAAAGAAGCCGAGCTTATTCAATATGAAAAACCGAAAGCTACCGTGTTTGCAAATGTAGAAACGAAGTTTGGCAACCAGCAAATTGCTATAGGGTTTGAACCTAAGCATAAAACACTAGAAATCAATTTAGAACCTATAAAAAGAGTACAAGATTTTATTGGTTGTGTAAAAGTGGTTTTATTTACACCCGATGAATTGCGTTTAATAAAAGATGGTCCAGAAATAAGGCGCGAATTTTTAGATAGAGATATTTCACAACTTTCACCTGTGTATTACCATTGTTTAATGCAATATCAAAAAGTTTTAAGTCAACGTAATAAACTTTTAAAATTTGAAAAAAACATACAAAGTTTACAACAACAGCTTGAAGTGTGGGACGCACAACTTGCGCACTACGCTTCTCGTATTATTATAACACGAAGAAAGTTTATTTCTAAGTTAAGTGTGTCAAAATTTTTTAAAGAATCGCATATTATGCGCCCAAACGAAACACTTAGTATGGAATATGTAGGGTTTGGTGGAAACTCTGCACAAGAAATTGAAGAACATATGCGTAAAAGTTTGCAAGTTAATTTACAAAAAGATATAGAGCTTGGGTACACAAGTATTGGCCCACACCGTGACGATATTAAATTTTTTATTGGTAAAGAAGATGCAAAAATATTTGCAAGCCAAGGTCAACAACGCTCCATTATTCTTTCTTTAAAACTAGCGGAAATGGAAGTGTTTTTTAACGAAATAGGGGAATACCCTATACTCATTCTTGACGATGTGTTTAGTGAGTTAGATAGCAAACGTCAAAAAGCGCTCTATGATATTTTACAAAATTTTCAAACCATTATTACAGGAACAAGTTTAAAATTTAAACCAAAAACAAGCTATACACAAATAAAAATTAAAAATGGCGCCATACATTCTATAAAACAAATGTAGTTAGAGGGGTGTTTAAAAACAGGAAAATGTCGTTAAAGGCTAAAATTTAACCTTAAACGATATTTTTTTTATGAAAAACATAGAATTGCTGGCAAAAAAAGTTTGTGAATTATTATATCTGTGATATAATAAAAAAAGAAAAATTTTTGGCTTTAAGGAGTTTTTTTATGTCTGAAAATACAAAAGTAGATAAAACGTATGATGCGTCGCAAATTCAAGTGTTAGAAGGGTTAGAGCCTGTACGTAAACGCCCAGGTATGTATATTGGTTCTACCGATGAAAAAGGCTTGCACCATTTAATTACCGAAGTTGTAGATAATAGTATTGACGAAGCTTTGGCAGGGTATTGTACAGAAATAACCGTTACTATTCACGCCGATGGTTCTTGTTCGGTGCTAGATAATGGTCGTGGGATTCCTACAGGTATTCACCCAGTGGAAAAGAAAAGCGCGGTAGAACTTGTTTTAACAAAACTTCACGCTGGTGGTAAATTTGGTGGCGATGGCTATAAAATATCGGGTGGGTTACACGGTGTTGGTATTTCCGTTGTTAACGCACTTTCGGAATGGTTAGAAGTAGAAGTTTTTCAAAACGGCAACCATTATAAACAAGTGTTTAATCGTGGTGTTCCGCAACGTCCACTTACAATTATTGGGCCGTCAGATGCAACAGGTACTTTAGTTACTTTTATGCCAGACGATGAAATTTTTGAAACCCTAGAATTTAATTTCGATACCATTAAAAGTCGTTTACGCGAACTTGCTTTTTTAAATAAAGGTATTGTTATAAATGCTATTGACGAACGTAAAAATCTTTCTGAAAGATTACACTACGAAGGTGGTATTGTTGAGTTTGTTGAACAAATGAACAAAGGTAAAGAAGTTGTGTTTGATAAACCAATTTATATCGACCAAGAATTGAAAGAAGGCGAAGTAGAAATTGCTTTTCAATATAACGATTCTTATAACGAAGTCATTCACGCTTACGCGAACAATATCAACACAGAAGAAGGTGGTACACACGTAGATGGGTTTAGAAAATCTTTAACAAAACTTATCAATGAATATGGTCATAAATTAAAAGTGTTAAAAGACGCCGATAAACTTACCGGTGAAGATGTAAAAGAAGGGTTATCTGCAGTTATTTCAGTAAAATTACGTAACCCACAGTTTGAAGGGCAAACAAAAACAAAACTAGGTAACTCTGAAATGCGTGGCGCGGTAGATAAAGCTATGGAAAACGTGTTTGGCGCATTTTTAGAAGAAAACCCAAATAAAGCACGTGAACTTATTTTAAAAAGTGTAACGGCGCAAAAAGCGCGTGAAGCAGCGCGCAACGCGCGTGAACTTACCCGAAGAAAAGGGTATTTAGAAAGTACAACGCTTCCAGGCAAACTTGCCGATTGTACTGAGCGTGACCCAAAACTTTGTGAAATTTATTTGGTTGAGGGTGAATCTGCAGGTGGTACAGCAAAACAAGGGCGTGACCGTAGATTTCAAGCAATTTTACCATTACGTGGTAAAATTTTGAACGTAGAAAAAGCTCGTTTAAACCGCGTACTTTCTAGTGAAGAAATTAAAAATATGATTACATGCTTTGGCGCAGGCGTTGGCGACGAGTTTGATATTACAAAACTAAAATACGATAAAATTATTTGTATGACCGATGCCGATGTCGATGGTAGTCATATTCGAATTTTATTGCTTACATTCTTCTTTAGATATATGCGTCCTATGGTAGAACAAGGGCACGTATATATTGCGCAACCACCACTATATAAATTACAACGTGGAAAACAAATTGTGTATTGTTACAGCGATGAAGAAAAAAATGCAAAACTAGTAGAAATGGGTGAAAAAGGTGTAGATATTCAAAGATATAAAGGTTTAGGTGAAATGAACGCCGAACAGCTTTGGAACACGACCATGAACCCAGAGTTTAGAACACTTTTACAAGTCAATATGAAAGATGCGTTTGAAGCAGACCAAATGTTTACCATTTTAATGGGTGAAAAACCAGAATTAAGACGTGAGTTTATTCAACAAAACGCAACCTTAGTAGAAGATTTGGATATTTAGAGGTGACGTATGGCAAAGAAAAAAGATTATAGTGCAGAATTAGAAAAAATTGTAGATAACACCAAAATTATTCCGGTAGAAATTGATGATGAGTTAAAAAAGTCGTTTATTGCGTACGCAATGGCAGTTAATGTGTCGCGTGCAATTCCTGATGTACGTGATGGTTTAAAACCCGTGCACAGACGAATTTTGTACTCTATGAGCGAAAACAACCTATACTGTGATAAACCTTACCGTAAATGCGCGTTGGTTGTTGGTGATGTTTTAGGTAAATACCACCCTCATGGCGACAGTGCCGTTTATGGCGCACTTGTTCGTTTAGCGCAAGACTTTTCTATTCGCTACCCATTAGTAGACGGGCACGGCAACTTTGGGTCGGTAGATGGTGATAGCCCTGCTGCATACCGTTACACGGAAGCAAGGCTTTCTAAAATTGCCAGCGAAATGCTACGCGATATTGACAAAGAAACCGTAGATTTTTATCCAAACTTCGATGAAACACGTCAGCAACCAAGCGTGTTGCCTGCGCGTTTTCCTAACCTTTTAGTCAATGGGTCTGATGGTATTGCCGTTGGTATGGCAACCAATATTCCACCACACAACTTGGTAGAAGTAAACAATGCAATTATTGCTATGCTTGATAACCCAGAAATTACCATCGATGAAATTTGTGATATTTTACCAGCACCAGATTATCCAACAGGCGGTATTATTATGGGTAAGGCGGGTATTAAACAAGCCTATCGTACAGGTAATGGTAAAATTGTCGTTCGTGCCGTAACCGATATTGAAGAAACCGATAACAAAAGTCGCATTATTATTACCGAAATACCATACCAAGTAAATAAAGCAGAGCTTATTAAATCTATTGCAAACCTTGTAAAAGATAAACGTGTAGAAGGTATTAGCGATATTAAAGAAGAATCTGACCGAAAGGGTATGCGTGTGGTTATTGATGTTAAAAAAGATTATCAAGCTAACGTTGTGTTAAATGCTTTATTTAAACACACACAATTACAAGTATCTTACGGCGTAAATTTCTTAGCGCTTGTAGGTAAAGAACCAAGAATTTTAAACATCAAAGAAATTTTATATTACTATATAAAGCACCAAAAAGACGTTGTTACACGCAGGACAAAATACGATTTGGCGCGCGCAGAAGAACGTGAGCATATTGTAGAAGGTTTGTGTATTGCGCTAGCGTATATAGATGAAGTTATTAAAGTAATTAAATCGAGTAAAGATAAACAAGAAGCGCTTACTAGCCTGCAAGAAAAATTTGTTTTAACCGAAAAACAAGCAAACGCAATTCTTGATATGAAATTACAACGTTTAACAAGCCTAGAAGTTGAAAAACTTAACGAAGAGTTAGAACAACTGAAAGGCGTTATTAGTGAATACAGAGCCATTCTTGCAAGCGATGAACGCATTAAAGAAATTATTAAGCAAGAACTTACAGAAATTTCAGAAAAATATGGTAACGACCGTATAACAGAAATTTCTACCGATGTATCAGATATTGATATTGAAGATTTAATTGAAAAAGAAGATGTTGTTATTTCCATGACGCATTTTGGCTACATTAAACGTATACCTGTGGCCGAATATAAAACGCAAAATCGTGGTGGACAAGGCGTAATTACACACAAAACCAAAGAAGATGACTTTGTAGAAAACTTATTTATTACGAGCACGCATGACGATGTACTCTTCTTTACAAACTTCGGTAAAGTATATAGCATTAAAGGCTATGAAATACCAGAAGGACAAAAAACAGCCAAAGGCAGAGCTATTGTCAACTTATTAGAACTTGCCGAAAACGAAAAAGTTACCGCCGTTATTCCTATTACACAAGAAACCGAAGGAAACTTAATTATGGCAACCAAAAACGGCATGATTAAAAAGACGGTGTTAGATGAATACCGTAGCATTCGAAAAGTTGGTAAAATTGCCATTAGCTTGCAAGAAAACGATGAACTTATTAGCGTGCAAATTACTTCTGGCACGGACCATATATTAACAGCAACGCACGAAGGTAAATGTATTCGTTTTAGCGAAGAAGAAGTGCGTCCACTAGGAAGAGATACCATGGGTGTAAAGAGCATGAAACTTAACCCAAATGATTATGTGGTAGATATGATTGCTTTAAAACCAGATCATGATATTTTAACCATTACCGAACAAGGGTACGGAAAACGCTCTAGCACGGATGACTATCGTTTACAAGTGCGTGGCGGTAAAGGTGTAAAAGCGGGTGTATTTAATGAAAAAACAGGTAAGTTGGTTAACTTAAAACAAGTAGCAGATAATGAAGATGTTATGCTTATTGCAAATAACGGAACCATTATTCGCTTACGTGCAACAAGCATTACAAAAATTGGCCGTGATACACAAGGCGTGCGTATTATGAAATTAAAAGAAGATAGCAAAGTCGTTTGTGTTGCTATTGCCGACAGTTACGCCGAAGATGTCAACGACCCAGCCGAAGGGTTTGTGGAAACACCAGACGCAAGTGTAGAATATGCAACACCAGTAGAAACAGAATACGATGCCGAAGCTGTTGAAAACGAAGTGCTTACTGATAGCGAAGAAAGTGAAGAATAAATAAATTAACCGAAAAGTTTTATACAAAAGCAAAAAGGAAAAAAAGAAAAAGTAAGCACGCTAAAGGTGCTTACTTTTTTGCAAAAATTATAAAAAATATAACAAATTATGTGTGGTTTTGTGTAATTTTTTATAAAAGTATAAAAATTTTGTAAAAAATAAAAAAATAAAAAAAGAAAATATATTTTTTTAAAATAAAAACAGGCAACTATTTTACCTGTTTTTTTATATGTGTAATTGTTTTATTTTATTTATGTTCACCAACAACGCGTATGTTATAAATGGCGTATCCAAAGTTGTTATAAATGCCGTTTGTTTGAAAAATTTCTTGTGTGGTGCAAACAAATTTTAAAAGCGTGCTTACACTGTTAGAGGCAACGGTATCGTTAATTTCAATGCGTTTGGTTTGAACTGATGTTTTTGCATCAATCAACATATTTTCTGTATAAGATTTTGTACCAGTAGTAATGCTTTGGTCGTTACCTGTGGTAAGATTGGTTAGGGTAAAGGTAAAGCCAATTTCCGCATTTTGTGTGGCAACAATATCAAATAAAATATACTCTATATACATGCCATATAACCAAACACTGTTTCCTGTAAGTTGTAGGCTTGTGTATTGCTTTAATGTAGGTTTTGTGTTGGTTGTAAACGTGCTTAAAGCAAGTGATGAAGTGGTTTCTTTGTTATTATCAATATAACTTACGCTTACCGTGTTTTGAAAATAGGTAGACATATGTATGCTAGGGTCTTTGGTTTTACACCCTGTAAACACGCAAACAGAAAGAAAGAGTACACAAGCAAAAGCTAAAAATTTTCGCATTATCTACGGCCTCCGTCGTTAATATATAATAAGCCTAACGTTCCTTTACCACAATGGCTGGTTATGGTTGGGCCTGCAACGGTTACCAAAACTTCTTTAAATATATTTTTCGATTGCACATACATAACAATTTCTTCTACCAAACTAGGGTCGGCGCTTGAATGCGTAACAAAACAACGCGTGGTATCGGGGTTTGAAAATTTAGCTAAACTATCGTCGATATATTTTTTCAAAATCATATCCATTTTTCCGCGATATTTTTGTGTTGGTACAATTTTGCCTTCTATAAGTTGCAAACTTGGGTGAATTTTTAAAAGGTTAGCGCCAAACATAGCCAGCGCTGAGCATCGGCCGTTTTTATACAAATATTCAAGTGTATCTACCACAAAAGATGCTTGTACACTTTTCGCGCGGTCGGTTTCTATTTCATAAATTTGTTTTGCGGTTTTTCCCTTGCGTACAAGTTCGCTTGCATGCAATAAAAGCAAACCAATGCCTGTAGAAAGCGATAAACTATCTACAATAAAAACTTTATCTTCACCAATTTCTTTGGCGGCATCTACCGCATTTTGGTAAGAAACTGACAATTGTGAAGATAACCCAATGTGAACAACGGTAGAACCATTATTGGTAAACTGTTCAAAAAATTCTTTGTATTCTTCCTTGCTTCTTGCGGCGGTTTTAGGTAGTTTTTTGGATTCTTGAACGTAGGTAAATAAATCTTCTACCTGTACATTCACGCCATCGTATAATTCTTTATCACCTAACAACACAACAATAGGAATGGTTTTAATATTATTTTTTTCGAGTAACTCCTTTGATAAATCGCAACTTGTATCTGATGTAATTTGAATATTCATGGTTTGCTTCCTCCTTTTAACCAAATATTTTTTGTAAAATAGCGTAAAACAATGTTCTACCATATGGTACGTGTAATACAACATGGCCGGTTATATGCGTTACAGATATTGGCCCTAAGAAACGGCTATCTTCCGAAACTTTGCGATTATCTCCTAACAAATAGTATTGGTCTTTTTCTAGCGTTATACCTTCTTCTATAACCTTGGTATACCAAGGGTAAGCCGAAACGTCAATTACAATTTGCATAGGTTCGCTTAAATATGTTTCGTTTAATAAAAATGTGTTTCCATTTGTATCGGTTATTTGAATAATATAAATATTTGAACCCGTTGTTTGTGGTATAAGGCGCACTGTTTCGCCCGGCAGGGCAATTACGCGTTTTATATAATAATCGGCGTTTTCTTCTTGTTTATAAGATTGAACGTTAGCAACAACAATTTCGCCACGGTTGTAGGTTGATTTTTCTCGAAGATAAACGGTATCGGTATATTTATATTGTGTTTGCCCATTTACCACAATTTCTTGGTACTTAGCGTTTATTGTTGGTTGCATGCTTGCTCCAATAACAACCATAGGGGTTAAATAAATTTGCGTTATAAAAACACTTGTTACAAACAATACAGCAAATACCGCAAGTAAAACAGCTAAAAAGGAAGAACGATGTTTTTCGTTCTCGTGTTTTACGGTGTGACCGGCCATTTGTTCTGCTTCTTCTACGGTTAAATTGTCTTCTTCCAACAAGCTCATACTTATAGTATAAACAAAAAAGTGAAGTCTGCAAAATAAAAAAATGTTATATTTTTTCGAATTTCCATACATTGAAGGTAAAGGTTTTATATATTTTTCAAATACAAAAAAGTATGGTATAGTATATATATGAAAACGATATTGTATGAAATGTTAAAACCTTATGTCGAAGTTGAGTATCAGCAATTTTCGAAAAAGTTAAATCCTGGGCAAACCAAAGTACTTGGCGTTAGAATTCCACAAATAAAACTGCTTGCAAAAAAACTAGCGCAACAAAATAACTTTGCGCAAATGCATAGCCAAATAGAAAACTTTTGTTATATGGAAGAAAAAATTCTATATGGGTGTGCTGTTGCGTATAGTTTGTTGCCTTTTACACAAAAGCAAACGCTTATAAAAAAGCTTTTACCCACATGTACTTGTTGGGCAGAAACAGATACATTGGTAAGTGCTTGTTCGTTTTATAAACAACATTTGCAAGAGGTTTGGCAAGAGTTACCGTATTTTTCCCATGGTACAGAATTTGAACAGCGCTGGTTTTTGCTTGTGCAAATGAAATATTTTTTACAAGAACCTTATATAACGCAAATATTAAAAAATGTAGAAATGTATGGAGAGAATTTGTATTACGTAAATATGGCAAAAGCCTGGCTTTTATGCGAAGCACTCATTCATTTTTATAACCAAACCAAACTGTTTTTACAAACGGCGCATATAGATGCTTGGGTTAAGCGTAAGGCGGTGCAGAAGGCTTGCGAAAGTTATCGGATAACAAACGAGCAAAAGCGAGAACTTAAAGGTTTAATTTAACATAAAAAATTTGACAAATTTTTTAAAAAAATTTTATACTCGTACGTATGGAAGCAAATAAAAAGTTATTTATAGTATTTCGTTGCGTTACGTATGATATTTTGTTTTATTACACACTTGAAACAATGTTTTTAACGTTAATTAAGGGGTATTCTTTTTCGCAAGTTTTATTTATAACCTCCGTAGATTTATTGTTTGTAACCCTATTAACTTTTCCATTAAATTACATGTTGCGAAAAGTGTCTATTTTAAATCGGTTAAGAATTGGCATTATTGCATTTATACTTTACTTTTTTGCGTTTATGTATGTTCAAAATTTTTATATTTTATGTGTTTTAACTATGTTAAAGGCTGTGGGTGGCCAAGTATTAGCCTTAAATTCCACTTCGCTATTAAAGGTAATATGTAAAGACAGCGATACAAACGAGGTATCTAAATTAGAAGGTAGGGCAAGTGCGGCTTGGTGGATTATGGAAGCGTCAAGCGCCATGATTGCTGGTTACTTATTTCAATTTAACCCGTATATATCTTACTATATTAGTTCAGGGTTGTTGCTGATTGGGTTTATAACAACTTATTTTATAAAAATAAGCAAGGAAGACAACTATATTCAAGAAAAACGAACCATTCGACGCCGTAAAGAGAGTGCTTTGCAAAAAGATTTAGCAAAAACATTAAAAAGATTGGCTGTTGCCATTTCGTTAGTTGCATTTGCATTTTGGGGTGCAGCAGAAACATTTGCTAGTTCGGCGCAATTATTGCTTCAATATATTGGTGCAACGTCAGTTGTTATGGGGTGGGTGTATTGCGCAGTTAAAATTTTGACGGCAGGCGTCAACATGCTTTCTTTTAAAATTGAGAAAAAACTAGGCTGGAAATTTTTACCTATTTCTATCACAGGGTTTATGTGCTCTATAATATTAATGACGGTTACTTTTTTTATTCCGGCATCTTTTGCGGTTAAGCTTGTGTTTATGATGATAGGTATTGCCGTTATGTATGTAACTAGAAACCCATACAGACTAAATATTAAAAACACCATGACAAATTGTTTTAGCGGTACAAGTTTAGAAAGGGTATATAGTTATTACTTTTTGGCAGAAAATTTAGGTGGCACAATTTTTTCGTTATTAGCAAGCTTTATTGTAGAACAACTAAATTTAGGGTTTGCGTTTGCTATAAGTTTAGGGGTTATACTTATTGTTTTAGTGCCTTCTTTAATTATGTACGTAACATATTATAAAAAAGCAGAGCAAGAGCTGTTGCCAACAAAAATAGATGTAGCACAAAACAACAAGGTGGAGAACAAAAACGCTTGAAACACATAAAAAAATAACGTATACTATGAGCATATAGTATACGCATGCACCACTAGCTCAATTGGATAGAGCACTGGTCTTCGGAACCAGGTGTTGGGGGTTCGAGTCCCTCGTGGTGCACCAAAAATTCCTTTATTTTAGGGACATCTAGCGATTTTAGGTTTCGCTAGATTTTTTTTAGTTTACGCAAGGTTCTGCAACGCAGGTTCTTATTTATGGCAAAAAAATAACCCTCAAATCAAGACTTAAATCTCAACTTGTGGGTTCAAATTTTTTCAATTAAAATTGTTTATTTTTTTATTAAAAACATTTACACATTGGCAATGTCTACGAATTTGTCACGAATTTGTTCCAAATTTTTGCAAAATGCCGTTTATTATCGTGCAATATTATATCTTATTATAAAGTGTTTTTTGCAAGATTTTTACATTTCTGCTTGTTGTCGCTTTTTCTGTTTACGCTTTTCTTCTCGTTCTTTTTCTATGCGTTCTTGTTCTTCTTGCTCTTTAATAAGTTGTTGAATGACCTAGCCATTCTTGAATATTTTTCATAGGGACTTTGCTTGCAACTAACAAACTGGCACAACTATGTCTTAAATCGTAAAAACGAATATGTTTAAGATGATTTTTTTCTTAATAGTGTTCTAAATCTATTAGCAATGATATCGGAGTTTATTACATCCCCAACATCATCAATTGTTAAGTTTTGGTTATTTAAGATTTTTTAAATATTCTTTTAATTGAAGGTATGCATCATCTGACCAGAACTTCCATCTTTCATCATCTTCAAACTCTGCAAGAGTTTTTGTTTTGCCTTCTGGGATAAAGAGTTTATCAAAACTCCAACCATATTTCCCCCTAAGTTCTGTGGCGATTGTTCCGTTGGTATATGAAACGAAAGATACTGGTTCTTTGCCGGGCTCGCAGTAAGAAATTACTTCAATAAAGCAAGCTTTTCGATTTGTTTCAGATTGCATCAATTTCAACAAACCAACTTCTGTTATTGTGTCTTCAATATATGAAGTATAAGGTCCTGGAAAACCTTTTAAAGCCTCAACCATAAGTCCGCTATCATTCTTAATTACAGGCATGTTTAACTCGTTTGCGGCGTATTTTGCAGAGTATTTTGATACGTTTGTTATATCATCATCTTGTATTTCAGGGCAGTGAATTTTTTTTTGCAATACATTTACCCCATGTGGCCCAAGGATTCTTTTTGCCAATTCAACTTTATAGCTGTTTCCAGTAACGTAAGTTATATCCATATTTTTCCTCCTAATCATCGATTTTATTATATATGATTTATAAATTTCATACAAGCATTACCATAAGAAAAGTCCATTAAAGGTTTTAATCTCATTTTTGTCATTTATTTGTTTTGGTTTTTGGTCAATTACGCAGTTTAAAAACACCCAAAATATGCAAACTTTAAAAATAAAGAAGGCAGAACGGTTGAAGAAATTTTACAAACAAATTGGGATATAAACATAGATGAAAATTTAGAAACAATACAATGTATTATAGAAGAAAGTAAAAGAAAATCATCATGAAAAACAGAGAAAAATAGCAACTTTTAAGTTGTTATTTTTTTTATTTTCATGTAAAGTAAGAAATATTAGTAAAAAACACTGTTTAATACGTGTTTTCAAAAACACATAGACATAAGTTGACGTATTTAAATGTTTATAAAGTTAGAAAACGTACAATGTCAGTGTTTAAGAACATAAAGGAGGCTCTATGATTTTTTCAAGTTGCGACATGCACACGCATACATCTTGTTCCGATGGAGAACTTTCTCCTGTAGAGTTTGTAAAATTTGCACATGCACATGGTGTAAAATATTTTTCTGTTACCGATCACGATACGGTAGATTTTTATTTTAATAAAGAAGCTTTGCAGTTGGCAAAACAGTATTCTATGGAATACATAACAGGGTGTGAATTTGTATGTAGAGTAGGCAAGCACCCGATTGAAATATTGGGGTACGGCTTAGATATTGTTGCTGCAAAAAAATACTTAGATAAACATGGCGTACCAGAAGAAAAAATGCAAGCAATGCGTGTGAAGCATGGCTCAAAAATATTTAAAAAATTAGGGTATAAGGTTGTTTTTGCAGAAGAAAATAAGCGTGACCCCGTAGATGTTATGTATGAAGCGGTTTTAGCACAAGAAAGTTTAAAAACGAAACTTTTAAAGGAAGAACCGGGCATGTTGGTTTCTTCTGGTAAGTTTTTAAGGCTGGGGCTCAATAACCCTAAATGTTCTATGTTTATTAGCCCTAAGGGGTATTATCCAAGTTACAAAAAAATGATTCGGCTTATTCAAAAAAAATTTCATGGAATTGCTGTTTTAGCACATCCTTACCATTATGCAAGTCATATGGATGAAATTATGCAAAAATGTGTAAAGAAAGGCATTGATGGTATAGAGTGTTATCACTATACAGTGGATAGTAAAGAAAAAAATGCATATTTAGTTAATTTTGCAAAACAACACGGGTTGCTTATTACCGGGGGTAGTGATTTTCATTGCAAAAGTGATGTGCAGCAAACAAGAGAAAAAAACATGTTAAAAATACCTGATACTATATTTTTTAACATGCAAAGTGAGATAAAAAGTAAAACAAATATTTAACGACGCGTTTATGGAAAATTTTGTTAATACGTTTTTTGATGTGAAAAAGAAAAATGATAGCGCACGCGCGCGTTAAAAAAACAAGGCATAAGACCTTGTTTTTTTGTTATATACTTTTTAAAAATTTAAAAGCGTTTTATGTACAATGATTAAAGTGTTTTACTTATCTTTACAGCATTTGGCAAGTATTGGTTTTAAAATTTCTATCATAAAGAAGCCTACAATATTAACACCTAAAACCGCTAAAAATTGTGTAACAGTTATGGTGGTTAGCCCAAACACTACGCCAATAGGGGTAAAGAATACAAGAATTTGCACAACAAATAAAAGTAAAATACTTACATTGATATATTTGTTATCAAACAGGCCTTTGCTAAACACAAAGCCTTTTAATTCTTTGCAGTTGTAGGTAAAAGTAAATTCCGTAAATACCACCGAAAGAAGCGCTAAGGTTTGTGCAACGGCGTAGCCGTACATGTTTTTTGCTACAAAGAATACGCCTAAAGAAATAGCTGCTTCAATAAGTGCTGAGCCTATAATAGAAGCGTTCATAAATGGTGTAAAAATGCGTCTATCTAGGCCATGCGGTTTTTGTTTCATGCTGTTTTTATTATCTTTTTCAAACGCAAGAGCAATCGATGGAAGCGTATCGGCAACAATATCTATATACAAAATATGTAACGGCGAAATAATATCCATGCTTATGATCATGCCAAATAAAATTAAGAATATTTCTGCAAAGTTACTCGAAAGGTTATAAAGAATGGTGCGCAATACATTGTGGTAAATGCGACGTCCTTCTTCAACGGCTGTTACAATGGTAGAAAAACTGTCGTCCATTAAAATAATGTCGGCCACGCTTTTGGTAACATCGGTGCCGGCTTTACCCATGCCAACGCCAACGTGGGCAAGTTTTAAAGCAGGGGTATCGTTTACACCATCGCCCGTCATAGCAACAACTTTTCCACTTGCTTGAAATGCGCGCACAATACGCACCTTGTGGTCAGGCGTAACGCGCGCAAAAACCGTGTATTTTTTAACAAAACGTTTTAACTCATCGTCGGATAAATTATCAATAACTTTACCTTCTACACCTTGCGCGTCTTCTTTAGCAATGCCAACTTCTTTAGCAATAGCGAGTGCCGTTGCTAAGCTGTCGCCGGTTATCATAATTGGTTTCATTTTGGCTTCCATGCATTTTTGCACCGCTTCTTTAACGCCGTCTTTTGGAGGGTCAATCATGCCTACTATGCCAATAAGAACAAAATCTTGCTCATCTTCTGTAGTATAAGAAGTTTTCTTTTCAATAGGTTTATAAGCAAGCGCTAAAACTTTATATGATTTTTTGCTCATGTATTGTTCTTTGGTTAAAAACTTGTGTTTCGCATGTTTTGTTAAAGATAAAACTTTTCCGTTTTTTATATATTGTTTACTTTTTGCAAGAATTTCTGAAAGGGTTCCTTTTGTAAGCATACATGTTTGGTTATTTATTTCGTGTATGGTGCTCATCATTTTTCGAGTAGAATCAAACGGAATTTCGCCAATGCGTGGGTAGTTGTTTCTTACGGTATCTATATTTATATTTTTGTTGTATAAATATTTGCTTAAGGCGATTTCTACAGGGTCGCCAATAAATTCACCTTTATGTTTTACATCGTGTTCGGTGGTGTTACATAGCGCAAGCACATTTTCTAACATTTCGAAATGTTTATGTGGCATTTTGACATTTTTATACAAGGTATCGTTCGCGTAAATTTCAACAAGCGTCATTTGGTTGGTGGTAATGGTTCCTGTTTTATCGGTGCAAATAATTTGCGTAGCGCCTAACGTTTCAATAGCAGCAAGTTGTTTCACTACAGTTTTACGTTTTGACATTTGCTGAACGCCAATGGTTAAGGTGGCGGTAATAGAAACGGGTAACACTTCTGGAACCGAGGCAAGCACCATAGAAATGCAAAGCATAATAATAGAAATAGCATCTAGCTTTTTTATTAAACCGTAACAAAGCGCTACGGCAATAAGCACGCAGGCAATGACTGTAATAAAACTACTTACTTTTTTTACCTTTACTTGTAGTGGGGTAAGGGCATCGTCTTTTGTATTTAAGCCACCCGCAATTTTTCCTATTTCGGTATCCATTCCTGTGGCAACCACCACAGCTTCAATTTTTCCGTTTACTAAAACCGTTCCGGAAAACACCATGTTGGTTTGCTCTTGTAGCATAACATTTTTTGCAATGGCTTGTTCCGTTTTTTCTACAGCAATACTTTCGCCGGTTAAAATAGATTCATCTACTTTTGCTTGAATGGCTTTCATAACGCGTGCGTCTGCTGGAATTTTATCGCCCGCTTCAAGCATAATGATATCGCCTGTTACAAGTTCGGTGGCGTCAATTTCTACCCAAGCGCCGTCACGCTTTACTTGTACTTTTGAAACGGTTAAATCTTTCAGCGCTTCTATGGCGTTTTCGCTTTTTAGTTCTTGCGCAAACCCCATAAGTGCGTTTACTAGTACGCAAGCAAAAATAACAATGGCCTCTATAACGCTTTCATGCGTAACAATAGAGTATACAAGCGAAACAATGCCAACTAAAATAAGCAGAAGTATCATCATGTTTTGAAACTGGCTTATAAAAATTTTAAATGGACTTTTTTTCGATTTCTCTTTTAAAACATTTTTGCCATTGGTTTCCATTCTTTGTGTAGCTTCTTTGCTTGTTAAACCAGCCGTAGAACTTTGTACTTGGGTTAGTGTTTCTTCTATTGTATTTTGATAATGTTTTTTCATAAACTTTTTCCTTTTTATTATACTACCATAACATCATATACTTTGTAAAAC
This sequence comes from uncultured Clostridia bacterium, assembly GCA_944362705.1. Classification (GTDB taxonomy): domain Bacteria; phylum Bacillota; class Clostridia; order Christensenellales; family UBA1242; genus CALVTO01. The sequence continues at coordinate 291,979 of CALVTO010000002.1, read as the reverse complement.
TATCAGGCATATAAAGTTTATACATAGAATTTTGGGAACCCTATTGACCAAAGCCGTTTTTTGACGTATACTTAAAAAACAAACACAAACGAGGTGAAGGTATGAATCAAAACATTGTAAACATTTTAAAACACAGCAACATTGCTTCTGTGCCAGAAATAGATAATGCAAGTCTATTTTTGCAAGAAAAAACATTAGAGAGTATGCAAGAGGTGTTGCTGTCGACATCTAACGGGTTAGAAAAAGCCGAGAAAAGTTTAGCTGAATTATACGAGTTGGTAAGTTACACGCAAGGTGATGAAAAGGCCGAAAAGTATATACAAAAACTAATTAAAGAGCGTAAAAAAGTGCAAGAACTTATATCTGCAAGAAGTATTAGCCCCGCACAAATAGCAAGCATGTTAAAAGCGCAAAAAGACATAGCATTTTTTGCCGATGTAACCTATACAAACAAAAAGAACCCTTTACGTATTGTTAAATTAAGAGATATAGATGCCGAAACAACATTTAGTAAAGTGGGCACTATGCTTTTGCCTAAATTGGAAGATGGTGCTTTAAAACTTGCGTCGGCAAATAACCACTATTATATAAACTATACATGGGTAGATAACAAGCAATATCAAAACTTTTTCTTAGCACTAGAAAAAGTGATGGAAGAAGACTTTAAAGTAGGCGTTTCGGACGAAGAGAAAAACGTATATAAACAAGCGTTGTATGAACTAAATGAATTATTGGTAAAAGCGTCTAACGCGGTATTGCGTAAAAACAATGCACAAGGCATGCAATACTTGCAACAAGCCGATGAATTGTTATCTATTTTTGTAGGTGCAAAAATGCCTAGGGTGTTAAAAAGAGAAGAAAGCATAGAAAAACCAACTGTGGGCGACGTTGAAGATGCGGTAGAAAAAAATAAAGATTGCGGTAAAGAAATGGCGAACTATATTGACCACATATTATGCCTATCTTACGATCAAAACCCAGACATGCAACAATCTGGCGATAGAAACGGTTTAATTATTCGCTCAAAATCACCATTAAAAGGGCGTATGATTCATAGAAAAGAAGACGGCACCGAAGATACCGAAGAAATTACTTTATAAAAGAATGGGGCACCCCGTTCTTTTTTATTTTGTACAAAAAAGAGTTTGTGGTATAGTAACAGAAGTGAGGTTGTTATGAAACAAGTTGAAAAAATTTTTCAGTTATATAGTGTATTACACAAATTAAAAACATTGCCAAGAACAGGTTGGATTCATTGGGGACTAAAGCCTACGGTGCGCGCGGAAAGTGTAGCGGAGCATGTGTTTGGCACATGTGCCTTAGCAACAAGTATTTTTGCCACACAAAAACAAAATATAAATATGGAAAGGGTATTTACTATGCTAGCCCTTCATGAAACGGAAGAAGCCTTAATTGGCGATTTAACCCCATTTCAGGCAGAGTATGCAAGCAAAGCGGAACTTGCCCAAAAGGCAATGGCAGAGTTGTTTGCAAACTACATGAATAAAGACCAAATATTGGCCTATGTTCATGAATTTGATAGTAGAACTACGCCCGAGGCGCAATTTGCTTACATGTGTGATAAACTTGAGGCGGTAATTCAGGCCTACATGTATGGAGATGCATTTGACCCAACCAGAATGCATGAGCAATTAAAAACCAATGCCGAATTACAAGCAATGGAAAAAGAAGGATATACAAGCGTTGCTCAAAAATTTATGCAATATGGCAAAAGTTGCTATAAAGGTATTTTTCAAGAACTGGCAAAATTTATAGAAGAGAAGGAGAGCGTTAGTGATAAATAAAGGGTTTATTATAACCATTGAAGGTACCGATGGTTCAGGCAAGCAAACGCAAACAAAAAAACTGTTAGAATACATGCAAGCAAAGGGCGAACATGTTATTTCACAAAGTTTTCCTAATTATCAAAGTCCATCAAGTGGGCCTGTAAAAATGTACTTGGGTGGAGAACTTGTGGAACATGCAGGCGAGTTTTCTGCATATCAATCTTCTGTACTTTTTGCGGCAGATAGGTTGTGCACGTATTACAACAAAATAAAACCATATTATGAAAAAGGGTATACAATTATTTTTGATCGTTATGTAGAAAGCAACTTATTGCACCAGGCAAGCAAACTAGCCAGCCTAGAAGAAAGAAAAAGTTTTGTAGAGTGGTTGGTGAATTTAGAATATAAAACGTTGTGTTTGCCACAACCCAATATGGTTATCTTTTTAAATATGCCGGTAGAGAAAAGTTTAGAATTAGCGCATGCGCGTGTAGAACTTAAAAATGGCGAAAGCAAAGATATTCACGAAGCCGATATTTCGCACTTAACTAACGCGTATAAAGTAGGTATGGAAATGGCACAAACCTTAGGCTGGAATATCGTGGATTGTGTGCATGCAAATGACACCATAAAAACGATTGAAGAAATTCATGAAGAAATTAAAACGCTTGTAAATAGTGTGCAAAAAGGAGAATAAAATGTATGTAAACATGAGGGAGTTGCTTGGCAGTTGCATGCTTGCCATGCAGGTAGAAGAAATAGCTCGAAAAGATATTGTTTTGTTTGAAACGTGGGCGCGTGCACATGGCTGAATTCAAGACGGCGAATCGTGGAGTGATGATGAAGATTTTTCTGAGTACACAGCTTATTATTTTGATGAAGTGCAAATGGTAAAAAAGGGTGACGAGTGGTACATACAAGCACAAGAAGAAAGTTCCCCAAGGGTTATGTTGTATGCCAGCAGACGATACACCGGAGACGATAATCACCCTAGGTTGGTAGAGCAGTTCGCCAAAGATTTTGTGGAAGAACAAAAAGAACATTTCATTACGGAATCGTTTATAAATCAACAAAAAGGTCGCTAAACAAGCGACCTCTTTTTATGGCAAGCATTTTAAAAATGCTGTAGGTATAGGGTAAGCAGAAATATCGGGCACAAATGAAGTGGTTTTTATGGAAGAAAGTGTAAATACATACACCCGCATATTCCATATTTGGTGTGTAAAAATATGTTTTTTTAGTACAACAACTTTGTTAGAGAAAATTATGACTTAACAAATACAAACGTATGTTTAATCATTTCAACGAAAAAATGGTTAATAGCTTTACTGATAAATATATACGCAACACAATACAAAAATTAAACAAAAATTTTAATACAACTATATGAAGATGAAAAGCAAAGATAAAAAAAATTACAAAAACAATAAAAAAATTATGGCACACTAGGGCAAATATGAAAAATTTTAATGATATAATGTAACTAAAAAGGTTGGAGATAACAGAGGTCTTCAACCTTTTGCATTTTAAAAGGAGATATAATATAATATGAGTATATTTGATGATTTTATACGGTTTGATGAGAATGAAAATTTAAGCTATAATAGGTGGATTGAATGGGATCATTTTTTAATACCTAACAAACCAGAATGGTACAGGGAAATCTTGAGAAATTTAATGGCAATATTTGCGCACTGCATGAGTTGCTCTGCACTAGATGGTTGTTATCTATTAGATACCAATAGACCTAAACAGCCATTGCATGAACATTGTGATTGTAGAAAAAAGGATATTTCATTTTCAAAAGTGGAAAACAAATCTTATGCCGAATGTGATATTGCAAAATTTACTGAATATGTATTCAAGAATGTAAGAGATTCTAAAGGGAAAAATAAAATTTTTTACGACTTAGGATATTCAGTTAAAGATTCTGAATATTTAAAAAAAGAATATTGCAGACAAGCATTAAAGCAATACTTGCTTGGAAATTATAAATTAAAGAATCTTGATAGAAGAGGGCAAAGATTGGCAATACCGACAGACTTAAAAGGGAAAAAGTTTTATAGTGGCTGGATGCTTTGCCCAGAAGGTAAAATTAGAAATATTACGCCATTTGGAGGTTGGATAAAATGAAAAAATTTGATTTAATATTACTAAAAAATGAAAAACCATATAAAGAATACAATTTAGTAAAAGATATGCACGGCATTGTAATTAAATATAATTTTGATACATTAGATGTTTTATTTTTTAATCCAGAAAATCAAGGTGATTATATTATTGCGAAAATATATACTTGTGATGTTGTTGCAGAAAAAGAACAACTACCAGATAATATATTAAAAGAATTGATATCAAAACTGGATACTATAAAAACACAAGCAAAAACTAAAATAGAACCTTTAAAAATAAAAGCATATGATATGGTTGAATTATTAGTAGAAGACCATAAATATGCAAAATACGGAATTCATAAAGGGGATAAGGGTTGTGTAATGGAAAATTTCGCTATACAAGATTATGTAGAAGTTGATTTTTCTGGTATAGACCAAAACGGGGAATATTATGGTGATTGTATCTCTGTAAAAATTGATGATTTAAAAGTTATAAAATAGTTTGACGTCTACTAATGCTTCGTTGTGTTAGGAATATGAAATCAGGTCCGATTTTAAAATAATTTTTTATATAAAAATAAAAGGTGTTTAGAAGTATTTCGTTGTTTAGAAATTATAAAAAAAGTCGCTTGTTTAGAGGCTTTTTTTATGGCAAACATTTTAAAAATGCTGTAGGTATAGGGTAAGCAGAAATATCGGGCACAAATGAAGTGGTTTTTATGGAAGAAAGTGTAAATACATACACCCGCATATTCCATATTTGGTGCGTAAAAATATGTTTTTTATGGTATTGCTGGGTTAGGGCTTGTACATCGCCAAAGTTTTTTTCTACCCATGCGGTGGCCTCGGCTTCGGTCAGCCACCCATCTAGGTTCGGGAAGGCATACATACCCGCTAAAAGTCCATCGTCTTTGCGTTTTTCTATGCAGATTGCATCTTTGTAATATAGAATGGCAACCGTTTTATGAAAGGCAGGCTTGTTTTGCTTTTTTTCACGTACAGGGAATGCTGTCGGGTTGTGTTTGCCTTTACATACACTTGCTAAAGGGCAATGCTGGCACAAGGGGTTTGCGGGCAAGCAAATGCTAGAACCTAAGTCCATAAACGCCTGGTTAAAACTTCCCGCTTCTTTAGGTACTAGCGGTAAAAGTTGTTGATATACGTTTTGTTTGGTTTTTTCTAATAAAACATTATCTGGTAGTGCGGTTACTCGGGCAAACACGCGTAGTACATTGCCGTCTACCGCGGGTACGCGCTCGTTGAAACAAATGCTTGCTACCGCGCACGATGTGTACAAGCCTACGCCATACAATAAAGACAGTTCTTTTTGTGTTGTAGGGAATTGCCCATTGTATTCAGTTTCTATTTGCATGCACGCGCGTTGTAAGTTTTTTGCGCGTCTGTAATACCCTAAGCCTTGCCAAGCACGCAAAAGTTCTTCTTGGGAAGCATTGCTAAGCGCTTTGGTTGTAGGAAATTTTTGTATAAAAGGCGCATAATATTTTTTTACAGCTTCTACCCGCGTTTGTTGCAACATAATTTCGCTCACGAAAATAGCGTAAGGGTCTTTGGTGTTACGCCAAGGCAAATCTCGTTTATGTTGTTTGTACCAAGCAACTAATGGTTTAGAAAAGTTTTGTTGTGTAAGCATATGCTTAGTATACCCAAAATAGGTGCTTTTTGCAAACATAAAAAAATTTTGTTTCATAAAATATAAGGCAAGAGTGAAAGTTTTGTATAAACACGCATAATGTTTGCGCATTATGAACAAAATTTGTATACTAAATAATGAGGTGAAACAAGTGAATAACAATTATTTCTTAAGTAAAAAATATTTAGAAAATGTACATAAATATTGGCGTGCCGCCAACTATGTTTCGGCAGCGCAATTATATTTACAAAAAAATGCACTTTTAAAACGACCTTTAAAGGAAAGTGATATTAAACCAAGGTTAGTTGGCCATTGGGGTACTTGCCCTGGGCAAAACTTTGTATATGCGCATTTAAACCGTGCTATTTTAGCGCACAACGTAAATATGATGTTGATTGCGGGGCCGGGTCATGGTGGCAACTTTTTTATATCGAACGCATATTTAGAAGGAACCTATACCGAAGTATATCCAGAGTTTACGCAAGATGAAAAAGGGCTAGAAAAATTGTGTAAAAACTTTTCGTTTCCAGGGGGCACAAGTAGCCACGTAGCGCCAGAAGTTCCAGGGTCTATACACGAAGGCGGAGAACTTGGCTATTCTTTAGCACATGCGTTTGGAACAGTGCTCGATAACCCAAATCTTATTACCGCGGTAACCATTGGCGATGGCGAAGCCGAAACAGGACCACTGGCTTGTTCTTGGCATGGCAATAAATTTTTAAACCCTAAAACCGATGGGGCAGTGTTGCCTATTTTACATTTAAACGGATATAAAATTAGTAACCCAACCGTGCTTTCACGTATTTCTAAACAAGAATTGTTTCAATATTTTAGCGGGTTAGGTTGGCGACCTTATTTTGTAGAAGGGGACGATTATATGCAAATGCATGAAAAAATGGCAAGAGCCATGGACGCATGCATAGAAGAAATTCAAACCATACAAAAACAAGCGCGTAAAAATAAACAGGTAGTGCGCCCTGTTTGGCCAATGATTGTATTACGTACACCAAAAGGGTGGACGGGGCCTAAAATGGTGAATCAAAAAAAGGTGGAAGGCAATTTCCGTGCGCATCAAGTACCTGTTTCGCTTAGCGATACCAACGGGTTTGAAATATTAATAAAATGGTTAGAAAGTTATCACCCAGAAGAATTGTTTGATAAAAACGGAAAATTACTTCCGCAAATTCGTGCTATGGCGCCAAAGGGTAAAAAGCGTATAAGTGCAAACCCTGTGGCCAATGGCGGTGAATTGTTAAAAACTTTAAAATTACCAAGCGTGAAAAAATATGGCGTGAAATTTACGGGGCATGGCAAGGTGCAGGCGCAAGACATGCTTGCGTTAAGCGCATATATTCGAGATATTTTTAAACTAAACGAAGCAAGTAAAAACTACCGTATATTTTGCCCAGATGAGGCTATGAGCAATAGGTTGTACCATGTTTTTGAAGAAGAAAACCGTACGTTTGAACTTCCAACCGTAAGTACCGACGAATACCTATCTGCCGATGGTAGGGTGCTAGATTCCTATTTGAGTGAGCATTTTTGTGAAGGTGTGCTTGAAGGGTATATTCTTTCGGGTAGGCACGGTATGTTTGCAAGTTACGAAGCGTTTATTCGCGTGGTAGATTCTATGATTGGCCAACATGCAAAATGGCTAAAACTTGCAGGAGAACTTGCATGGCGTAAACCAATTTCATCGTTAAACTTAATTTTAACAAGCAATGTTTGGCAACAAGACCATAACGGCTACACACACCAAGAACCGGGCTTGCTAGACCACATGATGAACAAAAAAGCCGATAACATAGGGGTTTACTTGCCAGCCGATGCAAACACGCTTATTTGCACATACGCACAATGCACAAAAACAGCAAATAAAATCAATGCTATTGTGGCATCAAAACACCCAACATGGCAATGGCTAAGCATGAAAGAAGCGCAAGAGCACGTGCAAAAAGGTATAAGCGTATGGAATTGGGCAAGTACATGCGGAAAGCAAGAACCCGATATTGTACTCGTTAGTTGTGGCGATACGGTAACCCTAGAAGCGCTTGCCTGTGTAGATTTCTTAAAAACATATGCGCCAAACATTAAAGTGCGTTTTGTAAACATTGTAAACTTATGCACGTTAAATAAAGAAAGTAAAGATGGCTTAACCGACCAAAAGTTTGATAGCATATTTACCAAAGATAAACCTGTTATTTTCTCGTTCCATGGTTACCCAAGACTTATCTATGGGTTGTTGTATCATCGTAACAATAAAAATATTTTGGTGCATGGGTATGAGGAAGAAGGCGCTATAACCACTCCATTTGATATGCGCGTGCGTAACAAAGTAGATAGGTGGCATTTAGCGATGGATGTTTTGCAAAAGGTGCAACCAAACGCAAAAGAAACCAAGATTATTGTTGAAAAACTTAACGAAATACTTGCACAGCATAAAACCTATATTGAAGAACATGGTATAGATATGCCAGAAATATTAAACTGGAAATGGAACGCAAAAGAAACAGAAGAAGCAACAACGGCTACAAAACCCGCAAAAACACGTAAAAAAACAGCTAAATAAAAGGCTGTTTTTTTCTTGAAAAAATAAAATATTGCGCGTATACTTAACCATACAAACAAAATGCGTGTGGGGTAACATGAATAATAACGAACTTTTTAATCAAAATTTAAAACAAGATGAAGGTGTTTGCTTGCAAGATTATACGCCCGAGCAACTAGAAGAAATGTTTGCGGAGCGAAAAAAAGCACAATGCAAACAAGGCAAAGAAGTGCAAAAGAAAAAGAAAACCAAGCAAACCCTTGAAAAATTTAAAAACAACTATTTTGCTTATTATGATGATATAAAAATACCTTCGCATAAAGTGCAAGATTGGTAAAATAAAAAAGAAGCTCTGTTATTAGAGTTTCTTTTTTTATTTTATATTATCTTTGTGGCGCAGGTGGTGTGTTTTTGTTTATTTACGTTCTTGGAATGGTACAATAAGTTTTACATCACTTCTTGGGTAGGTAACGCATGGGTGAATGTAGCCAAATTTTAGGTCGGCTAACCGTCTGCCGTCTTTGCTTTCAGGTATATATACGTCACCGCTTACAAGTTTTGAGTGGCAGTACCCGCAAGAACCGCTTCGGCAATGGTTTGGTGCTGCAATGTTGGCTCTTTCCATAGCGGTTAAAAGCGTTTCGTTAGAACGCGTTTTAATATAATATTTTCTGTCACGTATGGTAATAACCGCGCGGTATGTTTTGTAATTTGTTTCTGGTAGTGTGCCCGCTGGGTTGGCTTCTAAGTGTAAGCGGTAGTCTGGAATAGATAATGCTTGTAATTCTTTACGTAAAAAGGCGTACATATTCTCAGAACCCGATGCAAACACAGTTACATCGCGCCCGCCTATATAGCGTTCCAAGAGCACGCGGTCAATAAACCCATGATGAAATCCGTCTAGTTTTTCGTCGGAAAGCACATGAATTACTTTGCAGTTTTTACTTTTTAAAGATTCTAATTCATCATAAAACAAAATATCTTTTTTTGTTTTGGAACCATATAAAATGGTTAAGCGAACATCGGCTTTTGTATCTTTAAAATCGTGCGCCATGCTTATAAATGGTGTAATACCTGAGCCACCTGCTACAAATAAAACATCTTTTGTGTCACGTAGTGGTTCGTAGTAAAAGTTGCCACATGCACCCGAAATCGTAAATTTATCACCTTTATGCACGCTATTAAAAAAGTATGTGCTCATAATGCCACCAGTTTTTTTCACCGCAATGCGCATAATTCCTTTCAACGCTTCTGCTGGGGACGAAACAATGGCATAAGGGCGTGAAATTCTATTTTTACGAATATTCATGCTAACAGAAACATACTGGCCTGGTCTAAAATAAGGAAAATGTTCTTCTGGGTACGAAGGGTCTATATTTAAAGTATACATTTTTGTATCGTGGCTTAAGGTTTTTGTAGACACAACCGTAACGTGTAAAAGTTTCGGGTGTAAACTTTTTGCCACTTCATTAACTTTATAGGTTGTAGGCAGTGGGGTGGTGCTAGCAGATTCAATCATTTCTTTGCGTTTTTTGGTTAAGTGTTTAAAACGCAACATGTCTTGCCAGCCAAATATTTGTTTTTTAAATACAAACGCCATTATGCTTGCACCTCCTTTTTTAAATCTCCAACGGTTTGACGCCCAACAATATCACCACTATGGTATGCGCTAGAATATCCAGAAAGACGCATGCTGTAACCTCCAGCAAAACGTAAACCCGGGCAAGTAGATGCATCGTCTTGCATCATTAAAAGTCTTGGCATTAAACCGTCGTAATATTGTGATTCGTATCCATAAATAACGCCTTCAGGGTGCCCACAATATCTTGCGTAGGTTAACGGGGTGGCAATTTCAATTTGCTCAATATAAGGGCGAATGCTGGTGTGCGTTGCTTTTTCAAATGCGTCAATTAAATTGCTTGCTACCATTTCTTTTACTTTTACGTAATCGGTTTTTGTAACATTTTTCCAATCGTTTGATGTAAAAAGAGTGGTCATATAAAGCATGCAAGTACCCTTAGGGCTACAAGAAGGTAGCGCATTATTTAAGCATACCGTTGCTTGTGCGTGGTTGGTTACAATGCGTTCCATAAGTTCGTATTGCTTTACGGTATCGTTTGTATCGTAAATAAAATAGTTGTGGTGCGTAATGCCTAGTTCTTCGGCGCTTTTATTTAACCCTAAAAACACGGTAAACCCGCGCCCTGCAAACTTGCGTGCATTGGCTAGTTGTAATTGGTATTTTGGTACATACCTTGCTTTCATCATTTTGCCAAACACAACGTGTGGCGCACAGTTGGCAATAATGTGGTGCGTACTAATGGTAGTGCCGTCGGCTAAGCGTACGCCTTGCACGGTTTTTCCGCGCATAACAATTTCGGTAACTTCACTATTGTACCAAATTTCGCCACCTAGTTCCATAATGCGCTCAGCAAGTGCTAAGCTTATTTCGTGAGAGCGGTTTACAGGTATAGAAACTTTGCGTTTTAAATATCTGTACACCATAGAAGCATAGTGAATAAAACTCATGGTATCTAAATCGGCGCCTAGGTAACACCAATAAGCGCTTAAAATATCTTTTGCCTTTTTTGGCATTTTTAACACTTCTAATACTTCGTTTACTGAGTACGAACCGCAACGCACAAAGTTAGGAAAATGTTCTACCATGTACTTAGAATCGGTATTGCCATTTACACTATTTGAGTATGCCTGCGCGCGCATAATTTCATCGGCCAAATTCATAAATTTTTCTATGCTGGTTTTGCTTTCTGGGCACGCCTTAACCATAGCGTCTATATATTCGTTTACACCTAAAGGCATGGCTACGTCCATAGGTTCCTTTTCGTCAAGCGTGAGCAAACGGTAGGCTTCATTCGATTGCACCCAATCAATTTTATCGGTTACGCCAAGTTCGTCAAACAACACGCGCAAATCACCTGCGTTATCTGCCGTTCCAAAGTCGTTCAGTTCGTGTAAAGAAGCCTCAAACTCAAACCTGCCACGCTTAAAGCTTGTGGCAAACCCACCAGGAATATTATGTTTTTCTAGCACAAGGCAAGAGTACCCTTGCTGTAAAACACGTATGGCAGAAACTAAACCGCCGTTTCCAGCACCAATAACAACAACATCTACATTTTTCATAAACATCACCCTTTTTTCTTATTGTATCTGTTTAAGAAAAATCTGTCAAACAAACATGCGTTTTTCTGTGCTTTGGCTTGCAAAAAAGGCGGCTGTTTGCTATACTAAGCGCAATACAACACGCCGAGGTGGCGGAATGGCAGACGCGCTAGTTTCAGGTACTAGTGGGGGAAACTTCATGTGGGTTCAAATCCCATCCTCGGCACCAAGTTGAATGATAAGGGAGAAACGCTGTGAAACTTATTTTAAATGGTGGTGGAAGTGGTGCACAAATTAAAGAAAGTTTGCAACTTTTTGCAAAATTAGTAAATGGCGGAAAAGTTTTATACATTCCTTTTGCATGGAAAGATGAAACATACGCGGGTTGTTTAAAATGGCTTTCAGGTGAACTACAACCCTATGGTATACACCATATTGAAATGGTAACATTGCCCGAACAAATTACAAAAGAAAAATTAAAAAGTGTGCAAGGCGTATTTATTGGCGGTGGAAACACTTATAAGTTATTAAAAATGTTAAAAGAGAGTCAGGCATACGGCAACTTAAAAGATTATATGGCACAACCAAACAGCGTAATTATGGGCGGTAGTGCAGGGGCTTTAATTTTTGGGAAATCCATAGATACCTGTTTAGACGATGGCTCGCAATTAAAACATATTTGCGATGTCAATGTAGTAGGTTTAAAAGATACAACAGGGTTTAATTGTTTGCATGGGTTTTCTATCCTTCCGCACTACCAAAAACTAGCCGAGCAAAATACGTTAACAGAAAAAAGAGTTAAAAGACTTTTAAAAGAAGGGTATAAACTTATTTGTATTCCGGAAGAAACAAGCATTTTTGTACATGATGACAAAATTTCTATCATAGGAAGCAAGCCAGCAGCGGCATTTACTAAAAATAGGGAAATAAGAAATATTCAAAACGAAGAGATTTCTTATTTAAATAAATAAAAAAATTACAAAAAAAAGGCAACGCGTTTGCTATACTAAGCGCAATACAACACGCCAAGGTTGCGGAATGGCAGACGCGTAGTACTTGCAAAAGAAGGCAGGAGGGAGAGTATGTTTGTATATAGGCAGGCCAAGCTAGAAGATTTAGAAAATATTTGGAATAAAGACATTAAAGAAAATGGTCAATCGGAATGCTGGATTCGCTGGAAAAAGCAATATATAGAATATAATCAAACAGGCAAAGCCACTACATTTGTAGTTTTAAATGGAGAGAATCCTATTGGGCAAATAACGGTTTTATTTTCTCCAGAATGTTCTGCTGTAAAAAACAGACCAATGCTTTGCGATGGAAAAAAACGAGCAAATATGAATGCGTTTAGAATAGAAAAACCTTATGAAGGTCAAGGGCATATTTCAAAATTAGTAAAAATGGCTGAGCAATATGCAAAACAAAAGGGTATTTCTTACTTAACCATAGGAAGCGAAGCAAAAGAAAGTCGAAACCTAGGCATATATTTGCATTTTGGTTATACAGAATTTATAACAAGTTTTGTAGAAGATGGAGACTTGGTTTTATTTTACGGAAAGAGCATTTAATACATAAATATGTATGCAAAAAGAAACAACTTAGGTTGTTTATAAATTGTTATTATATAAAGTTTTTAAACAAAGAAAAGCCCACGAAATTTTTCGTGGGTTTGTTATTGTTACGAAGTTTGTTTAAGTGTTTCTTTTTTATAAGCATGCAAAATGCTGGTTTTTATAATGGCTGTAACGGCACTAAGTATAGCAAATAATAACGTAATTACATTTGCATAGTTTACACCGCTAATGAAATACACAACAAACATAATATATTCAAAAATAGAAGCACCAAAAATTCTGTTCACTTGCAACGAGTTTTGTGTATTTTTTGTATCAAAAATAGTAAGTGCGCCCAATAAAATATAGGTAAAACTTACCAGCATAGAAAGTATACTTGAAATAAAGTAAATGCGTTGCGTTATGGTTGCTAGCGCCTCAGCATTTGCTGATGTGTTTTGTGTTAAATCTTCTATAATCGTAGGAATAGAGGCGGAAATCACCATGGTGTAAACAGAAGAAATAAGTAAAAATAAGCCAAGAACAAGTTCTATACAGCCTGTAATATATAAACAAACTTTATACTTTTTCATATCGTTCTCCTTTGTTTATCTTATACAAGGCGTGTATAAATGTCAAACGCTTATAATTGTTTTACGCACAAAGCCAAGGCGTCGGCAATGTTTTCGGCGGTGGTTTGGTCTTTGCACTCTACCATAATGCGCACTTTAGGTTCGGTACCACTCGCGCGCACTAAAATTCTGCCTTGTGGAATTTGCTTATGAAATTGTTCTATGCGTTGCGCTAACATTTCGTTATTTACTACGCGTAACTTGTCTTGTACTAGTATATTTCTATGCGCTTGTGGAAACAAAGAAAACGCAAGTAATTCTTTTAACGATTTTCTACTTGTTTTGACGAAACTTGCAACAAATAAACTCGCAAGTATACCATCGCCGGTGGTTGCAAAATCTGAAAGTATAACGTGCCCCGATTGTTCTCCGCCAATTTGCAAATGGTGTTGGTCCAAGGCTTCCATTACGTATTTATCTCCTACATCGGTACGTAAAAAAGATACGTGTTTTTTTCTTAATGCTTGCACAAAAGCTGAGTTTGTTTGGCTTGTGCCCACCACCGTGCGCGTTTTAAGCCAACGTTTTTGTATGTACATACACGTAAGCATATACACAATATGGTCGCCGTCGTAAAGCGAGCCGTCGGGGCCAATAATTTGTAGTCGGTCGGCGTCGCCATCGTACGCAAAACCTAAATCTGCATGGTGCACTAAAACCTGTTTGCGCAAAGCGTCTATATATAAAGCACCACAATTATCGTTAATTTTTGCGCCGTTATTTTTACAACTGGTGGTATACACGGTAGCCCCTAATGTGCGAAAAATGTATGGCGCTATTTTGTAACTGGCACCGTTACTTGCATCTAGCACAATACGCATGCCTTCTAGTTTGTGCGAAATAGCATACACCAAAGATTGTGTATATTCTTTGCTTAAAGAAGGTTTGTAAATAAACGAACCTATGTCTGCGGCCGATACCACTTGCGATGAAGCAAAGTGTTTTTCAATAGCGTTTTCCACGTCTTCGGTGATCTTTTTGCCTTCACTATCGAAAACTTTAATACCGTTACATTGTGCCGGATTGTGGGAAGCGCTTATAACCACACCCCAAGAAGCCTTATACTTTTTTGTTAAATAAGCAATGCCTGCAGTGGGAATAATGCCTACATCAATTATGTTAGCACCTGCCTTCATTGCGCCTACGGCAAGGGCAGAAGTTAAACAACTACCACTTAAACGTGTATCTCTGCCAACAAGTATGGTTCCACGCGGTTTCATACGCGCGAGCGCATTGCCGCAAGTGGTTGCAAGCTCGCAAGTTAAATCTTCATTCATAACGCCTCGAATGCCATCTGTTCCAAAAAATATACCCATTACGTTTCCTCCCAGTATTTTTGTGCATAGTTTGGTTTTGTTGTAGCGCGACTTCTACCAATAACAAAATCGTGTTCTTTACTATTGTCGGTTACCGTAGTGCCGGCGCAAATATACGTATGGTTAGCAAGCGTAACAGGTGCAATAATATTGGCGTTGCTTCCAATAAAGCAGTGGTCACCAACCACGGTTTTGTGTTTTTCTTTTCCGTTGTAATTGGCAAAAATAACGCCACACCCAATATTGGTGTTTTTGCCTATCGTAGCGTCGCCTACATAAGCCAGGTGACTCACTTTAACCCCGCTAGCAAGAGTGCTGTTTTTAATTTCTACAAAATTACCAATTTTTACATGGTCTTTCGTTATGGTGTGTGGTCGAATTCTTGCATAAGGGCCAACCGTGTTGTGTGCGCCAATGTTGGCAGACGTAATATCGGAAGATGTAATTGTGCTATTATCGCCAATCACGCTATCGCGAATAATGCTAAAAGGTTCAATGGTTACATTATTTCCAATGATGCACGTGCCTAACAAACAAACATATTCGCCAATATTGCAATGTTCCCCTAAAGTGGTTTGTGGCGAAATATATGCGGTTTTTGCAATCATAAAAGTTCCTCCTATGTGGTAGTGTATGAAAAATTTTAAACTTTGGTGTATGAAAAAAAACAATAGTCAAACATAAAAATGTGTGCTATACTGCCCGTATGAAGAAAAATGATATTGTACAAGTAGAAATTGAAGATTTTGGCATGAATGGTCAGGGTGTGGGCAAAGTGCAAGGTCAGGTTATTTTTGTACCATACGCCATAATTGGTGAAATACATGAAGTGGTTATTATTTATGTGGCAAAAAGTTTTTGTGTTGGTAAAACATTACAAATCTTGAAAAAAAGTGCCATACGCCAGCAACCAAAATGTATGTATTATCATCAATGTGGCGGTTGTACGTTGCAACATATTAAATATGAACATACACTACAATATAAACGTGCAGAAGTGCAAAAAGCGTTTGATACCATAGCAAAACAGTCTATTTCTGTATTGCCAACGGTGCCCAGTGAGTCAATTTATGAATACCGTAATAAAGCAGCGTTTCCCATTGCCATGGTGCAGGGGTCTGTTGTCATGGGTATGTATCGCGCAGGTACGCACGTTGTTGTTCCTATAGAAAGGTGTGTTTTGCAACACCCAGCCATACATAAGGTTATGGAAATATTTTGTACATGGGCAAACCAAGCCAACTTAACCGTTTACACAGAAGCTACGCATTGGGGGCTACTAAGATATTTAGTTGTGCGTGTTGTGGGTAACGGCGTTTTAGTTTGTGTGGTTGTAAATGGAAGTTTTGTTCCGCAAATACAAGCTTTATATACTGCACTAAAACAAGAGTTTGAAGAAGTAGGCTTAAGCATAAACATAAATATGCAAAAAACCAACGTTATACTCAATCAAACAGGTTTTGTGCAAATTGCTGGTAAAGAACAATTATGTGGCGAAGCGTTTGGCATAACGTTCCCTATTAGTAGCGGAAGTTTTATGCAAATTAACGAAAGTATTCGTAATTGTATTTATCAAAAAGTGTTACAACAAGTGCAAGCTTACATGTCGGTCATCGATGCTTATGCGGGCGCAGGGCTATTAACCAGTATGTGCGCAAAACGCGTCAAACAAGCATATGGCATAGAAATTATTCCGCAAGCCGTGCAAAATGCGAACGCGCTTGCAGAGAGTAACGGGCTAACAAACGTGCAGAATATTTGTGGCGATGTGGTAGAAGTTTTGCCAAAGCTTGTTAAAAAAGTAAACGCGCAAGAGTGTGCCATTATTTTAGACCCACCACGAAAAGGTTGCGAGCTAAAGGTTATGCAAACCGTTGCTTCTTTTGCGCCAGAAAAAATTGTGTATGTGTCTTGCAATCCGCAAACACTAGCCAGAGACATACAAGAGTTTTTTAAAAGTGCAAAACAAAAATATACATTACAATTTGTACAACCATACGATATGTTTCCGCAAACGGGGCACGTAGAAACGGTTGCTGTGCTGGTAAAAAATCAAAAATAAAAAATATATATAAAAACATAAAACACGTGCAAAAAATAAATTTGCGCGCCGTGTATAAACGCGCACAGCAAGGAGATACTTGTGGTAAGAGAAGATGAGTTGTTGGTTAAAAATGTATTAGAATATTTCGTATATGGTCGTCACTCTTTAGAAGTAGGCGATAATTATGCGTTATTATTGCCTGATATTTACACAAAAAATCATGATGTAGGTATAGAGGTTGTAAATGCTGAACTGTATGTTGATCAGCGCAAGAAAAGTTTTTTAGAATATTATTTAGAAAATAACTATACAGAAAAACAAAAACAAATTTTGCGTATGCTAGCTAACGCGCAAGCGTTTGATATTCCTGCAAAACTGTGGTTAAAAACACTTATTGGTGAAGAAAAATATAAACAATACCAAGATTATGTTGCGTTTGCGAAAAAGAAAGGTGATTTACATAAAGACGTTTTGCAAGGTAAAAAAATTACAGAATTAGAAACTTCTATATTTAAAAAGCGTGTGCAAAAGAAAATAGAAAAACTTTTGCAAGGTAATTATAATGGTTGTCAGCATGTTAATTTATGCGTAACAGCATGGAAGCGCCCTAGAGGCCAAGCGTATGCAGAACAAAATATAAAAATGTTAGAAGAATTGCAACAACAATATGGAAAAACATTTGAAAGAATATTTTTAATAGAACTTGATGGTATATATGTGTATAAAAATGCAAAAATTGAATTAAAAGAAGATATTTTAAAAACAGATTGGCAACAAATTTTGCAATGCACGTTTGTTGATTGGGACGCACATAAAGCCAAAGTAGACGCCGAACGCGAAAAGCGAATTTTGGCAATAAAACAAAGTCAAGAAAAAGATGTGCCAGAAAACAAACGAAACAAATAAGCTAAATAAACGCAAAAGGTGTAAACATATGAAACACGGTGTTCAAAGTTACAAAAATCAAACAGGTGGTAAGATGCAAATAGAAAAACAAAAGAAAATTTCTAATCTTACAGACAAAGATAAGGCAGTGTGTGCTATATCGTATATATGGATATTGTTTTTCTTGCCGTTGGTTGCATTAAAGCAAGCAAAGTTTGCAAAATTTCATGCAAATCAATCGTTGGTTTTGTGTATCGTTTCGGTTGTTGGTGCTATGATTATTGCTATTTTTGAACAAATATTCACGTTGCTTGATGTTCAAATGGTGGGCACAGTTTTAGGGTGCATTTGGTCGGTGGTTATTGTAAGTGCTATGCTTTATGGAATGATAACGGCAGCGCAAGGTAAAATGCAGGAATTACCCGTAATTGGAAAAATGAAAATAATAAAATAATTGTGCATAAATTGCAAATTTTTGCAAATTTTTGCGTTTTTTATAATTATTTTTGCAGTTTTTTAAAAAATAAAAAATAAAATAATTATTTTTTAATTATTTTTTATATTGAATGAAAAATGCAAATAAAAAAGCAAACGGTTTTCGCGTTTGCTTTTTTTGTTTTAGTTATACGTTTCGTTTGCTTTAAGCTTTTCGTAAAGCATCAATACAAATTTCTAACAGCTTGGTACGCAAAGTCACTTTGTTATACCTGCGCCATTCCCATTTTGTTGCACCTACGATATCCGTAAAATACAAAAGTTCAGCAAATTGAAGGTGGTTGTATTTTGCAACGGCCGCTAAACTAGCACATTCCATTTCTACAGCAACTGCACCTTCTTTTTTTCTTCGTTCTGTGCGGTTAGGTGTTTCGCGGTAAATGGCATCAATCGTCCACACAATGCCTTTTGTATATGATATAGCATGTTTTTTGCACGCTTTTTCTAGCAACATCTGCATGTGCGCGTCAATATCTACCGTTCGGCTTGCTGGCATATAATGGTAGCTTAACCCTTCATCACGTATAGCTTTTTCTGGTATAAATAATGATGTTAAAGAAATGCTATTTGTTAAACACCCACAAGAACCCACAGCAATGAACTTGCGCAATCCAACAAAACTTAATTCTTCTACTAGGTTGGCAGCTGCCGGACCGCCCAAAGGGCATAAGGCAATTACCAACTCGTTATTATATAAATAAATGGGAGAAATAGAACTTGCTGATTTAAATTCATGAATTTTTACGCATTTATTATAAATTGCTTTGCAATCGTTAAAACTTCTAGGAAAGAAAATAATGCATTTATCTATGCCTAATTCCATAACCTTGTTAAAATCTTCAAAATTTTTTTTGCCCTGCTTAAAAAAATATTCTTTTGCCTGTGAAGCGTTGTCGGTATCAAACTCTAAAATAGGGGCATTTTCTACAAGTTCTTTATATGTTTTCATAAGTTTATTATACCATTTGTTGATTTTAGCGCAAATGATTTTGAAACAATTTTAAAAAGTTATATCATGAAGTAAATACATTTAGGAGCGCGTATGAAAACGAATGAAAGAAGGCAGACGTCGGCCATTAAAAAAATTTTTCAAATAGTTATATCTATTATATGTATTGCGTTACAGTTATTTATTTATTATTTGCTGTTTTTTGGCATAAAAAAATATCCGCTAGTTTTGTTTTTTATGGAACTTTTAGCATTTATATGTGTAGTTTACATTTATAATATGCAACAAAATGCATCGTATAAATTAAGTTGGATTGTATTTATTTATGTTATGCCGTTTTTTGCTACTATGTTTTACATACTGTTTGCTAATGGTAAAAGTTTGCCTAAAAAGAAGGCAAAAAAGGTGTATGCACATTTTCAACAAAATGTAGAAAAAACCTCGTGCTTGCAAGAATTGCAACAAAAAAATGAAGATGCTTATAGGTTGTGTTCTTTATTGCACTACGGAACACAAATGCCGGTTTATACAAATACAAAAACCACATTTTTTGACGACGCCGCATCTAAAACTGAACAATTATTGAACGATATACACGCAGCAAAGCATAGCATTTATTTAGAATATTTTATTGTAAGCGATGGTGTGTTGTTGGAAAAACTAATCGCATGTATACAAGAAAAGGCTTCGCAAGGCGTGGAAATTAAAATAATTTACGACGCCATAGGAAGTAAGGCGTGCTTAAAAAGAAAAACGATAAAACGAATCAACAAAATACCTAACGTGCAAATGGTGCCGTATAATCCTTTGGGTGTAAACTTAAATTTATCTTTTAATTTTCGTGACCATAGAAAAGTTGCAGTAATTGACGAAAAGATTGCGTACACGGGTGGAGATAATTTAGCCGATGAGTATGTGCATTTAAAACAAAAGTATGGGTATTGGCGAGATAATGCTATGCGTTTTGAAGGAGATGCTGTTCGTTCATTTTCTTTACTATTTAAACAAAGTTGGTTTATGAGCACCAAAGAATGGTTGCCTCATACTGCGTTTACACAAGAAACAATGGGGGAAAATCACAAGCAAACGGCTTACCACATGCCGTTTGGCGACGGGCCTATGAACCCTGAAAACCCAGCGTATAAGCTTATAGAAGCTTTAGCGGGGCGTGCAAAAAAATATTTGTATATTTCTACACCATATTTAATTATAGATAATGAATTTTTAAATAAAATTGCTACAGCGGCTAAATCGGGCGTAGATGTAAAAGTGTTGGTGCCACATATACCTGATAAAAAAATGGTGTTCAAAATGACGCAATCTAACTATGGAATTCTGTTAAAAGCAGGCGTAAAAATTTATGAATATACACCAGGGTTTAATCACGCAAAAAATGTGATTTGCGATGATATGTATGGTTTGGTTGGAACGATAAATTTAGATTATAGAAGCTTATTGTTACACTTTGAATGTGCTGATTTTATGGTGAATGATGAAAACATTATTGCCATGCGTGAAGATTTTGAAAAAGCCATTGCGCAATCACAAGAAGTGGATATTCGTACGTGGAAAAAACGACCACTATTAAGAAAAGTGTGGGAAAAACTTTTAAATTTAATTAGCCCTTTATTATAATTGGTATAAAAAAACCGCTATTTGCGGTCTTTTTTTCATACATAAATTTTTAAAACATGTGATTATTTTTTACAAAAGCTTTATCAAATTTTTCAATAAAAGCTAAATCGTTATATAAGGGTTCTATGGTTTCCCAAGTAATACTGTCGTTTTGTACATTAGGTTCTAGTAGGGGTGTACTGCGAGAAAAGAATACAATATTTTCGTGCATGCACAATTTAAATGTGGCTTTATAGGGTTTTACAAATTGTAATAAATCTTCCATAAAATCTACAGTTAAAAGTGTTCTGCACATAACTTCGTCGGTTGCGTATACTTGAAAATATTGATTAAACTCTATGGATTCTAAAACAACGGGTTTCATGTTTGACTTAGAATGATTGATATGCATTTCAAAACTAAAAGGTTTTGGAAATACTGCAAACCCAAACATACCGCGGAAAATTTCTTTTGTATACACTTTCTCTGGGGCTTCGGGTAAAGAATACGTACCTGTTAAAACAATATCTGAAAGTAAAATTTTTGTACCAATATAAGGGTGTTTTATAATAAATAAATCTTCGCCTTCACATTTCGTGATAGGTACATCGCTATAAAATAGATTGCTTTGCAAAGCTCGATGTAAAGAAAGGTGTGCATTTTCTTTAAACACAACTTTATCTTCCATAATATAGCGTATAAGTGGCGTTTTTATTTTTAATACCTTTTTCTTTTTTGAGCTTTTGCTTTCCGCCATAGTGGTGGCAAAAACCCATACCATACATAAAACAGCTGCAACAATTAAAATATATTGTAAGGCGTTTTTAGGAAGCCAGCGCAAAACAACCCCAGCAATAACTATAACGGCCAACAATATAATAAGCACGGAAAACGTAATAGATATTTTACGCATTTTAGTCGATTGTTTGTTTTCGTTTTCTATTTTTTCTAAAATTTTATGTACATTTTCGTTGTTTTCTAACAACTGTTGCACTTCTTGTTTTGATATCATATATATTTCCTTTATACAGTTGGAGTATTGGTTTCGCGAATATCTATGGTAAATAATGGTTTTGTGCGAAACCCAAACATGCGAGCAACCACATTGCTTGGAAAACTTTGCGCAAGTGTGTTGTATTGGTTTACATTACTAATATAGAACCTACGTGCGGCTGCAATTTTTCCTTCACAAGCAACTAATTCTCGCTGTAATTTTAAAAACATTTGGTTGGCTTTTAAATTAGGATAATTTTCTTTTACGGCAATCAGTCGGTTCATAAGTGGTAGTGCTTGGTTTGCAAGTTGAATGGTTTCTTCCGTAGATGCCGTTGCTTGTTGTTTTGCGCGAAGTTCAGTTATTTTCAAAAATGTTTCTTGTTCGTGTGTAGCATAGCCTTTCACAATTTCTACCAAATTAGGAATTAAATCAAACCTTTGTTTTAGGTGTACATCAATACTGGAAAGACTTTCGTCTACTTTATGCGAAACCTTAACAAATTTATTATAATATTCAATCGTTAATGCAAAGAAAAGAATACATGCCACAGCAAGTAAACTTAAAATCACAATCCATGTTGAAGAAAGCATATGTTTTATGTACCCATAAACAGCAAAAGCAATACATGCAATGGTAAGCAGAGCAATAAAAAATAAAATAGTTCCTGCGTTATTTTTGTATATTTTTTGTTGATTTTGTTCTTTTTTCATAGTGTTATTATGCCATAAACAAAAAAGTTTTGCAAAGAATAACGAATGTTTATTGAAAAATATATAAAATATGGTATGATATAAAAAATAACGAAAAGGACGGGTGGTGTATGAAAATAAGCATACATTGGGCCATGTATTTTGCGAGTTTATATTACCTTATGTTTCCAGCAATACTTTACAAGAAAACTGCATAGAAAAACGTGTGAACGCGTTGATAAAATAAAAGGCGTGGAAATTTTTTCGAAAAAAAGAGCGTGGTGCTATGCGTTAAACGTGGAATATATTACTTGTAAGTGTAGGTTAAGTTTGTTCTTGGCATTAGAATCAAAATTTGAAAATATAGAAACGATACAAAATTTGTTGCCAGAGTTTTTCGCCCGTGTATGTACAAAAATGTTTACAGCCGAAGAAATGATACGTGCAAAGCAGTTTATAAAAGCAGATATTTCTATGTGTGTATATGCAAAAGAAGATGCACTTGAACCAATGCCAAGTTTTAAAAAAGATTGCACAAGTATATAAAATGACAAAAACAAAAAATGGTGAATAGGGAAGAACGGAAATGATAAGAAAAATGAAAATAAAAACATTGCATAAAGGTGCAAAATTATTTTATCGTTATGTCAACATCAATAAAATGGTAGGAATTTCTTTAACGTTTGGGCGTTCTTTTGTCGAGCATTTACCAAAACCCCAAGGGCTAGATTTTCCACAGGGAATTGCGCATTTATGCGAACACATTATTTTGTCATCTCCAACAAAAAATCATACAAAAGAAGAGCGCATAAAAATAAAAAGAAATTTTAGCGCTAGCAATGGGGCAACTTCAAGTTACTACATAGAGTTTAATAATTTATGTAGCAAAGAAGAATTGTTACCTTGGTTAGAGTTTGTTATGGATGGAATTGTCAATTTGCAACTGACGCCAGAAGAGTTAGAAATACAAAAACGTATTGTAAAAATTGAAAGAAATGACAAAATGTTTCAAGAATCGCCTATGTCGATTATGTACGCCAACACGGTAATTCCTAAAAAATATCATAAGCAGTATATAGATATTATAGGGGCGCCAGAAGAATTAGATAAAATTACGGTTGAAGATGTATACAACTATATTCAAACGGCTTTGGTGCAAGAACGGTTATGTATAGGTGTATGTGGCAATGTTTCATATAGAAAAATTATGGAATTATTAAGAAAAACGGTGTTATGTTCTTTACCGGTGACGTATACGCCTAAATTTATTTCTTTTCGAGATATGCGAGAAGAATTTAAAAAGAATGGATATAGTAAGAGCGCAAAAGAGAGATTAAGTTATGCATACATAAATTGTGAGGTGCACGCTCCTGCTACAAACAATTTGCGAAAAGAAAAAATGATAACAACCATTATGAACATGCTGCTATATAGAATGGATTTGGATTTTTTTAGACAAAAACATAATATTTGTTATTCTGTTGGTTTTTCGTATGGGTGTAGCGCAGGTGTTGCAAGTTTGTATTTAGAGCCTTGCTTAAAAGACGGAGATGTTGCTAAGTGCTTAACGATAATACCAGAATTTCTACACGAAGTTTTCAACATAGAAATAACCGAAGAAAAGAAAAAAATGGTAGAAAAGCAATTAAAAGACGGGGTAGATATATATTACCAAAAGCCTACCAAGCAAATAGGTAAACTGTATGCGTACATAAAATACGGGGAAGTGCTAAAGCAAGATAGCCTAATGCGCGAATACAGGTATATAAAAAAACACTTAAACGAGCTGTATGTATTATGTTTAGAGCGCTTGCGAGAAATGCAAAAACGCGGAAACGTTGTGCTTTTAATAAAAGCAGATGAAACGATTACTTTAGACTTTACAACATATAAAAAACAAATATTACAGCGCAAATAAGAAAAGCACCCTTATAAGGGCGCTTTTCTATTCTTCTATTTTTTTATGGTTACATGAATACCGTTTTTAGACGAAGATGCGTTATCGGTAGCAATAGCGTTTGTAAATTGCACGTCTCCCATCATTTTTAAACCGTATTCTAAAAGTTCGCCCATGGTTTCTGAAAATTTATCAAGCGTCATTTCTTCTTCTACAGGAAATATAAATGAAATAAGCAATTCTAACAATTTTTCGCTTTGTTCTTGCGTTCTTCCGTTAATATAAATAAAGGTGTTCGAGTGTTTCCAGTTTTGGTCTTCGTCTATACTAACATCCATAGAAGATTCAATGTAAATAGTTTCAGGAACAATCATGTTTAATAAGAATATTGGAACGTCCATATAACTTGCCATTTGCGAGCGAACGTCAGATGTGTCTAACTTAATAACAACTGAAATGTTGGCGGAATATGGGTCTAGCACATGATTTGTTATGGTTGGTGTTATAACAACTTCGCGTGCTTCCATATTAATGGTGTTTAAATAATCTAAGTTTGGTAAATATCTGCCGAGTACACCCGATGCTAGCATTTGGTTTAAAATACCTGCAATTTCGCAGTCGTTAAGTTCTACAAAGTCTATGTCAGGGTTGAGTGTAAACCCTGTGCCTTCGGCAATGGCATCGTAATCAAGCTCATCGGTAGAGCCCGGCTTTAAATGAAAACCGGCATTTGCAAGTTTTCGAACAGCGTTTTGCGTATCGTAAGAAGTATATGGGTTGGTAATAAAGTTTTTCTCGTTAGGCGAAGTGTAAAGAGTTTTCATAATATTTACAAGATCGTTCATGTTATATATGCCATATTCAGAAAAATATTTTGGCACAATAATTTTATCAATCGCAAAATAGCCACCTAGCAAAATACTGGCAAGCACAACAATAACAATACTTAAATTAAGTAAAAACTTTGCGACCTTGTTTTTTTTCATATTATTGTGTAATAACTCCTGAAACAATACCCTTAAAAAGTAACGCCAGTGCAATGATGGCAATGACTAAAAATAAAATAAAACGCAAAATGCCGAATTTTTTACCCAACATATGCCACCTCTTTTAAAATAGTATGTGTATTTAGTATAAAATGACACAACAAAAAAGTCAATGTAAAAAGGTTTATTGTAAAAAACCCTCAATAATGGCATTTTCAGCTTCTTCTTGAGTTAAGCCTAATGTCATAAGTTTTAGAAGTTGGTCACTTGCAATTTTCCCAATGGCTGCTTCATGTACTAATGTTGCGGAAGGGTGTTCGCAGACCACAGTTGGGGTAGAAGATACTTTGGCGTTGTTTAAAACAATTGCATCGCACGATACATGCCCAAAACTTTCCGCTTTACCGGTAACGGTAGAAACAAAACTTTGCTTTGAATTTTCGGAGGCAACGCTACGGCTGGTAACTTCTACACGTGCGCCGTCTTCTAAGAGTTCTACTAAAAAATTTGTATGAGCTTCTTCCGTTCCGCGCGTTTTTATTTTTTCTTTTATAATTAGCGTTGCGTTTTTGCCCACATAAGCTTTGGTTATGCGGTTAGCCAAAGTTACGCCTTCTGTTTGCGTTGTATCTAGTGTACATGTTGCATTCTCTTTTAAGTATAAAACGGTGGTTGGGTTTAATTCTTTACTAGAAGTTTTATTTCCGCTAGCTATGTGTTTTTCCATATAAGTTAGTTTGGCGTTTTTTCCCACATAAAATGCATGCACCCCATTGTGTGCGCTTTGTTTTTCGCCTGTGTTGTGTATACCGCAACCAGCTACAATCGTAACTTCTGCATTTTCACCAATGTAAAAATCGTTGGTTACCGTTTCATTTAAGCCCGTTTGGCTCACCACAACAGGCATGTGCAGACTTTCATTTTTTGTCTGCGCATCTACACGCACAGTTAAGCCAGAACCATCGGGTTTACGCTCAATATGTATATGTGCCGAATTTTGTACAGTTTCCGTTTTACCATTCACGCGAAGAGAATACGCCCCTTGTGGAACACTGTGCATAAATGTAAGTTGTTGTAATAAAGAATCCTTTATTTGCATATTACACCTCCTCTTGTAATTTTTGACAAGTAGGGGTTTGTTGAATTTTAGGCAAAAGCTTTTGCTTCGTATCTAATATTGCAGAACCATCTTCCTGAAAAAGACAAATGTAATCTGCAATTTCTAAAATTTTTGTCTGATGACTTACAATAATAATGGTGGCATTTTGAATAGATGTAAACATGTGGGTTAACTGGGTAAAACTCCATAAATCAATGCCTGCTTCAGGTTCATCAAACAGTAAAATATTGCCACCTTTTGCAAGTGCGCAGGCTAGTTCAATGCGTTTTAGTTCGCCACCAGATAAAGATTCGTCAGCAAGGCGGTTGACATAATTTTTTGCGCATAAACCAACGCGCGCCAAAGCGGAACAAGCAGTAGAAAGTTGTGCGCAGTTTGGGTTGGCAAACGTAAGTAATTGTTTTACGGTAATACCTTTAAATCTTACGGGTTGTTGCCACGCAAGGGTTATGCCTAAATTTGCGCGTTTTGTAACCGAAAGTGGCGTAATATCTTGTTTGTTTAGACAAATTTTTCCAGACGTTGGTTGTAAAATTCCGGCAATGAGTTTTAAAAGGGTAGATTTTCCGCTTCCATTAGGACCGGTGATAACCGTAATTTTATTTTCGGGAAAAGATAAAGATATGTTTTGTAAAATATCTTCTCGTTGCGCGTTCTGTACTTTATAAGATATATTTTCTATGTTTAGCATACAATCTCCTTGTTTGTAGTATACACAATTTTTTGCATTTGCTACAACTAAAAACAAAAAATATTGTAATTTTTATAAGGTTATATAAAAAAAGAGGCAACTATTGCATTTACAATTGTTATGTGGTATACTATACACAAAAAAAAAGGGGGAAACTGTATGGCACATATTACAAAAAATATGGAAAAACAAGTACAGGAAATTCATTCACAGTGTGATGAGTTGCTTGCTCCTTTTGTGCGTGTACAAAACGGCGCTTATACGATTACAAATGCGGAAGGGCTAAAAACTGCATTGTTGCAATCGTCGCAAGAATTAAAATTGCGTGTGCAAGGTGGAAAAGAATCATTAGAAAATGTTGTAACAGAGGCATTTGCTTTGGTGCGTGCAGCATTTATTTTACAAACAGAAGGAAAAATTGTTTTGTACGATGAACAACTACTCGCTGGCTTGGCTATGATGAACGGTAACGTAAGTGAAATGGCTACAGGTGAAGGTAAAACATTTGTACAAGCGTTGGTTGCGTACACACACGCACTTGCTGGCAAAGGTGTGCATGTTATGTCTGCTAACCAATATTTGGTAGAAAGAGATGCCAAGGAAAATGCACCTGTATATAACACGTTAGGTATGAGTGTAGGCATTGTTTACCCACTAAAAAGCGGTGATAAAAAAGAATATGTTGCAAAACAAATGGCTTATGGGGCAGATATTACGTATGTTACAGACAAAGAAATAGGGTTTGATTACTTAAGAGATTCAAGATGTACAGAAACAAAAAGGTTGCTATTGCGAGGCGTGGTGAGTGCTCGCGAGCCAGAAGCCTTAGGGGAATTGCGCGAGGATGAACTCACCGAAGAAGAACTTCGAGAAATTGCCAAAGCGGTTTATGTAGGCGAACCTTCCAATAACCCACCAAGAACGGGGTTTTATGCGTGCGTACTTGATGAAGCCGATAGTTTAATGTTAGACAACGCGCGTACGCCACTTATATTAAGTTGCGGAGAAAATATGCATCAAAAAGCAACTTCTATAAATTCGTCTGAAGTGTTATTTGCCGTAGATGATATTGTGCGCCAAATTATTCAAGAAGCGCCTTTACAACCGGAACAAACACCATATATACAGCATAGTGAAGACAGTTCCCAAGATAGTTTTACATTAGAAGCAACCGATAGGTTTTTTGAATTAAAAGAACAACACCCTGTATTGAAATATATAAGTGATGCAGATGTGTTGTATGTATTTAGTCGTGCAGAAAGAGCGCATTTACAAATTAAAAAGAATGAAGATTACATGCTAGTAACGAACGAAAACGGTAAACGCACAGGTAATTTTGTTCTGCTTGATAAAAATACAGGAAGAATTATGCCTTCTTCGCGCTATACAGAGGGCGTGCAACAAGCCGTAGAAGCAAAAGAAAAAAATGCTTTATTAACTTTATTATTCGTAGACAATATTGTAAGGCAGGTTATAAAAGAAGATGCCGGCAAAGGCAATGTGTATATTCAAAATGTTGTTGGTACAACGTATCGTCAATTTTCACAAAAAGGGTATGCGCGTTGTGTAGAGTTGGCGCATCAAAATGAAAAACTGAAACATATAGAAAATGAAACCTTGCAAAACTTATTCCATGCTTCGCAAATGGCGCATTTGTGTATGCGCCGTGACGAAGATTACGTGGTGTCTACCGACGAAACCGGCAAAGTTGTGCAAAATATTACGATAAAAAAAGCCCCAAGATTTTCTTCGTGGGTAAACAGTTCGGATCATTTTGCATTATTGGAACAAGCCGTTGAAATAAAAGAGCAAGACGAACCTTATGTTTTAGAGCAAATGCAAGCGCGCGATGAGTTTTTATTTTATGAAGCGCAAGGTGCCCGTATTATGCGAAGAACAACGCTGTTAGATGTTCGCCGTAAACAAGGCGTGGCCGTTTCAAAGGAAGAAGAAAAAGACTCTGTATTAAACATGCCGTATAGTGAAATCAATAAAACTTATAAAAGATTTCACGTTTTGTCCGATGAAAGCCCTGTA
The DNA here is from genome assembly GCA_944362705.1 of uncultured Clostridia bacterium. Lineage (GTDB taxonomy): Bacteria > Bacillota > Clostridia > Christensenellales > UBA1242 > CALVTO01. The sequence continues at coordinate 262,854 of CALVTO010000002.1, read as the reverse complement.
TTGGCTACCATCAACCAACAAACATATTTCTCGTTTTATGAAAATAAAGCAGGTATGACCGGTACGGCTATGTCGTCTGCGTCGGAATTTGAAGAAGTGTATGGAATGAATGTAGTATCTATTCCAACGCACAAACCAAAACAAAGAGTAGATGAACCAGCAAAGTTGTTTGCTACGAAAGAAGAAAAGTATAGGCAAATTGTAGAAGATGTTCAAACTTTACACAAAAAACAAGTGCCTATTTTAATAGGTACTGCAAATGAAGAAGAGGCTTTGGAAATTACCGAGCGCTTAAAAAATGCCGGATTTGCCAACGTGCAAACCTTAACCGCAAAAGATAACGCAAAAGAGTCTACTATTGTTGCAAATGCGGGTAAAAGAAACGCCATTACGGTTACTACCAATGTTGGTGGTCGTGGTACCGATATTAAACTCGGTGGCGCAAGTGACGGTTCTATACCTGAAAAGCAGCGTGCTGCAGATAAAGCATATATTGAAAGCCAAGGTGGTTTGCATGTGCTTATAACGCAATTATCTGAAAGTCAACGTGTAGACGACCAATTGCGTGGCAGAAGTGGTCGTCAAGGCGATAAAGGTACGACTTGTTTATACGTAAGTGCGCAAGATGATATAGTGAAATATTTATCGAATGCTGAATTAAAGGAATTAGAAAATTGTGCTGAGATATATGCTAACATAGAAGCTAGTAGCCCAGAAAATCAAAAGAAAAAACAAGGTACAATGCAGAGAAACTATCGTAAATCACTTGTTTTACTAGAAAGAGCGCAAAATTGCGCTTCGGGTATGGCAGAACTAAGTCGTATTCAATCGTATAAAATAGATAAAATACAAGCAGAAAACCGCAAATTTACTACAGAAATGCGTCAACAGCTTTTACTTATATCGTCTGGGGAAAAAGGAGAAGTGGAAAAGCTTCCAGACATTTTAAAAAATGTCATATCTTTTTATCTAGAAAATGTCGTAAAGGCAGAAACAAAAACGCTATCTAGCTCGCGCGATTTACAAGCCATTGATAGGGCTCTTAACGATTATGTTTTTCAGTCTGATGAAAATTTTGTGCGTAGTAATTGGAATACATGGGTTAAAGACGACACCAACCAACTTAACAAAGGTTCGGATAAACAACGTTTAAGTGCCTTGGCGCAATGTGTTGCAAATGCCTTGGTAAACAACGTAGAAAATATAAACAAAATGTATACAGATAATAAAGAGGAAAAGAAAGCGTATACTGCATTTGCAAAAAACTTTGCGAAAGAGTTGTTAACTATATTTGATGAAGCGTGGGTGGAATTTTCGTTTGCTTTTCAAGAACTACAACGACAATTATATTTCGAACAACAATTTGGCAGACAATTTGATTACATGAAAGAAATCGAAAATAGATCTATCATGTTGTATGGCGAAATGTTACAAAATATAGGTTTGAAATTTACACAAAAAACATTTGAGGCATCACGTGAAACAGGTTTAACAAGAAAATAAAGTGCAAAAAGCACTTTATTTTTTTATCAAAATAATTGGTATAAAACAAAATTTGTGCTACAATGCTACTTACATAAGGAGAAATTTATGAACGCATTTATCACAGGTTCAGCAAGCGCAAGATTAAATAAAAAATATTTACAAGGGGTAGATACCATTGCTACCTATTTGGCAAAAAAGGGCTATGGTGTGTTTTGCGTGGGCACAAGCGCAGGCAGTATCGGCGCATTTTATCATGCGTTCTGTCAACACAGTGAAAATGCAACACTTTTAGTTCCTGTTGCTTATGCAGACGAAGTAAACGGCATGAATAAAGGTAAGCGCATTGTGGTAGATACACTATTTAATTTGCAAGAAATTGGTTTAAGAAATTCACAAGTTACCCTTGTTTTACCAGGCGGGAACGGAACATTGGGCGAATTATATATGGCAACCGATTTGAAAAAAAGTAAATTCGATGATGATTTAGTGATTATTTACAACATAAACGGATTTTACGATAAAATTAAGGAAATGAACGACTTTATGTTAGAAGCTGGCTCGTTAGAACCATTTCAATACGAATATTTTAATTTCTGTAATACACCAGAAGAAGTGATTGAACTTTTAGAAGAGAACGAAAAAAAGAAAAAACAAAAGGTATAACTTTTGTTTTTTTGTGTATAAATGTTTGCAAATTTCATTTTTAAGGTTACACTATAAAAAAGAGGTGTTTTTATGACGTTTACAGATGTTTTAAATAATATTTGGAATTGGATCATTACCGAAGGTATAAAAGTTGTTATTGGAATTATTGTTTTTCTTATTTTGTGTAAAGTTATCAACTGGGTGTGCAGAAAAATAGAAAAATCTTTATTAAAAAAACATGTAGATGTGACCATTACAAAATCTGCCATTAGTTTTACGCGCAAAGCTTTAAAAGTATTGTTGTTTATTTCGTTCTTAACGCTTATTGGAATAGAAACTTCAAGTATATCTGCGGCTATTGCGTCTATTGGGTTGGCGATTGGTTTATCTTTACAAGGGTCGCTTTCGAATTTTGCAGGCGGTGTTATTATTTTATGTGTACGTCCTTTCCGTATTGGAGATACCATTACATGCAACGGCGAAACAGGTACCGTGGAACGTATTGAGCTGTTTTACACCTACATTGTAACGGGAGATAACCGCGTGGTTATGATGCCAAATGCCGATGTAGCAAATAGTAAAATAACGAACGCATCGGCGAAAGAAACGCGCAGGTTAGATATGACATTTAGCATTGCCTATGATAACGACCATAACACCGCGCGTGATATCATTTTGCGCGAAATAGAAAGTACAAATCTTGCGCTTAACGAACCCGACGCGCCATTTGTAAATATTGTGGCGCATAATGCAAGTTCTGTGGATTTAGAAATGCGCGTGTGGGTAAAAACAGAAAATTATCAAAAATTAAAATGGATATTGTTAGAAAAAATTAAAGAAGCTTTTGACGAAAACGGTATAAGTATTCCATTTCAACAAGTTGATGTACATATCACGGAACCCGTGGGTACACCAAAATATAAAGATAAACGCGCTTTGGTGGTAAAACAAGAAAGCGAACTGCCTGTAATTAAGCCAATGCAATCGAATATACCTGTGGTGGTAGAGCCAACAGACAATGCATCTCAAGTGAAAAAGCGACGAGGTAAAAAACGTAAACAATAAAAGCAGATATCTTCTGCTTTTTATTTTTTGTTGTTTTTATAGAACTTTTGTGTTACTATAAACCAGTAAAGATAGGTGGAATATGCAATTATATGAAAAAATTCAATATTTAAGAAAAATAAATAATCTTACGCAAACGCAAGTGGCCGATGCTTTATATGTTTCTAGGCAAGCTGTGCAAAAATGGGAAAACGGAACTACGTCGCCCGATATAACAAAGTTGCCCGAACTTGCGCAACTATTTTCAGTGTCGGCAGATGTTTTGCTAGACAATAAAATAACAGAAGAGCAGTTAAAACAAATTGTGGTATCTAAAAGTATGGTGTCAAAACCAGAACCTGCAAAGCAAAGTGAAGCAAGAAGGTATTCGGCACTAGATTGGTTGTTATTTATTCCACTATATTTAGGTATATTTCTAATTATTGGCATGGCTTATGTGTTTGGGGCCATGTTTATTGGGTTCTTTTTTATTGCGTCTGCTGGTGGTGTGGTTGCCGTTGTTTATGGATGTATTGCAGTAGGCATCAATGCGCTTCACGGGGCAGGGGCTATACTTGTAAGTTTATCGATTATATTTGCTGGCGCTGGAATTAGTTATCCTATGTTTGTGTTTGCCATGTGGTATACAAAAAAATACAAGCAATTTGCTATATGGATGCAGAAAAAAATACAAGAAAAATATATAAGTTGGAGGGGGAAAGTATGAATAAAAAATGGCTTATTGTTTCTTTTGTGTGTTTAGGTGTTGCTGTTGTTTTAGCAATTGCAGGGTATTTAACCGACGGGTTTTCTTCTTTTACGCATTGGTTTTAAAAAAACGCAACAAATACTATACAATTGTTCCATCTGGTTGGCTAAAATGCAACCAGATTTTTTTTATAATAAAAGTGTTGAAAGGCAACAAGCCGAACAACAAAGGAGAAAAAATTATGGAAAAAGAAATCAATCAAACAGAAAAGCAACAAAATTTACATAAGGAGGAAAATAACAATGCATTTCAAGCTTATGAATACTTAACTTTAAAAATTAAAAAAGAAGAAGAACCTTTTTTAACAGATGCATATAAAAATTTTGGCTGGGAACTTGTAGAAAAACAAAACATGTTTACTTATACTGAGTTGCATATGAAAAGAAATTACAAAATCAAAAACCGTGAAGAATTAGTGTCCTTGCAAAATGAATTTGAAAAAGTAATGCGTAATGTAGATAAATGGCAAAACTATAAAACCCAAGCAGCAACGGGTTGGAGTTTAAGTGTTGGGTTTGCAGGCACTGCATGTTTGGCGGGAGCCACATTTAGTTATTTAGCTGGGCTTATTGGTTTGTGTGTAGGACTCGCGGTTCCGGGTTTTGTATGCTGGGGAATTTCTTATTTTGTTTATAAAAAAATAAAAGCAGATAAAACAAAACGAGCTAATTTACAGTTAGAAATTTTAAAAAATCAGGCGTATACGATTTGTGAAGATGCGTATGCATTGCTATAAAAAACGGCGTGAAGCCGTTTTTTTGTTGTAAAAAATAAAATTTGGGTGTATGGTAAACAAAAGGAGAAAGCCATGCACATTGTTTTAGTTGAACCAGAAATTCCGCAAAACGCAGGAAACATTGTACGCACATGTGCGGCCACGGGCACAAAACTTATTTTAGTTAAGCCCTTGGGCTTTATTTTAAGTGATAAATATTTTAAACGCGCAGGGTTAGATTATTTTGACCTTGCAGATATTGAAGTTGCAGAAAATTTTGAAGAGGTTTATGAAAAAAATAAAGATAAACCATTTTACTTTGCTAGCACAAAGTCTGCAAAAACCTATGCCGATGTGGCGTATGAAGAAGATTGTTTTCTGGTATTTGGTAAAGAAAGTTATGGCTTGAAAGAAAGTTTATTAAAACAGCACTACGACCATTGTGTACGTATACCTATGCGTGAAGGTACGCGTAGTTTAAACTTAGCGAATTCGGTTGCCGTTATTTTATACGAAGCATTGCGCCAACAAAATTTTAAAGGGTTAGAGAATAAAGGTGCACTTACAGGGCGTAAAGAAGATTAAACATAAATGCAAGGTAATGATTGCTAAATGTAATACATTGTGATAAAATAAATATAGTAAAATAAATCATTGGAGAAAATGTATGAAAAAACTTGCAAGTATTCTTTGTGTTCTTTGTATTTGTTTTTTGTCGGTTATGTTTGTAGGTTGCGGTGAAAAGGCAGAACCAAGAAACGACTACACTGCGCAAACACTTTATGAAGATATGTGTAATGCAGAATATTTTAAATCTATTACAGCCACAAGCATTACCTATAAACAAAGTAATGTAGAAACAAATATGATTGTAGATGCAACCACCGTGTACGTAAAACAAACAAAAACTGCGGAAAACATAAGCGAAGAAATTTGGCTAATAGATGGCGTGGAATATAAAGCAGTAACCAATTTAGCTACAAAAGAAGTAACGTATTCCAAAACCAATAAAACCTATTTAGAAAAAATGGCTGAATTTGGGTCAGTGCAAGGTTTTACTGTTTCGCGTATGCAAGATGTGGTTAAATATTATGCGTTAAAATACACATCTGTTTTTACAGAACTTGCAACCTATGCAAATGATATATACACCATTACTCAAAAAGCAGGCGAAACCACAGAATATAAACTAACGTACAGTTTTAAAACAGGTTGTTTTGAAAGGTATGAACATGTAAGCATTGCAGAAGACGGAACAAAAATGGTGCAAGAAAGCATTCAGGTGAAATATTACAAAGACGGCGCACACAAGTATCCTAAAATAGATATAAAAAATTGGACATAAAAAACAGCACATGGGTGCTGTTTTTTCTATGCGAACTCTTTGTTTATTTTGTAGAGCAACATAAAGTTTTTAATAACTTTGGGTAAAAGTCTTTTATGGTAGGGTACGTTTTACGGTTAAGCATATATTCATTTTTAAATATATGTATCAGCTTGGGTATATTTGTAAAACCTTCTTGTATATAATTTTCTAAAAATACTTGAGCTTCTTTGTTTGTAAAAAATGTTTCAATGTATAGGCATTCAATAGAACGTATAATGCTTTCGTTAATTGCTGTTTCTATATGGTTGCCGTAAGCTTGTTTTTCAAAAATAGATGCAAAACATAAAGGAGATACGTTTTGTAGTTGTTTTTTGTAAGAGTGTGTAAGCGGGTTGATAAAACTATGTGCAAATTCATGTAAAACTAAAGATGTGCTATACGGTAGGTTGCAGGCAAAGTCTACTTCATTTGCAAAACGAGTTTCTTTATAAGGGCGAATACAACAATATAATTGCTTGCCAACGCGAATACCGTAGTTGCTTGTTGTTAGTCCGTGCATACATATAATATGTAAGTTTTTACTTCTAGTACCTAAGAAAGAAAATAGAAAGTTTTGGGGTGAAAAAGGTTGCATGGTTTGCGCATATGTTTGCATGTTGTGTACGTAATATGGCTCATGCGCGTAGTAAAATTGCATAAAATGGCTTTGTCTTATAAAGAGTTTAACAAAACGCACCCATAGTTTTACTTCTTTTTTTGTTATACTATGTTCTTTATAAAAAAGTTTTGGTAATGATTTGTGAAAAAACGAGTACAGCATAATTTCTACGGGCGCGTTGTAACGAACGTACATGTTTTCTTGCATAAGCCTTTTTGTATGCAAAACGGCCGAATGGGTTTTAAATTTTGCAAAAAATGCCTGAATGTCGGTTTTGTAACGTTCATTATGCCTTGTTTCATTTCGTTGATAGTCTGCCAAATGAAACAAAACGCCCATAGCTTCAATATACGGGTTGGTTTCTATAGAAATTTGTTGAAAGTTTATTCGTGTTTTTGTTCGCATGTGCATTTGCCCTCACATAAGTTTGCATTGTTTTGCATCATCATGCTATTAAGGCTAGTGTAATGTATTTTGCTGTTTTTGTAAAGGAAATAAAAAAACGCATACAGCCTTGACGCTTTGTTTAAAAAGTGTTACTATGTTTATAATATAGTTAAAAGGAGAGTACCCATGAAGAAAATTGTAAACAAACAAATATAATACGTGCATAAAACAGCTCTGCTGGTTTATGCCAAATAAGCGCGTAAAACAGAGGGGTTTTATCTATTTTTGTTTGTTGTTTGCAAACATGAGTGTAACGTTCCCGTTTTTTACGGTGAACGTTTTTTTATTCCCGGGCGCGCTTAACAATAAACGCAGGAGGGAAATATATGTTACAAGTAAAAAATATAACCATAACAGAAAAGAAAACAGGACGAACCTTATGGAAAAATGTGTCATTTGTGTTAAACGCGCAAGATAAAATTGCGGTGATTGGCGAAGAAGGTGATGGCAAAAGCACTTTATTAAAAGCAATTGTTGATAAACATCTTGTGCCTTATGTAAACGTAGAGGGTCAAATTATTAAGCAAAATATGCATATCGGGTATGTGGGTCAATTTTTAGATAGCGACTGGAACAGCCAAACCGTGCTTTCGTATTTTCTAAAACAAACGCCTACCGGCGAAGAAACTTATGAAATCTACGAGCAGTTTGCTCATTTGCAAAACATATTGGCAACGGTAGGTTTAAGCGAACATTTATTAGAAACAAACCAAACGGTAGGCACACTTTCGGGTGGGGAAAAAGTAAAGTTGCAATTTGCTAAAATGCTACTAAATAACCCCAATTGCTTTATACTCGACGAACCCACGAACGATATAGATATACAAACACTTGCTTGGATAGAATCGTTTTTGCAATCTACCATGTATCCCGTTTTATTTATATCGCACGATGAAACACTTTTAAAACATGTTGCCAATGGTATTTTGCATATAGAGCAAACGCAAAAGAAAACGATACCTATTTGCACATTCGAACGTATATCTTATGACGAATATGTGCAAAAAAGAGCAAATTCCTTGCAAAGGCAAGAGCAAATAGCATTAAAACAGCGTGCGCAAGATAAAGCGCGCACAGAACGCTGGCAACAAATGTATGCAAAAGTGCAAAGCCAGCAAAATTCTATATCCCGTCAAGATCCGCATGGTGGCAGGTTGTTAAAAAAGAAAATGCAAAGTGTGCTTTCTCAAAAAAAGCGTTTTGAAAAAGAGCGCGAAAGTTTTACCGAAATTCCTGAGCCAGAAGAAGCTATAAAACTTAAATTTTCAAATGTTGTATTGCCCAAATCTACCTGCGTGCTATCTTACAACGCGTCACAACTTACGGTGGGTAAAAAGGTACTTGCAAGCAATATTCAGTTGCAGGTGTATGGCCCGCAAAAAGTAGTCATTACGGGCGCAAACGGAACGGGTAAAACTACGCTTTTGCGAGAGATATATACATATATGCAACAACAAAAGCGGTTTCGTGTTGGGTATATGCCACAAAATTATGAAGAAGAACTTGGTGCATACCCAACAGTCATGGCGTTTTTGCAATCTTTTTGCGAAACAAATGAAAAACTAACGAAAGCAAGAATGTATTTAGGTGGATTAAAATTTACCACGGAAGAAACCTGCGGAAGCATAGAACACTTATCGGGTGGGCAAAAAGCAAAATTATATTTTTTAAAACTTATGCTCGGTGGGTTTGATGTTCTATTGCTTGATGAGCCTACAAGAAACATTAGCCCATTATCGAACCCAGTTTTGCGAAAAGCTTTGGCTTCTTTTGCGGGAGCCATGATTGCTGTTTCGCACGATAGAGCGTTTATAAAACAAGTGGCAACGCACGTATATTGCCTGCAAAAAAATGGATTGCATATCGTTGAAGAGCGATAACTTAAGTCAAAATAAATAAAAAAGAAGCGTTTTGCGCTTCTTTTTTATTATTTGTTTGTTTCATAACGGTTTTTGCACTCTTTTATAATGTTTTTTGCATATTCTGCGTTGTATACTTTGTTTACAACAGTTTTTTTGTTTGGCTCTAATTCTTTATACACGCGCAAAAAATGTTTTAATTCATCTAATATGTGCGCAGGCATTTCTTTTACATTTTTAATATGGTTATATTGTGGGTCACCAAAAGGTACGGCAAGAATTTTGTAGTCTTCTTTGCCACTGTCTAGCATGCCCACGCAACCAATGGGGTAGCACCTAACAAGCGTGCAAGGAACAATAGCTTCACTACAAAAAACAAACACATCTAATGGGTCGCCATCGAGTGCCGATGTACGCGGAATAAAACCGTAGTTAGCGGGGTAGTGGGTGGAAGTATATAAAATTCTATCCATCATAAGCATACCGGTTTCTTTATCTATTTCGTATTTGTTTTTACTATATTTTGCAATTTCTATAACTGCCATAAAATTTTCTGGTTGAATTCTTTGTTCGTTGATATCGTGTACAATGTTCATAGGGTCTCCTTTGTATGTTTGTGTTAAGTATTATAAGTAAAAGTTTTACATTTTAATTTTTGTACTTTAGTATACTTATGAAGGTAGAATTTGTAAAGAATTAAACGGAAAAATGTCAATCTTGACAATGCTTTAAATGTTCTTTATACTAAATTTAAGAGGAACGTATGTATTACACATTTGAACAAGTAAAAAAAATAATGGAGCAAGAAAATAATTGGACATTGCGCTCATCAAGGCCAGCATTTACCGCCGACGTAAAATCTTGGAATAGCATGATAAACTGTATTTCATTGTATTATCACCCTAAAACTTCAAATTTGAAACGATGGATATTGTTTCAAAAATTAAAAAAGAATGTACTTGTGCAAGCTTTGGAAAAAACACAAAAAGGGTTGCGTGTAACGGTTGATGGTGTTACGGGCGAAATAACTCCGTTTACTATAAAGGTAGAAGATAAGTTTTGTGGAAATTTAGATTGTTATTGGAACGCAAAAACGGTTGCAAGGTTTCGATTTTTAGACGGGTTAAATGTACATGCAATTTGTGGGATTGAAAGCGCTCCGGTAAATAATTGTATTGTAGGAAATTGTTTGCATTGTGTTGTAGAGAAAAACGGCATGTATAACGATATGTTCCGCTATTGCGCAGTAAGCAAAGAATTGTATCAAAAAATTTTATGTTACCAGGAACTCACTTCGGTATCTGGAAAGCAAACATATGAAGATGATAAGTATAGGTTTCATCACGTGGAGTATCTTCCAACCAAAAATATTAATCCCAATTATTATATATTGGCGCGAGATGAGTATATGGAAAGAATACGTGCAGGTGTTGAAAGTAAAACAGGGCATATGTATGCAGAAGTCATTGATCTACCGCTACCGAAACCCCAAAACCAAAACTTTAGGCAAGAGTCGGTGCGGGTAGAGAAGAAAACGAAAGTGCAAGAAACAGTTGTGGAAGCGGAACGTGCTAAATAAAGTTAAAAACAATAAATTGAGCAAAAAAACACCCATATATGTTGGGTGTTTTTATTATGAAATATTTTCTGCTATAAACATTTCTTTAAATTGCGCATTACGGTTAAATAATTCTTCAAACGTGCCAGAATCTACAATTTTCCCGTTGTCTAAAAAGAAAATGGTGTCTACATTTTTAATGGTGCTTAACCTGTGCGCCACAATGACAATGGTGCTTTTGCCTTTCAATGCATCGATACTCTTTTTTATTTCACCTTGCGCAAAATTATCTAGTGAGCTTGTGCTCTCATCGAAAATAATAATCGATGAGTTTCTAAGAAGCGCGCGTGCAATAGCAAGGCGTTGCTTTTGCCCACCAGAAAGTTTAATGCCACTTTCGCCAATTCGTGTATCCAGCCCCAAACGTAGCGAATGTACAAACTCACTTAAATAGGATTGGCGAACGGCTTGGTTAAGTTCTTCTTCGGTTGCATCTTTTTTTGCAAGCAATAAGTTTTCACGAATGGTCATATCAAAAATATAAGGAAATTGATTGACTAAAGAAATGGCGTTTCTTAACGAGTTTTTATCAAAATCGTTAATATGTATGCCGTCAATAAGTACTTTTCCGCTATCTACGGTATACATTTTCGACATTAAGTTTAAAATAGTCGATTTTCCACTTCCGCTTTTACCAACAAACGCCACGGTGGTGTTTGGTTGAATGGTAAATGATAAATCTTCAAAAACTGTATTGGTAGAAATAGGTTTTCGTTGTTTATGGTCTTTTGTGTCTTCGTTTTGTTCGCCTGTAGTTTCCATACCGTATTCTACAAACGTGTACTTTACATGTTGAAATTCTATTTTGCCTTGTACATGCTCTATATGTACTTCACCAAACGTTTCGCAAGGATACGCTTCGTTGTTAAATAGGGCAAACATGCGTTCGGTGCATACCTTAATTTCAACTGCCATATCACTAATACTGCCAATGCCCCATATTAAATTGTAAAGGTTATTGTTGTTAGAGTAAATAACCATAAACGTGGCTACCGTAAGCAACCCAATATCGATAAAATACACGCCCAAAATAAGTGTAAAAATGCCAAAAAACTCAACGATAAAGTTTCTGCTTGCCCAAAAGTTCATATCCACAAGCTCAAGTTTATAATTGGCTGTTTGGTATTCTTGGTAGTATTTTTTAGAAACTTCGCTTAATTTTTCTTCTAAACCTAACGATTTAATGTCTTTTTCGCTTCGAATAATTTCTGTAGTAAGCGAGTTAATTTTATCATTCTTTTTTCGAGCAAATTTCTTATTTTTGCTTTTTGTTTTTGTACGAAATTTTTCAATGGTAATTCCAATAAAAATAATAACAAATAAAGCAAGCGCTATATATAAATTAAATGTGGCAATGTAAATAATAATGACCATAGCAGATAAAATATCTGTAATTACGTCTACCATATCGGCTAGGTTGTTGACTACGATTTGTGGGTCGTTTACAATGCGTTGCAAAAATGTACCAGTATCATGCTCAGCATAGGTTTTTGAAGTAAATTTAAACGCTTGCGTTGCTAAATCTTGGTTCATATTTGCCATCATTTTATTGGCACTTTTTTGATAGATAATGCCAGAAGCGTACCAATTTATTCTTTTTATAGCAACAAACAGGGCAACATATAGCAAACTATATATAGCATCTGCGTATAAACCTATGGTAATTTGTTCAACGGCTTTTGCTAAAAATATCGTTTGTAGAACGGTGCAAGCACCAGCAAGTAAATACGTTAAAATATATAAGGCAATACCTAGTTTGTGTTGTTTTAAATAATAGGTTAAATTTCTTGTATTTTGTATATTTTGCATAAAAAAACCTCCGTTAAAATTTCATGCGAAGGTTTTGCAAAAAATATATGCTTTAAGCGCACATAATAAAACCATTCGCATGATGTAAATATTTAGTATGTATATTTGTAATAAATTTTTGTACTTTATTCATTTGAATGGCCCTCCTTTTTCCATCACATTTTGCTTAGTGTAATATATGTTGGTATGTTTGTCAATAGTGTTTTTTATATTTTACAAAAATGATGGATATAAAAGAGTTTGAAAAAGAGAATGGACTTCTTGGTTGCAAAGAGCTTAAGCTTTACAAATCAGGCAAAATCAGCGAGCAGGAATGTAAAGAAACCATTTCTCACTACGCAAAAGACTATAAAAGCAAAATAGAGTCAAAACTAAAAATTGAGAAAGATTGAATGAAATTTTAAGCAAAATATTAAAAAGATGCTTAAAAACTTTGTTGTATATTGTGTTTATTGTATAATAAAAACATGAAACACGAAAAAATTACAGAAGAATTCATATCATTTCTTGATCATGATGAAAATTTAAAAAAATTAGTAGAAAAAAATCTGGCTCTTGCAAAAAAAAATAATCCTGACAAGACAACGAATCCTGCCCAAACACTTAACGAACTTTATGAATATTTAGATTGGTCTGTTAAATGTATGCCATGGGAAGTGCTGAAAAACAAACAATATCAGTCATTATATCTTGCAATCGACCAAGCGACAGGGTATTTTTGGTATATTTTTGATCAACCATTAGAAGAATTAAAGGGTTTAGGGTATTATTATCCATCACTTCAATATCACGAGCCTATTGCAAGCTGGATTAAGAAATATTCAAAAACATGGGGAGAATTTTTATCTAAAAAGGAAAGTTGGAATGAAGACTATTATCAACTTGCGCTGCAAGATGATTTGTTTGGTTTGACAAAAGGCTGGTATGGCAATAAAAATATATGGACAAGTTTCAACGATTTTTTCAGTAGAAAACTTATTGATAACCGTCAAAGACCATTAGCCGACTGTGATGTTATATCTCCCGCAGATTCAACTCCGCAAGGCTTTTTTAAAATTGACAAGAATAGCAATCTTATCAATCCGCAGATCTTAAAATCTTCAAAACTTTCTTCCGTGAAAGATTTGATTGGAGAAGATAGCGCCTATTGCAATTTTTTTGCAGGTGGAACTCTTACTCATACCTTTCTTAATATCTTTGATTATCATAGATACCATTTTCCAGTTAGTGGAACCATTAAAGAATTACGTAAGATTTCAGCCGCAAATGCTGGTGGTGGCATAACAGAATGGGATGAAAAGAATAACCGCTATGTATACTATAACGAAATGGGATTTCAAATGATAGAAACACGCGATTGTGTGATTGTGGAAACAGATGATTATGGGCTTGTAGCAATTTTGCCAATCGGTATGTCTCAAATTTGTTCTTGTAATTGGGAGAAAAATCTAAAAGTAGGTGCACGCGTTCAAAAAGGTGACCCAATGGGATTTTTCCAGTTTGGTGGAAGTGATGTTGTTATGATTTTTCAATCTCACATATCAGTCAAACCTTTAGTAACAAAAAATCATGAAGGTTACAATCATATATTTATGGGGGATGCATACGCTAAACTGAGCAACAACTTAGTTAAGAAAAAACCTATTTAAATAAAAAACATATGATAGCAATCATATAAGCATCAATAGCCAAAAGGTTGGTGTTTTTGTCTATTTTTGTTTGAGTTGTTTTGAAAACAAAATAGCTTACATAAGCTAAGTAGAGAAAATGGGATGAAATATAATCATAGACCAATGAAATGATTTTGCAAATAATGCATTTGCATAATTATATTAAAATCATAAAAAAAGACTGCAAAACGCAGCCATGGTGGTGCGCCGTAAGAGATTCGAACTCCTGACCTTTGGTTCCGTAGACCAACGCTCTATCCAGCTGAGCTAACGGCGCATATGTATAAAATTGTAATTAGGAACCAAAGGTCCCTAAGGGCTCCCGCAAAAGTTATACCATAAGTTTTGTGGGATAAAGGAACAACCTGCGCAAAGCACGAGGTTTTTATGCGCCCATAAAACCGAGTGACAAACGCAGTGTTGTGACGCGGTTCCGTAGACAGGCGCTCTATCCAGCTGAGCTAACGGCGCATATGTATAAAATTGTAAATAGGAACCAAAGGTCCCTAAGGGCTCCCGCAAAATAACTTTTTGCAAAAACATGGAGATTATAGCACAGTTTATTTTTTTTGTAAACACTTTTTTATAAATTAAGCAAATTTTCAAACGCAAGAGCTTTATTATCGCTAGTGAATGATTTGACAAAAGATATAAAAATTTATATGATTTTTATAACAACGAGGCGAAAGTATGAACGGATATGATTTTGACGGAACCATTTATAAAGGTGATAGTTTTATACATTTTTATGTATATTGCCTTTTACGTTTTCCGTATATTCTTTTATTGCTACCTGTGCAACTTCTATTTGTGGTTTTTACTTGTTTTAGTCGTAAATATGTAAAACAGGCTTTTGCGATTTATCTTATCTTTATTCCTAATGTACAAAAACGAGTGCTTTCTTTTTGGGAGATAGAGAAAAAGAATATAAAACCTATATTTTTACAGCTATTACAACCTAACGACATTATTATAAGTGCTTCACCTGTATTTTTATTGCAACCTATATGTGAAGCATTAGGCATTAAGCGTTTAATAGCTACCAATATGCATGCAAAAACAGGGCGTATTTATGGTAAAAATTGTTACGGCGAAGAAAAGTTGGTGCAATTTCAACAAGAATATAAGGACAAAATACTAGAAGCGTTTTACTCAGATAGTTATAGTGATATGCCAATGAAAAATGTGGCAAAGAAATGGTATTACGTGCAGGGAAATTGTATCAAAGAAATAAAAGGAGAAACATATGAACGAACAAAAAAATAAAGTGCTTGCAGAATTTGTGGAGCAAGCCGGCTATGTAATAAAAGTAGGTGTTGCTAGTGAAATGGCAATGAACGATGGCGATATAGCATTATGTCAAAAATATACAAAGGAAGTGCAAACATTTTTAAAAACGATGGTAAAAGATGTTTTTGAAGAATGCAAAGAAGCGTTTTCTATTCAGCATAACAACACCAACGATTACGATATTCCAAACATGCTTGAACTTGTAAAGCAACTTGCCGAAGGTGTTTATTATGCGGGTGTTTTACAAGGGTTGGTAATTGAAGACGCTATGCCAACCATGCAACAAAACACGGCGGAAAAGTTTATAACCGCTTTGCAAACCGTTACTGAAATTTATATAGCAATGTTCGAAAATTAGTTGGTTTGCAATAATTCAAACATATCTGGCGCACAATATAAAGAAAGGGGAAATGTTTGTATGCAAACGTTTATCAGTTCGTGTTTACAAGAAAAATCGTATTTGCTAACTACACCTAAAGGATATATTGTTATAGACCCAGGCGTGGGTATTTTTGAGCAAATGAAGCTTTATATAAAAGATATGTCTACTTGCGTAGTGCTTTTAACCCATGTGCATTTTGACCACGCATTTGATGCTTGTGCATTTCAAAAACATGGCGCGAAAATTGCGGTGCACAAACTAGATGAAAAAAATATTTTTTCTAAAGCCAATTTGTCTTTTACTATGGGTTTGCCTTTTGCGAAATTTGTTCCAGATATATTTTTGCAGGAAGGAATCATACATATTGCGGGTGAAACCGTTACAGTTGTACACACACCGGGTCATACCCAAGGCAGTTGTTGTTTTTATATACAAAACACTTGGTTTACAGGCGATACGTTGTTTGAAGATGGTGGTTGTGGTAGAACAGATTTCCCAGGCGGAAATGAAGAAGATATGCAACGCAGTTTAAAAAAGATAAAAAAGCGAATAGATGCAGGCACATTTTATGCAGGGCATTTGTCATAAAACACATAGATTTGTTTGTCAAAAAATAAAAAAATAAGTATACTTTTAACAAAGTGCAGGTGTTTATGAAAAGGTATAAAAATATAACTAAAATAATTGTAGCGGTTGTGGCTTTGGTTACAGGTCTTTTTTCTTACGGAATGTGGGGGAACAAACCCAATGCCGTAACAAATATGTATACAAAGGCGCAAACAAGCCAAGTGACTGTATCTCAAGAAACACCTATTCAGTCAGAAACGTATTCGTATAACAACCAGGAATATATGCCACAACATGTATTTACAGTAGATGCAGAAGATGTTTCTATAAAAGTCACCTATGTGTTTTATGAAAAGGTATCTGATGGTGTACTAAACCCTATTGGCCAGCTTGTGAAAACCATGCCGTCTAACACGGTTGAATTTACAGGGTTGCGTCCTAAAAATGTGGGAGAATATCAGGTTTCTGTAACTGCCACGGCAGAAGGGTATACATCGTTAGAAGCCAACTATACCATAAATATTCAAAAGGCAGAAGAAAGTATTGTGGTTAATCTGCCAGAACAAGCACAAAACAAAACCTATACAGGGGAAGAAATAGCACTAAACACTATTTTCACCTATACCTTACCAGAAACAGCTACCGAAACAGATGTTGTTTGTTCTATTTACTATAACAACACGCCTGTTTCACAAATAAAAGATGCAGGAAGTTATCGGTTAGAGTTTACATCTAAAAACTTTTTACTTAAAACACCTAATGGCGAACCTACGTCTACCATCACTTATAGTTTTGAAGTAACGCAGGCAAATGCTACGATTGAAGTTATAGCGCCAGATACACTTGTGTATGCAAATGCTGCTTACGATATCGCATCGTTATTTACAGTGCGCGGAATAAAAAACGAAAATTTATTGCTTCAAACCACTGTTACGGTTGCGTTTTCTAATGAAATGGCAGGGAATTTTCAGTACGTAGCAACATACAGCGTTGCAAATCAAACATGGGTTTGGCACGAAGGCTCTGAAACGGGGAGCGTGGTTACCGCACCTATGTTACAAGCGGGTACGCATAATATTACCATTGAGTTAAAAAACAATAAAAATTATCAATATATAAGTGTGGGTCACAAAATAATTGTAAGTCCTAAAGAAGTTGATTTACAAGCAAATGAAGAAAATTTTTATGACGGAGCATTTCAATTTGCATACACGGGCAGTGCACAAAATTTGCTTGCGTGCATAGGAAATTTACAAGAAATTTATGCAAGCGATTATAATAAAATACAGTTTGTTATTACCAATGAAACCGGCACGGTAAACTCCGTTCAAGAAATAGGAACCTATCATGTTTCCGTTGTTTTAAATAGTAATTATACAACAACACACACTTTAGAATTTAATGTGCTAGTATTTCAGTTGGCAGTAGATACATCTATTTTTGAAAACTACGAAAATGTTATTTTCACATCAAATACAACGTATAATAATCAATCGCATTTTACGCCAACAGATGCGTTGGTGACCGATGCCTATGGTAGAAGTTATGCTGTAAGATTTCGTTTTGAAATTCAGCAGTTGCAAAAACAGACCGATGGCTCTACAAGCTATGTGGTTATAAACACAGTAACATTTGATGCAAGTATTGGTGGTTATGTGTATGCAACAAAAACATTACCTGTGCAAGCGGGCACGTATAAAATTGTTGTTACGTACGATAAAGTTGCGAACGCGCACTTGCAAGCGTCAGCAAGTCTTGCGAACAATGCTCAAGAATTTATCTTAGTTATAGAGCCGTATCAAGTTAGTGTTTTCTTTGAAAACTATCAAAATTTTGTTGAACATTCGGGGCAACAAATTGTTGCATATTATTACGATTTTTTTGGAAATAAAGTTGATTGTAACATTCAGTATACGCCAAACATGTTGGTGTTAACTGCAGGTAAATATACAGCAACAGCTGTTATTGAAGATACAAATTATATAGCAAAAGGCAACGCAAGCATACAGTTTATTGTATTGCCGGCCACAAACAATTTAACCACAGGGGCTATCATTGGTATAGTGGTTGCTTGTTTAGCGGTGGTTGCTATAGTGGTGTTTATTATTATTTGGGCAGTGCGTCGTAAAAAACGTGGCACGCAAAAAGATGCTAAAGATGTTGTTGTTCAAACAAAACCACAAGATGTTGCTATTGTTCCACCTAGCATGGAAGATGTACATGCAAGCGGGCAAATAGAGCCAGTCGTACCAACGCCTGAACCACAACAAGAAGAGGTTTCGCCTTCTATAGAAAAGAAAACACCAGATATTACAACCAACAGCGCGGTAGAAGCAAAACCTGAAGAAACGATTCATGAAATCGCAGAATTAAATAAAGGCGTAGTAGAAAAACCGAGAGCCAAACGTGGTCGCCCTAAAAAAGTTGCCACTACAGACATAGCTACAGAGGTGGTAGAAAAACCAAAAACAACAAAGCGTACGACAAAGAAATCTACAAAGTCTAAGAAAAAATCGTCTACAAGAAAAACTTCTTCTAAAAGAACAACCAAACGAACAAAGAAAGAAACAACAGACGAAATTTTAAAAGATATTCGCTCTTTATTGCAAGAGCAAAGCAAAAAAAATAAAGAAGAATAAAAAGAGCACGTAAACGTGCTCTTTTGTTTTTGCTTATGATTCTTCGTAAGTATCTGCTGATTGTTCTAATAAAAACTTTTTGTATTGCGGGTTTTGTAAATTTACATGCAAGTTTTTAAAAATTTCTGTTGTAAATGTGTACATAAGTTCGTTGTGTGCAAAACTAAAACCATCGGTTGGCGAAATAATAACGTGGTCTAACACTTTAATATCGTTTAGTAAACAACTCATAACAATGCGAAACGTTAATAATAAATCTTGGTCGCTAGGTTTAGATGTTGCGGTAGGATGGTTATGTGCTATTATAATACGGTCGCATTTATTTTTAATAGCTATTTCTGTTATATCTCGCAAGCTAACTTCTACTTTATGAAAAGAACCGCTTGCAAGTTTATACGAGCCTAATATTTTATTTTGCGCATTTACACAAATAACATAAAATTCTTCTTGCACCGCACCTGCTAGTAACATGCGCGCATACTGAATGGTTTTGTAAGATGTAGATAAACTTTCAAAGTTTTGCGCGCGTTGTCGTGAATACGCGTTAAATAATTTAGGCAATAAAGTAATAAGCATGGCGGTATGCGGACCAATGCCATCTATTTCTAAAAGTTGTTCATACGTTGCATCAAATACACCGCTAAAACTACCAAACTTTTTAATGAGTTTATGGCATAGTGGGTTTACATTACCTTGTGGAATAGCATAATATAATAAAACTTCAAGTTTTTCGTGGTCGGCAAAAGAGTCAAAGTTGCCACTTAAAACTTTTTCTTTCATGCGCAATCTATGATTTTTGTGAATATTTTCTTCGTTTTTCATACGTACTTCCTTGTGTATTAGTATAAAGAAAATTCTTGCAATTCACAACCAATTTACTTTACAAACCATATAAATTATGACAAAATAGAAAAAAAGAAAGGAGAGGGGTATGTTAACAACATTACAATGGGTTTTAGTAGGTGTAGCGGTAGTTGTTGTATTAGCAATTATTATTTGGATAATTGCAGGGTATAACGCACTTATCCGTTTGCGCAATAATAATGAAGAGGCTTTTTCTACTATGGATGTATTTATGAAAAAGCGTTATGACTTAGTTCCAAATTTAGTAAATACAGTAAAAGGGTATGCTAAGCACGAAAGCGAAACACTCGAAAATGTGATTCAAGCGCGCAACTTAGCAAATGGTGCAACAAGCACA
Organism: uncultured Clostridia bacterium; assembly: GCA_944362705.1. Taxonomy (GTDB): domain Bacteria; phylum Bacillota; class Clostridia; order Christensenellales; family UBA1242; genus CALVTO01. Next base: position 242,729 of record CALVTO010000002.1, on the reverse strand, counting down.
GAAGAAAAATTAAAAGCAGAAAAAGATTTTTCTAGTGCTTTATCTCGTTTGTTGGTGGTTGCTGAAAGTTATCCTGAATTAAAGGCAAACACAAACTTTTTAGATTTGCAAACACAATTAAAAACACTAGAAATTGAAATTGCCAATAGCCGTAAATATTATAACGGAAATGTAAAAATTTACAATAATAAAGTACAAATGTTTCCGTCCAATATTGTGGCAAAAATGTTCCGTTTTAAAAAGGCAACAATGTTTGAAATTACCAACCAAGAAGAACGTAATGCCGTTAAAGTAGAGTTCTAAAAGGGGTTTTTTTGTGACAAAACAACTGAAAAAATTTTTATATATAATGTGGGGGCTAGCAGTGGTATGCTTGCCTCTATTTTTTCAAATGCCTGTTTCGTGTACGACAACCGCTTTCGCAAGTGAAGTTACAGATACAACCATGCGCGAAAGCAATACCAATGTAACGATTACCATCGATAGCAAAGGGTATTACTATATTACCGAAACCATGGATATGACATTTTATGCTAGTTATACGGAATTTTTAAGAGATATTCCATATAAAAACACCGTATATGTACAAGAAAATGGCACAGTAAAAAAACATACAAGTTACGCTCAAATACGAGATGTTTCAGCATCGTGGGAAGATGCAAATGGTGAAGCGTTTGAAGTGAACACGTACATAGATGAAGAGGGATACGAAGGCTACTACACCATTGGGGTAAAATCATTTAAACCAACAACGTACGGAGAAACGCGTACATACAGTTTTACATATACTTATTACCCAGGCTCGTTTGAAGATTATGGTTACCAAGGTGTGTATTTTAATATCATTGGGCACATGGCTTCGCATGAACGCACAAATATAAACTTTTCTATTACCTTTCCTTCAAATTATCATACAGCGTCAAACAATGTTATGGTGTATTATGGCCTTTATGGTTCTAACGATTCTGTTTTAGGTAGTGAAGAAGAGAATCCACAAGCATATATCAACACGGAAAGCGAAACCGTTATTACGGGGTACATTCAACATTTGGGTGCATACGAAGGCGTAACGGTGCAAGTTGCTTTGCCTCAAAACTATTTTGCTTTTCCAGAAAAAGCGGTTTGGCCGGGCATTGTTACGTATGTTGTATTGGCGGTGGCGGTTGTTTTATGTGTACTTTTATATATTTTCAAATTAAAAAGTGCGCCACTTGTAGAACCGGTAGAAGTAACTCCGCCTAACAACTTAATTCCTTTAAAATGTGGTGCTATTTTTAAAGAAAAAGGAACGCCCGAAGGCGTTACAAGTATGTTGGTATACATGGCAAACAAAGGGTATATTTCTATAGAAGAAAAAGAAGACAGTGTATACTTGCATAAAAAACAAGAGATAACTGAAAAAGAAGATAATTACTTACAACGCATATATACAGCTTTATTTACGGGTCAAGATGTTGTTTCTATTGACGCGTTGCCAGAATCTTTTTATAGTGTTGCTTTATCCGCCATAAGCGAAATGAATGTGTACGCCAACCACACATTGTACGCGAACAAAAAACATAAACTTAGTTGGGTGCAGTTTATACCTGCCATAATAGCGTTTTTTGTTTGTTGTATAGCCGTTATTTACAGTTCCGTGTATTTAGGCTTTTTGCATGTAGAAACCAGTATCATTGTGTTGTTGGTTGTTTTGCTTGTAGCGTGCGTGTGTAAGCATGTGCTTGTTAGTGGCATTGTCACCATTGTATCGCTTATTATGGCGTATAGTTACCAAAGCAGTTACTACCAAAGCATAGAAAAAACCTATAGCTTTTTTATAGCTACAATCATAATTGTAGCATTGTTGTGGGGTGTTACCCTATTAAAACAAAAATATACCAAAGATGGTGCTGTTATAAAGGGGCGCGTAAATGGGTTTAGAAAATACTTGCAAGTGGCGGAAAAGAGTCAGTTAGAAATGCTTGTTGAAGAAAATCCTAATTATTTTTACGATATTTTACCTTATACGTACGCATTAGATGTAACCGATGTGTGGATGGAAAAATTTAAAGACATACGCATACAGGCTCCAACCTGGTATGTTACAAACTCCGTTTCTGTGTTTGATGTTATGGCTATGCATTATGTGCTTTCACGTGCAAGTACGCGTGTGTATCATCAAATACAAAGCCACGTGTTAGAGGCGCAACGCATTGCCCGCGCTACGCGAGGTTTTAGCGCTGGAGGTGGTCATGGCGGTGGCTTCTCTGGCGGTGGCGCAGGTGGCGGAGGCTCACGTGCAAGATAATACGTTGCTATAAAGCAAGATAAAGGGGTGCAAACGCACTCTTTTTTCTTGCAAAACCACACACAAGCGTTTATAATAACACGAGAGGATATTTATGTACTATACACTTTTAACTGGCGCCACGGGCGGTTTAGGCATGGCTTTTGCACACCTTTTGGCAAAACAAAACGAGCCTTTGGTTTTAACCGCCACGAATGCGCAAAAACTAGAACAATTACAAAACCAATTAAAAGAAGCGTATAACGCCAATGTTGAAATATACGCGTGTGATTTAACAAACGAAGATAACCGAACGCAACTCTTTGCATACATGCAACAAAAACAAATTATGTTACATAGGGTTATTTTAAACGCCGGTTGTATTTTAGAAGGTGACTTTTTATCGCATAGCATAGAAACCAACTTGCAAGCCGTGCGCGTAAACGTAGAAAGTGCGGTGCATATAGCGCAATTGGCACTTTCATCTCGAAACGCGCAGGAACCATTTTATTTTTTAACTATTTCTAGTTTGGCGGCGGCGTATCCAATGCCCCATATGGGCATATACGCAGCAACAAAAAGTTTTTTAACGTCTTTTATGCTTTCTTTAGGGGAAGAATTAAAGCATCAGCAAGTGCATTCTACCGTGTTTATGCCTAGTGGCATATATACAACGCAGGCCATGGTTGAAGCCATTCGGTCACAGGGTTGGGCAGGTAAAAAATCAAGCTTAACGGCAGAACAAGCGGCGTCCCTTGCATGGGAAGCGCATAAAAAAGGCAAAAAACTTGTTATTCCAAAATCATTTAACCGCTTTTTATATAAAGCTAGCAAATTTGCTTCTGCGCCAACACTTGCGCAAGTGGTTGGTAAAAGGTGGGCAAAATCACAGAAACAACGAAAGGGAGAACATTATGAATAAACAAAGAAATATTGTTATTGGTGTATCCTGGCCATACGCAAATAACAACTTGCATTTAGGGTACATTGCATCGTCTGTATCGGGCGATATTTTGGCGCGTTATCATAGGGCTGTTGGCGATAAAGTTCTTTTAGTATCGGGTGTAGATACGCACGGAACCAAACCTGAGCTTAAAGCCAAAGCCGAAGGTTGCACGCCAAAGGAAATTGTAGATAGATATGCAGAAAATTTTAGAGAAGCGCTAAAAGCTTTTCATTTTTCCTTTGATAAATTTGGCATTACGTACGACCCATACCACGAAAAGAAATGTCAAGAAATGTTTGAAAGAATGTATCAAAATGGGTATATTTACGAAAATGTTGTAAAGCGTCCTTATTGCCCAACATGCGGTAAATTTATGGCGGATACTGAATTACAATTTAAGTGCCCTGTTTGTGGAAAACTTTCAAAAGCCGATAACTGCGACTGCGGTTACGTTCCAACGGAAAAAGATTTAGAAAATGCTACATGTTTAGTTTGTGGCGCAAAAACCGTACAAAAAGAGCAACGCGTTTTAGTTTTTAAACTAACAGCATTTAAAGATTTATTAGAAGAAATGGTGCGTAAAAACGAAAACATTTGGCGCGCAAATAGCATTAACGAAACAAAAAAATATTTAAGTGACTTGCGTGATAGAGATTTTTCACGTGATTTAAAATGGGGTATACCAATTACCATTAAAGGGTTTGAAGATAAAACCGTTTGGGTATGGTGGGAAGCTTTATTAGGTTACGTTACCGACACCATGAAATTAGGGGAAGAACAAGGCTTTGATTGGCGCGCATTCTGGAAAACCGATGTAGAACCCGATGTAGAGAAGAAAATTTACATGTGCCACGCCAAAGATAATATTCCGTTCCACTCTATGTTCTTGCCAGCAATGCTTGCAGCATTAAACGACCATTTTATTACAAACAATATTATGGTTTCGGCAGAATATTTGCTTATAGATGGTGAAAAAATAAGTAAATCATCTAATACTCCATGTGAAGCACTTGTATACGCGCAAACCTATAACACCGATTCTTTGCGTTACTATTTTGCAATTAACGGGCCAGAGAAAAAAGATGCAAATTTCACCTTAGAACTTTATAAAACCATACATAATAACGAAGTTGTGAATAAATTTGGCAACTTAATTAACCGTACCTTAAAATTTAAAGGCTTAACCACGTTGCCAAAAGGCAAAATAGATAAAATTTTACAAGAAAAAGTACAACAAACGTATAAAAATGTAGGCGAGCTTATAGAAGCGCTCGAATTTAAAAAAGCAGCACTTGCGGTTATGGATTTAGTTGCCGAAACCAATAAGTATTACGATGAGCAACAGCCATGGTTAAAAGCAAAACAAGAAGATAAACAGCCATTTTTTAATGTTATTGCTTCTTGCGCGTACGTTATTGGAAATCTTTCGAATTTATTTGCACCATTTATGCCTGCAACATGTGAAAAACTAAAAACCTTTTTGCAGTTGCCAAAAGAAGTAATATGGCAAGAAATTTTTGTGCAAAATGGTATAGATGTATCAAATATTGAACCACTTTTTACAAGAGTTGTGTAAAAAATTATAAAAGTCAAACATAGCATGTTTGACTTTTTTTGTTTGCTAGTATACAATGTGTGTGTAAACGAGGAAATACAAATGAAAGAGCAGTTTGCAAAAGACCTTATTTATACAAAAATACTCACCGATCGTCTTTCGGAAGGCAAAGCCGAGAACTCGGGTCTTTTTACTGTAAAATATCAAATTTTGTATATCATCAAAAAAAATGGAAAAACCTCGCCAAAACTACTTATTAAAGAATTGGTACTCGCTAAAAGCAATTTAGCGCTTATTGCCAGCGATATGATTTCTCAAGGTCTTATAGAAAAAGGCAAAGATGAACATAATAAAAAAGAAATTTTTTATACAATAACGGAAAAAGGTAACGCAATGCTTACAGAAAAAATGAAAAGCATTGAAAATTTAGAAATAGAAGACGTAGGGGAAGCGTGTATACTGCTCGAAAAATTAAACAATTTATTACAAAAAATTCACTAGGAGAATCGTATGAAAATTTATAACACACTTACTCGTCAAAAACAGGAATTTGTGCCTTTGCACGCGCCTAATGTAACCATGTATGCATGCGGTATAACTGTTTCAGGTAAAGCGCATATCGGGCATTTGTATCAGGCATATATTTATGATATTTTCCGTAAATTTTTAGAAAAACAAGGGTATAACGTTACCTATGCACGTAATTATACCGATATAGATGATAAAATTATAGCGGCTGCAAACCAAACGCATACCGATGCTAAATTGTATGCGCAACAAATGATTCAAAATATTGATGAAATTATGCAATATTTTCAAATAGATGAACCCAACCTTTGGTTGCGCGCTACCGAAACGGTAAATGATATTATTGCTTTTGTGCAAACACTTATCCGTAAAGGGCACGCGTATGTGACCGAAAATGGTGATGTGTATTTTTCTGTAGAAAGTTTTCCGGGTTATGGTAAACTTTCTAACCGCAACACAGAAGAATCTTTACATGGCGTTCGTATAGATAACGACGAGCAAAAACGTAGCCCGCTAGATTTTGCTTTATGGAAATCCGCAAAACCAGGTGAGCCTTCTTGGCCATCTCCTTGGGGTGAAGGGCGTCCGGGTTGGCACATAGAATGTTCGGCCATGAACCTAAAAGCCTTTGGTGAGCAAATTGATATTCACGGTGGTGGTCGTGATTTAATTTTCCCACATCATGAAAATGAAATTGCGCAAACCGAAGCGCTTACAGGTAAACCGTTTGTTAAATATTGGACGCATAACGGCCTAATTAAAGTAAACGGACAAAAAATGAGTAAAAGTTTAGGCAATAGTATTTTACTAGAAGACTTAAAAAAGCGTTGGCACCCAGAAGTAGTAAAATTTGCACTCTTGCAAACCAATTACCGTAACGATATCAATATTACAGAAAGCTTGTTTGAAGAAGCAGAAAAGCATATGTACCATTTTCATAGCATTTTAAGAGATGTAGACCAAGCGTTTGCATCAACACTTGCGAAAAATGAGAGTATTGATAAAGAGTTTAACGAAGCCATGGCCGACGATTTTAATACAGCAAAAGTTGTAGCAAATTTGTTTGGCTATTTTAAAACACTACAACAAAAAGTAAAAGAGGGCGACGCTTCCGCCTTAGCAGATGCACGCGCCATTCGTCAAACCTATGGGCTACTTGGGTTGTTTATAAATCCGTCGGTTAGCGTATTGGCGTTTATCGATGCGCATCAAAAACAAGAAATTCCAGAAGAAATTCAACAGCTTGCAGAAAAAAGATGGCAAGCAAAATTACAAAAAAATTGGGCAGAAGCCGATGCTTTGCGTGCAAGCCTTTTAGCCAAAGGGTACGAAATTAAAGATGCAGCAACTGAATATACCATTGTAAAAAAATAGGCGGGTGCCTATTTTTTTATGAGTGTTTTTTCTTTATGTACGTGCATACAATAAAGTAAAGGAGAAATTATGGTAGAACAAGTTGAACAAAAACACAAACAACACACCGTGCACTTTGAAAATAGAGCACAGTTGCAAATGTCAGGCATTGAAGATGTTATTCGTGCTACAGAAAAAGAAATTTTTGCAAAATCTTGTAAGGGTGCGTTAAAAATTACTGGCGAACAGTTGCATGTGGAAAAACTAGATATTGCAACGGGAGAACTTGCTGTAACAGGGCAAATTGGGGGCGTGGTATATACAAGCGCAAAAAGCAAAAAATCGTTATTTAAAAGGTTGTTTCAATAATGTTGGTCGTGGCGCAGGCGCAAGCATCTATTTTTTTATATTGTGTGGGCTTTGGTTGCTTATTTGGTGTAGTGTACGAAGTAGGCAAATTCGTGCGCGCGCTTTTTTTGCATAAGTTTTTTATCACCTTATTGGTCGATTTTTTTGTATTTTTTACTAGCGGAATGTTATTTTTTCTTAGTTTGTTGCATACAACCCAAGGCGCTTTTTACATGTACCAACTTGTAGCATTTTGGTTAGGTTTTTTATTAGAACGCGTAAGTTTTGGTTTTTTATTTGCCAAACTTTTGCATATTGTGTATACTAAAACCGCAAACGTAAGAAAAAAAGTAAAACAATCGGCGTTTGTAAAAAAGGTTTTACGGTAAAAAAAATGACGCAATCTCAATTAAAACAAACAGTTAAAATAACAACTATATGCTTAACCATACTTTTTGTGGTTTTGCTTTTTGTGATTATGTTTCAGTATGTGTATTTGCATCGTTTAAAAGCGCAAGCTAAGGCGTTAGATGAAAGCATTGCACAAAAACAGCAACAAAGAGAAGATTTGTTAAACGGTATTGCCAATAGAGAAGACCCTACATTTGCCGAAGATTACGCTCGAGAAGAAATGGGTAAAATAAAAGACGGCGAAGTAATTTATGTTTTTCAATAAATTTTTAAAAAAGTGTTGACAAACCTACCGTGTCTTTTGTATTATTAGAGGGCTATGTTTTGCATAGTTGCGTCGCGGGGTAGAGCAGTCCGGAAGCTCGTTGGGCTCATAACCCAAAGGTCGCGTGGTTCAAATCCCGCCCCCGCAACCATTGTTTGGCGACGTAGCTCAGTTGGCTAGAGCGTCTGGTTCATACCCAGCAGGTCGATGGTTCAAATCCGTCCGTCGCTACCAAATACGGCCCCATGGTCAAGTGGTTAAGACATCGCCCTTTCACGGCGGTATCGGGAGTTCGAACCTCCCTGGGGTCACCACATTTTGGGAGTTTAGCTCAGTTGGTAGAGCATCTGCCTTACAAGCAGGCGGTCATAGGTTCGAGTCCTATAGTTCCCACCAAGCACCACTACAAAGGTAGTGGTTTTTTTATGCCTTGACGAATGGAGAAAATGCGTGTACAATTTTTATGAGGTGTTTTATGAAAAATTACGTATTTTCTGACCAATGTGTGCCATCTTCTTTATATGGTATGCTATTAAAACTAAAACCAGATGAGCAGCTCATTGTTTCTATTGATGCATCTGAGCCTATTACAGAAAATCATCTACAGCGCATAGAAAACATTGCAAAATATATGTTTGAAAAACAACAAAGTGTGCAGTTTGTGGTATACGATGCCGGCGGAAACCGAAGCAAGCAAGATGCCGTTCCTTATACATGTAACGAACAGCAACTTCAAACGTGTGATACAATTAACCAAATTTTACAAAAATATCAACAACCAAGTTTAGGTTACTCTGCCTATAACCCGCATTTTTATTGGCCTTACCAGCAAGTTGTATGGGCAAACGAGTTAATTCAAGATATAGTAAAAGAAATAAAAAATTTGCAACTAACGCCCTTTGAAAGTGTTTTGTTTATTCATCAAACATTAGGCTCCATGAGCAACGATTGTCTTGATGGCCACTCTAAAAACGAAACTTGGGCAGAATATAATCGTTCTATTCTTTCTTACTATCATAATCAAGGGTTTGTATGCGTTTCGTATGCACACTGGACAAAAGCGGTTATCGACGCACTACAAATGCCGGGGCTTTCCTGTTCGATAGAATTATTTGATGGCTATAACGCAACAACGCAAACCTATAAACCGTCTCACGCGCTGAATAGCATTGACATTCAAGACGACGTATATGGGGTGCAAGGGACCTATCTAAACGACGCGTTTTGGAGTGCTGAAAATGGGGTTGAGGGGTATAACTTAGCGACATGTATGTATCCAGTGGCAGATTTAGAGCATGTTTGTTTAAGTGATCAAGGTGAAAAAGCGTTCCACAATATAACGCCATATACGCATCAAGAGTATGTATTTACAACCGATAAACCTGCACAAGAAGAAAGTATGAAAGATTACATACAACGTACCATAAGTGTGCCTATACCTATGGTAAAATATATAAAAGGTGCAACTGCAATTTTACATAAATCGGGTGGTTTTACCAGAGAAGAGTGTGCAAAGAATAATAAACAAATTATAAATAACACGACATTGGCGGCCATGCGAATTTTTGATAGCGAAGCGCAAAATACATTTGTAAAAACGTATCAATCTTATATAGAAAGACAAAAATAATAAGGAGGGTGTTATGGTAAAAATTCCTATTGCATTTTATCCACCTGAATTAAAATACTTTGTACAGCACGATGCCGAACATAATGAAGAAGGCATTATTATTGTGCATGCACAAGCCGATCAAATAAAACCCATTTTGCACCCAGAAATACTTATTCCGCAAAAAAGTAGTTTAAGGGGGCTTGTGCTATGCAGGCGCTTGCATTTGCCAGAGTTTATGGCAACATCGGTTGTTGTGCAACAACTTTCGCAAAAATTAAAACAGGGTCAAGATTTTACTTTACAAGATATTACTTTATTAGAAAAAGAATCTAAACGACAAGCTTCGGCACAAAATAATGGTATACCTCATCGCTAATAAATAGGTAAATTACGCAAATATTGGGTAAAAAGGTACAAAATAGTCCCTTTTTTTTATGCGCAAAGTTCAGGTAATTTTTGTAAAGTAATACCAAGAGGTTTGGTATGAAACGAAATTCTATATATAAAGGTTTGTATTTTGTTGCCTGCGCAATTTGCATGTATATTTGCGCACGGGCGCAAATGATGCATTTGTTTTCTCCATTTGCTGAAGGCTTTGCTTGGGCACTATTGTTTGTGCGTACAAGCCCTTTATTTATTATTCCTGTTTATATTGTTTCAAAAATTTTAGTTTTTCCTACATGGTCTATGCTCATTTGTAGCGTTTTAACCAGCATTGTACTTTTGTTTGCATGGGTGCTTCACGCGGTTATCAAAAAGCGTATGCCAATATGGGTGCTTATGCTGTATGCGTGCGTAGGGTATGCCGGTCAACTTTATTTTTATACGCAAACTTTTACACAACTTGCCTTAAAAATTGTAGAACTAAGTTTAAGTATTATGTTCTTTTATGCTTGCGCCACGGTGTTTTCTGCACTTAAAACGCGTGGGGCATCTACACCACTCACACTCGACGAAAAGGTTTGTGGTGCGGTGTTTGTTATGGCGCTAACACTGGGGCTATGCAATGTATATATTGTAGATACGCCTTTGGTGGCAGTACTTTCATTACTTGCGCTTATGGTAGCGTATGTATTGCAAGGCAATGCGTTTACGTTAGCGCTTTCTGTGGTTATGGGCATAGGCGTGGCTTTCTTTGCAGGTGGCATTAGCTATATTGCACTTTTTGGTCTTCAAGCCATTGCACTCATTGTCGGTGGCAAAAAACGTTGGGCAAGTGCGTTGTATGTTGTAAGTGTGGACATTTGTTTAGGTATATTTTTTAATGGCTACGCTTCCTATTCGTATGTACATGTCGCGCTTGTTGTGCTTCCTTGTTTCGTGTATGCTGTTTTGCCCGAAAAATGGCTGGCAAAATTTCAACAACAAATGGGAAGAAGTCAGCCTGTTATGCAGTCTGCACTCTTTCAGGCGGAAAGATTATTGCTTAAAAATAAGTTGCAATTATTAGCCGATACATACCAAAAAATGCAAAAAACATATACACAGTTTGTTACCAACAAACTTACCGCCACCGAAGCGCAAGACGTATTGGTAAAAGATACGTTGCAAAAATATTGTAAACAGTGTCCTAAGTATTTTTATTGTTTTGAAAACGCAGAAGCGCAAATGTACGCAGAAATATGCGCTATGGCTAAGCAAGGTTTAACGCAAGGAAGTTTATCTGTACAAGATGTTTCCCCAGTTATGCAAGAGCATTGCGTGATGCTTGCAAACATGGTAGCGCATATAGCAAGCGGAGCTGTAAGATTTTCAAGTTTTCAAATGTTGGTAGAGAATGAAAACACGCAAAAGCAGGCTTTATCCGAACATTTGCAGGGCATGCAACAAACGCTAATGAAACTTATAGAAATGATGCCCAAACAGTCAAAAATAGACACGTCAGTGGCGCGTGCCATCACCGAAGAGCTAAGGTACCATAATATTACAGTAAGCGAAGCCTTTGCACAACGCGTTGGCAATCAGTTACAGTCTATATTTGTGCAAATACCAACAGCCGACGTGCAAAACCCACGGTTGGTGGAAAGTTTATCTAGGTTATTTCATGTGCGTCTTTTTGTGAGCGATGTTATATCCGCGCCTATGGTGGGTTGGAAGATTGTGCAATGCAAAATTGCTCCTAAAATTGATGTCGTATTTGGCACCGCAAGCATAGGGAAACATAAGGCTGTTGTTAGTGGTGATACATATACCATGAAAGCGCTTCCCGAAGGCAAGTATTTGCTTGTGCTTTCCGATGGCAAAGGGCATGGTAAAGTGGCGCATGCGTATAGTTCGCAAACGATTGAACTCGTAGAGCAAATGTACGCCATTGGGTTTGATACGGCTACCATTGTTGCCAATATCAATGGCTTATTAGCAGGCAATAAATCGGAAAACTTTTCTGCTATGGATATTTGTTTAGTAGATACCATAGCGCAAACGGTGCACTTTTTAAAATTTGGAAGCAGTGTAAGCGTATATGAAAGTAATCAAACCGCTGAACTTATTCAGGGCGAAAATTTACCTTTAGGTATTGTACAAAGTGCTTCGTGTAAAAGCATCGATCGCTACGCAAAAGCGGGCGACGTGATAGTTCTTGCTTCCGATGGCGTAACCGATACCTTTGAAAACCCACGCGCTTTTTTGGAATTTGTTGCGGGGGAAAGGTTGCGTAATATGCAAATGCTTGCCGAAAGCGTACTGGAAGAAAGTTTGGCGCGTGCAAAACAAGCGCCAGAAGATGATATGACGGTCATTGCGTTCCGCGTTATACCGAATAGTTGATTTTCTTAAAAAAGTTGCGTATACTAAAAAAAAGGAAAAAGTATGTCGCAATTACATAAAAGTGTAGAATTTTGTTTAAAAAACATTCAAAAAGTAGCAGTGGGCGTCAGTGGTGGCGCAGATTCCATGGTGCTACTTTCTTTATTGCAAGCGTATGCGCAAACACATTCGCTAGAAATTGTGGTCGTGCATGTAGAGCATGGGGTAAGGGGCGAACAAAGTGTAGAAGACGCACGCTTTGTACAAGCGTACTGTAAAAAGTATGGGTTACCTTGCTTTGTGCAAAATGTGCAAGCGCCTGCCTACGCCAAACAGCATGGTTATACATTGGAACAAGCGTGTCGAGAACTAAGGTATAAAGCTTTTGAAAGCGTTATGAAAAAAGAGCATATTTCTTACTTAGTGCTCGCACACCACGCCGATGACCAATTAGAAACGGTGCTTATGCATATTTGTCGAGGTTCAGGGTTAAAAGGCGCTGTGGGTATGCAGGTCAAACAGGGGTATGTGTTGCGTCCGTTGTTGCCTTTTACAAAAGAGCAACTTGTAGCATATGCGCAAGAAAACGACATTTCATATCGAGAAGATAGCACCAATCAAGATACCGAATATACGCGCAATTTTATTCGTAAACATGTGCTTCCACCTTTGCAAACTCTTTATCCAACACTGCAAGAAAATATCGCGCGCTTTTCAGAAAATATAGAAAAAGACCTTTCCTTTATTGAATCGAATGTGCCGTATAAAGAGTTACAAGTTCTTCATGGTGAAGTGCACATACCTAAACACTTATTTTCTTTACCTTATAGTTTATCTTCGCGTTTGGTGTATAAAGCATTTCAAGAGTTGCAGGTGTTTCAAGATATTGAGCAAAAGCATATTGCTTTAGTACTTTCTTCGGTTGCTTTAAAATCGGGAAGCAAACTCGATATGCCTTGGGAAACAGAAGTATGTGTTGGGTACACAGATATTATATTACGCAAAAAAACACATAAAAAAGAAGCGTTTGCTTTGCAACGTTTTCAAGTGGGCACATGTACGTTGTCAAACGTAAAAATTACGGTAGAACCGCACCCGCAAACCATTACGTTTGAAGAAGGGGTGCATTATGTAGATGCGTTTAAAATTCCAGCCGATGCGGTTTGGAGAACGAAACAGCAAGGAGATGTGTTTCAAAAACTAGGTGCGGGCACAAAAAAGCTAGCCGATTATTTTACGGATAAAAAAATAGAACGTCATAAACGAGACTCTTGGCCTGTGCTAGCAAGTAAAGAAAACATTTTGCTGGTGGCGGGTAAAGATATTAGTGAAAGTGTAAAAATTGACGCACAAACCGAAGAAATTTTAGCAATTCAATATAAATGGCTAAAATAATTTTGAAATTATGTAAAATTTTTGTAAAATGAAACCAAAAGGGGAATGGTTTATGTATATTAAAGTGCCATCCTATCTGGAAACACTTGCCGATATATTTGAACAACGAGGGTATCCGCTTTACATTGTAGGCGGGTATATTCGTAATGCCATTTTGGGGCTAAACGATAAAGATATAGATATATGTTCAAAAGCCACGCCAAACGATGTTCGTAAAATTTTGCGTGGTACAAAATATTCCGTTAGTGTAAAAAATGAGAGGTTAGGCGTTATTGCCATTCATTATGAAAACGAATATATTGAGCATGCTACATTTCGTGAAGAAGTTTATGAGGTTCCAGGAATTCACACGCCAACCAGCGTGAATTTTGTAGAAAGCATAGAAGAAGATTATTCACGCCGTGATTTTTCTTGTAACGCTATTTATTACCGCATTTCCACGCGTGAAATTATTGACCCAGCAGGTGGCGTAGCCGATTTGCAAAAACGTATAGTAAAAACGTGTATCCTGCCAAGGCTTGTTTTTCAAAACGATGGTATTCGTATTTTGCGTATGGTGCGTTTTGCTTGTTCGCTAACATTAAACATAGACCCAGAAACATTTGCCGTTGCCAAACAAAACGTGTTTCGTTTAAAATTTATATCTAAGCAAACCATACGTGATGAATTCAGCCGTATTATTCAAGCAGATATTGAATATCCAGAGTTGCCCAACAGTTATTACGCACATTCTCGTGGGTTGTTTTTAATTGGTGAGCTAGGTGCATGGAAATACGTTATACCAGAAATTGCCCGCATGAAAGAATCGGGCCTTATGGCAAACAAAACGCAAACCCTGTATACACATACGCTAACCTGTGCCGAAGTTTCTGCGCCTGAAGTAAGGTTATCTGCTCTTTTGCACGATATTGGTAAACTTCGAAGCTATGAAACCAATGGAACATTTGCACATCATGCAGAAATTGGCTCCGCACTTATTCCGGATATTTTAGGCGAAAAAGGGTTAAATTATTCTAACGATATTGTTCGTCGTGTGACAAAACTTATTGCTTGCCATAAATTTGATGAGCATGGCGTTGCTAGTAAAAAAAGCGTAAAACTATTTATTATTGAAAACTATAGAATTTTTCCACTTATTATTATGCTTAAACACGCAACTACCATTGCAAAAAATCCTAATGTAAGTAGCAGTAAAATAGCCAATAGGTGGCAAAATATTTATCAAGCCATGGTTCGTCAAAATGTTCCGTTTGAAAAAAAATACGTTGCTGTAAACGGGGCGTATGTCATGGAACATTTTCCAAATTTGCCAAAATATATGGTAAGCGAATGTATGAACTTTTTGCACCAATACGCTGTATTGCACCCTCGCAAAAATAAAGAAAAATATTTATATAAACAAGCGCAAAAGTTTTGCAAACAAGCGCATTGTTTATAAAAGGAGAAATGTATGGCATTCATGATTGTTTTAGCAATTTTAAGTTTTTCAATGGGTGTGTTTTTGCTTGTTTATTTTGGTTCAAAAAAAACGAACCCTGCACATGACATAGAAACCACACCGGTTTCCACTTCTCGAGATGATACACATTCACGTACGTTATAACCAACAAAAAAACACCTTCGGGTGTTTTTTTATAATTCGACAATTTCTGCACATACTAAACATATGAATACAAATGGGTATAAAAAGCAATATATCGTTTGTAGCATATATATACTGTTTTGTTGTATGCTGCTTTCTTTTTCTTTGGTGCCTTTCACATCTACTATATGCTCGGCGCGCCCTTTGTGTTTACCAGGCATTACGCAACAACAAATCAACGCTTGCCAACAAAGTTCTTGTAAAAATATCGATGTTACGTTTTATGTGCAAAATCAAACATTTCACATTTCGCAAAAAGAATTACAGCAAAAATTTGCCACGCTTTCTCGCAAAGAACTACAAAATCAAAATATTGAGCAAAAAATTATGCTTATGCAACGCATCACGCAACAAGGTTTCACGAAACAACAAAGCATTATGTATGTATTTCCAGAATTGGTTGCATATATTACTTGGTTGCAATCTGTTGTGGAAAAGCCAGCGCAAAACGCAACCATATGCTACCAAAAAGCGCAAAAACAGGTGTACGTGCAAGCAGATAAACAAGGTGTGCGCGTGCAAACCGAAGCGTTGTATGGTGCAGTATATGATGCGCTTTTAAAAAAGCCCATACTACAAATACACTTGCCTATGTATGTAGAAAAACCACAAATCACACAAACACAAGCACAAGCTTATGCTAAGCCCATGGCAACCTTTGCAACGAAGTTTGCTACTAGTAATGCTTCACGCTCCCATAACATAGCGCAAGCTCTTCGCGCATTCGATGGCTATATATTGCCACCGCAAGCGGAAGTATCTTTTAATCAAACGACGGGTGTAAGAAATCAACAAAATGGATATTTGCCTGCAAAAATTATTCAAAACGGAACATATGTAGAAGGCTATGGTGGAGGGGTGTGTCAAGCAAGCACCACGCTATACAATGCAGCGCTTTTAGCTGGTCTTACCATAACCGAAGTGCATGCACATAGTTTGCAGGTAGGGTATGTGCAAGCGGGTTTCGATGCCATGGTAAACATTGGTTCCAGTGATTTGAAAATAAAAAACCCATTTCCATACCCAGTGTTGTTTAGTACCAAGGTAGAAAATGGAACTTGTCAGGTAACGGTATATGGCAAACCAAGTGGGCTTACCATAGAACGCCAAAGTAAGGTGATTAAAACCTTGCCCGCGCCAAAGCCTAAAATTAAAAAAGCCCATACCTACAACGGCGAGCCACTCTACCTAGGTCAGCAAGTTTGGCAAACCTATGGCAAAGCAGGCGCGCAAACACAGTCGTATATTCACATATATAAAAATGGCAAAAAAATAGATACGCAAAAAATTCGTGAAAACTATTACGCATCTACGCAAGGCGTTGTTTTAGAAGGTACAACTCCTTGCCCAGAAAGTGTCTTTACGTAATATTTTATTCAAATCAAAGTTTGTGAAACAATTTTACGGTTTCACGCCCATTGTTAATATTGTTAATAACTTTGTTAAAAAGTCAAACAAACGTTTGAAAACACCTTAAAAAACCACCGAAATTTCGGTGGTTTTTGTATGTTGTATTTTTTTACTTCATTTGTTAATAACTTGTTAATAAGTTGTTTTTTTATAATTATGCATTGGCTGGTTTAGCTTGAAGTTTGCCACTGCAAATCGCTTCGGTAATTGTAGAAAGTGGTACAATTTCAATACCCATGTGCTCCAATTCAAAAAGCATGTCGCTTATGGCGCGCGCAGTTTCTGCTCCGCCTTCCACGCCAACATGCCCTATGGCAATGGCGTATCCGTCACGGTGCGCAATTTCTGCGCATTTGCGTAAAAACTGTTTCGCGTTTTCGTACCCACGCATACCGTGTGGCTCTAAAAATACATCTCGCTTTATGTAAGGCACGTTTTCGTTTTCCGCAGCTTTGTCGCACACATCGTTTACACTTGTTCGGCTATCTAAAAAGTGTGTATTGTTCTTTTTCGCCCAAGCATACACGCTTTGCATCACATCTAAGTGCTCACATGCGCCCGAACCTATGTGTATGTTTAAGCCGTTTGCGTAAGGGATACTTTTATACGCTCTATCTAATTTTTCAAACACGGTTGTGCGGTCGTCGTAGTTGCCAATCATAATGTTTCCATATACTTGCGGGTTCATGTATACGCTTGCTTCCATAGGCATGTGCATAATGACTTCGTGCCCATGCGCATGTGCATGTTTCGCATCTTGCTCACTAAACTCTAATAGTGGCATAATGGCGCACGTTAAGGGTACGTTTATGTTTAGCATTTCATCAATACCGCCACGGTCTAAACCAAAGTCGTCTATCACAATCGCCATCATAGGTGCTTCATGCGTTTTTGCCTGCGCGCGTAAAGGGAAGGGCATTAGCCCAACGCATAAAAGTAAACAAAAACTTATCCATAAGTATATCTTTTTCATACTCTTATTGTGTGTTCGTTTCTATAAATTATACATTTGCTATCTTGCATATTTCATGGTAAAATAAACGTATGCAATTACAAGGAACTGTGCAAGAAGTTATTTATAAAAATTTAGAAAATGGCTATACCATTTTTGTTTTGTCGTGCCAAGATGAAAACGTAACCGTAACCGGGAAAATGCCCATTATTGCCGAAGGCGAGCAAGTAGACGTTACGGGTGAATATCGCTACCACCCGAAATACGGCATGCAGTTTGTAGCCGAGCTTGTGCAAATTCACGAGCCTACCACCCCCGAGGCTATTGTAAAATATCTTTCAAGTGGTTTAATTAGCGGGGTGGGTGAAGTAACGGCAAAAAACATTGTGCAAATGTTTGGTACAAACGCTCTCGATGTTATTGAGCACTCTCCGCAAGAGCTCGTTCGCGTAAAAAATGTCAGTGCAAAAAAGGCAGCGCTTATTGCAGCCACCTATGCCGATATTAAAAAAATGCAAGATGCGGTTATGTTTTTGCAGGCGTACGATATTAGTATCAATATGGCGGTAAAAATATATCACCAATATAAACAAAAAACACGCATGGTTCTCGAGCAAAACCCTTACCAACTTATTGAAGATGTCGATGGCATCGGCTTTCGCACGGCAGATAAAATTGCGGCAAAATTAGGGGTTCAGCCGAATAGCCACTATCGTTACCGCGCAGGTATTGTGTATGTGCTTACCGAACTTGCAGGCAAAACAGGTAGCACCATTGCTACTAAAGAATATATTGTTAGTCAAACCGCAACGCTTTTACAATTTGAACATACCGAGCAAACCGAACAAGATATTGAAAACAGTTTGCAAATGCTTATCATTGAAGGCATTGTAAAAAAAGTAGAGCAAGCCGAGCAAGTGTATTATGCGTTTGCTAGGTATTACGAAATGGAAAAAACTACCGCCGCAAGGCTAGTAAAATTATTGCACGCACACACCGAGCAAACCACCACCATAGAACAAGAACTCAAAACGTTCGAACAAACTGAGCATATACAACTGCACCCCGCGCAAAAAGATGCCGTGCTTATGGCATTAGAAAATGGCGTTAGCGTGATTACAGGTGGCCCAGGCACGGGTAAAACCACCATTATGAAAGCTGCTTGTAAATTATTTCGCCAACGCGGTAAAAGGGTTATGCTTATGGCGCCAACGGGCAGAGCGGCTAAACGCCTTAGCGAATCCACGGGGCTTGAAGCAAAAACCATTCACCGCGCCTTAGAATTTGGCATTGGCGCACATGGTCATATTTTCCAAGTTAACGAGCATAATCCGCTAGAAGTCGACGCCGTTTTAGTCGACGAGTGTAGTATGATTGATATTAGCCTGATGCACGCGCTTGTCCGCGCGCTTCCATTGGGCGCGCAACTTGTGTGCATTGGCGATAAAGACCAACTTCCAAGCGTGGGCGCAGGAAACGTGCTTGCCGATTTGTTGGCGTGCCCGTTTATTCCGTCTACACATTTAACGCAGGTGTACCGTCAAGCCCAAGAAAGCAAAATTATTACCAACGCCCATAAAATCAACGAACAACAAATGCCCGACCTATCCGACAAATCCGGCGACTTTTTCTTTATGTACGCCGAAGAACCTGCCCGCGTGCAGCAACTTGTTGTCAATTTGGTGTGCGAGCGTTTACCAAACTACTTGCAAACCGAGCCGTCTAAAATTCAAGTTATTGCTCCAACCAAAGCAGGCCTTGCAGGGGTCGATGCACTCAATGCGCTTTTGCAACAAACCATAAACCCTGCCCAAAAAGGCAAAGAAGAAATCACTTTAACCAAGCGCATATTCCGTCAGGGCGATAAGGTCATGCAAATTGTAAATAATTACGATCAAGAATGGCTCAAAGAAGAACAAGGTCATATCACGCACGGTACAGGTGTTTTCAATGGCGATATGGGCACGGTAGAAGAAATAAACCCGCAAACCAACGAGCTTAGGGTGCAGTTCGATGATGGTCGCCTAGCACATTATTCCATGGCAGAACTCGACGATTTAACGCTTTCGTACGCCATCACCGTGCATAAATCGCAAGGCTCAGAGTTCGATGCGGTAGTTATTCCTATCACGGGCGGAAATCCCATGCTTTATAACAAAAACTTGCTATATACCGCCGTTACACGTGCCAAAAAACTAGTGGTGCTTGTGGGCAACCCGAAAAGCATTTATAGCATGGTAAAAAACGTGCTTAACACCCACCGCGAAACCATGCTCCTCTCGCTTCTTCGCCAAGCCGAACAAACCTTCCAAACCACCATGGGTGCATAAATATATACACAAAGGAGAATTTGCATATGTGGAATAAACAAGAGATACAAAAAGACTTCAGAAAATTTGTAAAAAAAATGGGCTTGTCCGAATGGAATATAGCCTTAGAGTTTGTAGAGCACGATTGGAAAAATACAGGAAATATTAAAGTCGATGCAGATGATAAATCGGCCATAGTTTACCTAAATATTTTTAACCCTAAAAACGATAATTACGAACAGGTTCTCATACACGAACTTTGCCACTTAAAGTTATGGAAACTAGACCAATATTGCGAAAGCCTGCTAGACGTCACCTTTCCAAACAAACAAAGTAAAGAATATGCCTTCGGCTATAATCAGTTCATGAGCGCCCTAGAACCCACCGTGCAAGAAATTGCACAAACCTATATAGCCCTATTAGCCAAAAATAAAAAACTATCTTTCGTCCGCTGCCAACAACGTATGCCCTTCAAAGAGCCTGTCGAAAATCAATAGTCAAAATCACTCTATTTTTACGCAAAATGTTTTACGTTAAAAGCCAATAGTTTTAAACCCTGCACACCCCGCTACACCGCCCAAACTCGGGCGGTTTTTTACTGTACATGTTGCATGAAAACGCAACGAGTGAAGGAGGTGAGGCTTATGAAACTTTTAATAAGCGGGATAGGACCTTGCTGCGGTCAACGCGCAACTTGCCTCCTAAGTCGAAATTTATGAGATTGCTTTGCAATTTCTTTTTTTAGCACACCCCTCTCGGGTGTGTTTTTTTTGTAAACAACTACTTGCAAAAAAATTGTTAATAAAGTATAATGTAGGTATAAATGTAAAGGAGAATTTTTTATGAGACAATCTTGTTTTGTGCCATTTCCATTACCTGAAAGTTTAGAAGACTATGTTTGTAATTTTGCAGAAAAAAGATATGAAAATTATCAAAAAGGTTATGAAAAAGCCAAAGAAAAAGATTTGCAAAAACTTCAGGAAGATGTTGCAAAGTCTTCAGAAGCGAAAGAAGTGAAAGAAAATTTTTCAAAAGCTTCGCATAAAGACAAAGCTAAAATGGTTTACGATAAATATAAACGTCAACAACTTTTACTAAGAATGTTTGGGCAGAAAGATCTCCCAAAACTCAAATTTACAGATATTTTAAATTTCACCGATGAAGAGTTGGAGAAAGAATTTTTTTTCCATCCTGTAGATCAATCACGTGAAGTAGATCAATCAAGTGAAGAGAAAAGAATCAACGATTTTTATGAACAACAAATGAAAGAAATAGAAGCGAATAAACATTGTGTTGATGTTGTATTAACAACCGAAGGAAGAATGTTTACGACAGAAGAAGTTGATGAAATTGTTAAACAACTTCAACGTTTAAAAAATAAAAATTATCAAATCAAGCTTATTGTTAAAACAGAACGTACCGATGCAACTCTGCAAAATGGGGTTCCTTATTACTATACCCCAGAAGAAACGAAAATTTTATTAAAATTAAATAATGCAGCAAGACCATATATTCAAGATGGAATTTTATATTTTCATGAAGGCTGTTCAAACGACGCTATGTCTTTTTCCAAAGTTGTGCAAGGTAATAAACTAATTCATGAAGTAGCGCAGGAAGTGAAAAGATTAAAATTAACGCCTTTTGAAGCTGTCGTATACATACATAATATTTGTACACAATTAAGATACATAGACAACAATGAAATTAGTAATTCTTCAAATCTAATAGAAGCTTTTACAAGTACCTTGAAATACATGGTTGGAAGTACTGTTTCAAGAACATTGCCCGATATGGTAGAAAAAGGGTACATTGTATGTGTAGGTTATGCAAGTTTATTTAAAGCTATTTGCGATGAACTGCAAATGCCGGGCTTAAAAGCTTCGCTAAATGCCTGCACAGTTGAACAAGGTTTATTTTTTAAGCATAGCGAGGGGCACGCAAATAATATTGTTGAAATTACTGACCCTAAATATGGTATAAAAGGCACGTATATGGAAGATACTTGTTGGGATTCTGAAAAGCCAAGTAAATATAAAAATAAAACTATGGCATTTTGCTTGTACCCGGTTGAAGATATGCAAAACTTAAAACAAATGCGTATTGTGTTTGAAGGTGATACTATGTCACAACAAGAATATACAAGTGTTGTTGTAACAGAGGGAAATGAAAAAGAAGAAAAGAAGAAATTTGCATTGTTAACCAAAAACTTTATTAAAGAAAATAGTGTTTATAAACCAATTTCTATTCAAAAATATTATACGGCATTATTGAATATACAACAAAAGATGGGTGTGCCGCAAGCCGAGGCGGAAGAAACGGCGCAAACCATTATTGAAAACTCACAGCAATTTGCGACAGAATTATTTAAAAAACGTGCTAAAAATAATTTTGTAAATCCAAAACTAAAAAAACAAAGTGTCAAAAAGAAACCGATGCAAATGTTAGAAGAGGAATTAGAAGAAGAAATAAAGCAAGAACTTGCACATAATAAAGAAGTTTTTAGTGCCGAAACACTTGGTATATCAAAATAAAAAATATAAGCATCATAACAAAATAAAAGCTTTATAATGTAAAGGTTAAGAAATTTTATGTATACAACGAAACACCTTATATGTTTACAGCTTAACTGTAATTATAAGAAGAAAAGATGTTGCACATGCTGTAAATAAAAGAGGAGAAAAATACGCAAACAGATGTTTAAAATTTGTAAAAAACGCACCTATTTAGGTGTGTTTTTTTTCATATTGCAATAAATTTAAAATATTTTTAAAAATAAAAAATAAAAAATATTTTTTTAAGCAATTATTTTTTTCATCAATTTTTAAATTTCCTATATAACTTTTGCGAATTTACACATACTAACCAAAATAAAAAAAGAAGGTGTGTGTATGCAAACAAAAAGTATGGTGCAAAAAATAGCGGGGCGGGGGTGTTTGGTGCTGGCGTTTCTGTTGGTGCTAACCTTAGCTTTCACTGGGTGTAATTCTAAAGAAACCAAAATTCCAGAAATTCCTAACAGCATTGCTATTACCGAGTACGAAGAACCGGTACTTAGCGTGTATGTGGTAGAAGATAAAAAAATAGAGAACATGCCACTAGAAACATATCTTGAAGGCGTGGTGGCGGGAGAAATGTACACATCTTGGCCGTTAGAGGCGTTAAAGGCGCAGGCGATTTTAGCGCGCACATATACATTGCACTTTGTAAAAAATAAAGGAAACAGTAAATATGAAGGCGCAGATATTTCTACCGATATTAGCGAAGCGCAAGCATATAACAAAAACGGTGTTAACGATAGGGTCAAACAAGCCGTGCGTGAAACTCGCGGGGTGGTACTAGCTAACGATGGTGAATTTATTGAAAGTTGGTTCCACTCGAATAGTGGTGGTAAAACCGCAAGTGTCAAAGAAGGCTTGGGTGGCAACGAAACGCCAGAGTTTGTAAAAATTGCAACCTCGCCGGAAACCGAGCGCAATGCACAAAACACTACATGGTCGGCAACGTTTGCTAAAACGGAAATTCTAAACGCACTACGCAAGCTAAATATTTCTGTGCCAAGCGTAAGTAGTGTAAGCGTAAAAACACGTGGCGAAAGCGGACGCGCACTTACTCTCAACATTGGTGGCAAAACGGTTGATGCCCCAGCCCTAAGGTTGGCGCTTGGTTCTACAAAAATGAAATCTACCTACTTAACCAATATTGAAACCACATCTACTTCCGTTATTATGCAAGGCAAAGGCTATGGCCATGGGGTAGGGCTTAGCCAATGGGGCGCTAAAATTTTAGCCGAAGAAGGCAAAACGGCCAAACAAATTGTGCAACACTATTACCAAAATATAGATGTTGTAAAACTATACACATAAACAATATAGGCATTTTATAAAAACTTTTATAAGTTTTTTTAAAAAAATACTGACAAACTTTTATAACGGGTGTATAATTAAAATATAAACATAAGCAAAGCAATTGTGCATTACACTATATGTTTGCAAAATTTTTGTAAACGCATGAATTACAAAGCAATCAAATAAAATCACAAGCCTACGCAATTCGCGTAAGCTTTTTATTTTTTCGTGCGTAGAAATATATGTAAACAAACAATTTGTAAAAAAAAACTGGGCGAAATAAAAAGGCGGTCGCTTTTATGCATACTTTATAATTTCTTTTATTTTATGCGTTGTGTTCTGTCAAAATAGCGTAACAGCGTTGTAAAACCTATAAAATTATAACAAAATTTTAAAAAGGGGTTGACATAGTTTATAAGTCGGTGTTAATATGTATGGTGCAATTATATTGGCGTAGTGTGAGATTATCACCATTTTTACGCCCACTACAACTGAATAAAAAGCACTTTTATCATAGATAAAGGCGCGAGAAAACACGCGATTTTATTGTAAGGAGAATGTGAATGTCAAAAGCAAACATCAATGTCAAAAAAGTAAAATATGGAAAAACGGAACGTTATAAATTTGGAAAAATTGACGAGGTGTTAGAAGTTCCTGACCTGATAGAGGTGCAAAAGGAATCTTATAATCAATTCATCACAAAAGGTATTCGCGACGTGTTGCGTGATTTTTCACCAATCACCGATACCGACAACCTAAATAGGTCAGAACGCGAAGAAGATAAAGATAGTCGTGTAGAATTACACTTTTTAGAGCACAGCATTTCTGGCACGCCAAAATATAGTGAAGCAGAATGCAAAGTGCGCGATGCAACATATTCTTTACCGTTAAAAGTGAAGGTGCGTTTGGTGTACAAAGAAACTGGTGAAATTGTCGACCAAGAAGTTTTCATGGGCGATGTTCCTTTAATGACCCAAAACGGTTCTTTCATTATCAACGGTGCAGAACGTGCCATTGTTAGCCAGTTGGTTCGTTCCCCAGGTGTATACTGCAAAGAAGGTTTAAACAAAACAGGTAACTATGTGGTTACCACATCTTTAATGCCAGCTCGTGGCGAATGGATTGAATGGGAAGAAGATACCAACGGTGTGCTATGGGTACACGTAGCACGTTCTCGTAAAATGATTGGTACCATTTTCTTGCGTGCTTTGGGCTTAGGAACCGACGAGCAATTATTACAAATGTTCCACAACCACCCAACCATTCAAAAAACCATTGAAAAAGATTTCACCAAAAGTGAAGATGAAGCATTGGTAGAAATTTCTAAACGTTTACGCCCAGGCGAAGTTATTAATTTAAAAGCCATTAAAAAATGGTTAGAAAAAATGTTCTACAATACACGTCGTTACGATATTACACGTGTTGGCCGTCATAAATACGACCAAAAACTTAGCCTAGCAAACCGTATTGCTGGTTTAACTTCCGCAGAAGATGTAATTAGCCCAGAAGGTGAAGTATTTGTAACTGCAGGTGAAGTAATTAACGAAGAAACTGCATGGAAAATTCAAAACGCAGGCATTAACGAGGTTTGGGTAGCAACACAAAAAGATAAATTCTGCGTACGCGGTAATGGACGCGTGAACTTAAAAGCTGCATTTGGTATTGATGGCGAACCACTAGAAATTGATGAACTTGTACACTACGCAACCACCAAAGAACTTTTAAAAAATGCAAAAAATAAACAACAAAAAATTGAAATTTTAGAAAAATACCGTGATTTAATCATGGGTCGTCACTTAATGCTAGATGATATTTTAGCTTCTGTAAACTATCATTTAAGCCTTGGCGAAAAAATTGGTACCTACGACGATGTAGACCACTTAGGCAACCGTCGCGTAAAAGCGGTTGGCGAACTATTACAAAACCAATTCTTTATTGGTATGGCTCGTTTGGAACGCGTAATTTCTGAAAGAATGCAAGCACAAAACTTAAATGAAATTAGTCCTAGCCAACTTATTAACGTGCGTCCGGTTAGCGCAGCCATGAGAGAGTTCTTTGGTTCTTCTCAAATGTCGCAGTTTATGGACCAAGTTAACCCAATTGCATCGCTTACACATAAACGTAAATTAACCACACTAGGCCCTGGCGGTTTGTCTCGTGAAAGAGCGGGCTTCGATGTGCGTGACGTGCACTATACCCACTATGGTCGTTTGTGCCCTAACGAAACCCCAGAAGGTCAAAACATTGGTTTAATTAACTCACTTGCAACCTATGCAAAAATCAATAAATACGGCTTCATTGAAGCACCATACCGTAAAGTAACGGCTGAAGGCGTGGTTACCGATGAAGTGCAATACATGACCGCTGACGAAGAAGAAAAATACGTTGTAGCGCAAGCAAACGAACCACTAACCAAAGAAAAAACGTTTGCGAACAAACGTGTTGTATGCCGTAAACGTGGTGAAATTGTGGAATTACCACGTGAACAAGTAAATTACATGGATATTTCTCCAAAAGAACTTGTTTCTATTGCAACCACACTTATTCCGTTTATCGATTCCGATAACGCCACCCGTGCCATGATGGCATCTAACCAACAACGTCAGGCTGTTCCACTATTAAAAACTGAAGCACCTATTGTTGCTTCTGGCATGGAACACAAAATTGCCGTAGATAGCGGCGCTGTTGTTGTGGCAAAAAATGCAGGTGTTGTTCGTTACGTAAGTGCCGATAAAATCATTGTTACATGCGATAACGGTTCAGAAGACGAATACGAACTTGTAAAATTTGTTCGTTCTAACGAAAGAACTTGCATGCGTCAACGTCCAATTTGCTCAAAAGGCGATAAGGTGAAAAAAGGTGACGTATTGGCCGATGGTCCAGCGACATGCAACGGTGAGTTGTCTGTTGGTAAAAACATATTGGTAGCGTTTATGCCTTGGGAAGGGTACAACTTCGAAGACGCTATCTTAATTTCAGAAAAACTTGTACAAGACGATACATTAACGTCTGTGCATATTGAACAATACGAAATTGACGCGCGCGATACCAAACTAGGCCCAGAAGATATCACCCGTGATATTCCAAATGTTGGTGAAGACCAATTAAAAGACCTAGATGAAAATGGTATCATTCGCATTGGGGCCGAAGTTGTTCCAGGAGATATTTTAGTTGGTAAAGTTACACCAAAAGGTGAAACCGAACTAACCCCAGAAGAAAGATTACTTCGTGCTATTTTTGGTGAAAAAGCACGTGAAGTACGTGATACATCTTTACGTGTACAACACGGTGAAGGCGGTGTGGTTATCGACGTAAAAGTGTTCACGCGTGAAAATAAAGATGAATTACAAACCGGCGTAAATAAATTAGTACGTGTTTACATTGCACAAAAACGTAAAATGAGCGTTGGTGATAAAATGTCTGGTCGTCATGGTAACAAAGGTGTTGTTTCTCGCATATTGCCAGAAGCAGATATGCCATTTTTGCCAGATGGTACACCAATTCAAATTGTGTTAAACCCACTAGGCGTTCCTTCTCGTATGAACATTGGGCAGTTGTTTGAAACCCATTTAAGCTTAGTAGCAAAAGCGTTAGATTGGAAAGTGGCAACCCCAGTATTCGATGGTGCAGAAGAAAGCGAAATTCAAGCATTGCTTGAAGAAAACGGCTTCCCTAAAGATGGTAAAATGCAATTGTTTGATGGCCGTACAGGTGAACCATTTGAAAACCGTGCAACCGTGGGCTACATGTACATGTTAAAACTAAATCACTTAGTAGACGATAAAGTACACGCACGTAGCACAGGTCCATACTCCTTAGTTACACAACAACCACTTGGCGGTAAAGCACAAATGGGTGGTCAGCGTTTTGGTGAAATGGAAGTTTGGGCGCTTGAAGCATATGGTGCAGCAAATATTTTACAAGAAATGCTTACGGTAAAATCCGATGACGTCGTTGGTCGTCAAAAAACGTATGAATCTATTGTAAAATCGGAAAATGTATCCGAACCGGGTATTCCAGAATCATTTAAAGTACTTATTAAAGAGTTGCAAGCATTAGCACTCGATGTGAAGGTACTTACAGAAGATAAAGAAGAAATTGCATTAAAAGACTTAATTGAAGATGACCGTGATTTTGTAGAACCACTACCTGCGAAAAAACAACAACAGCAAGAAGTTGATGTTGATTTTGAAACGACAGACGTAGAGCCAGATGATGTTGATAAAGACGATGAAGACACGGTTGAACTTATGGGTGCAGATAGTTTATTCGAGTTTGATGAAGACTTGGGTGATGAGTAGGAGGATAGGTAATGTTTGAATTAAACAATTTCGATTCCATGAAAATTGGCATTGCAAGTCCTGAAAAAATTAGAGAGTGGTCGTATGGTGAGGTAACCAAACCAGAAACCATCAACTATCGTACGCAAAAACCAGAAAGAGATGGTTTATTCTGCGAACGAATTTTCGGGCCAACCAAAGACTGGGAATGTCATTGTGGAAAATACAAAAAAATACGTTATAAAGGCGTTATTTGTGATAAATGTGGCGTAGAAGTAACTCGCGCTAAAGTGCGTCGTGAACGTATGGGGCATATAGAACTTGTATCTCCGGTTTCGCACATTTGGTACTTTAAAGGTGTACCAAGTCGTATTGGCACCGTGCTAGATATGTCTGTAAAGGCATTAGAGCAAGTTTTATACTTTACCTCCTATATCGTTACCGATCCAGGTACATCACCATTTGAAGAAAAGCAACTATTAAACGATAGAGAATACCGTGAAGCACTTGAACAATATGGTGAAAAAAGCTTTAAAGCGGGCATGGGTGCAGAAGTTATTAAAGAGCTTTTAATGAAAATAGATGTAGAAGCCGAAGCAAAAGAATTAAAGAAAATTGTAGATACTTCTAAAGGTCAAAAGAAATTAAAAGCATCTAAGCGCCTAGAAATTATGGAATCTTTCCGTAAAAACGGCACCCGTCCAGAATGGATGATTCTAGACGTACTTCCAGTGCTTCCACCAGAATTGCGTCCAATGGTACCGCTAGATGGCGGTCGCTTTGCAACCAGCGATTTAAATGATTTGTATCGTCGCGTTATTAACCGAAATAACCGCTTGAAAAAACTTATGGAACTTGGCGCGCCAGATATCATCATACGTAACGAAAAACGTATGTTACAAGAAGCCGTTGATGCTTTAATTGATAATGGTCGCCGTGGTAAAGCTATTTCTGGCCCAGGCAACCGTGATTTAAAATCGCTTTCTGGCATGCTTCGTGGTAAACAAGGTCGTTTCCGTCAAAACCTACTTGGTAAACGTGTCGATTATTCCGGTCGTTCCGTTATCGTTGTAGGTCCAAACCTTAAAATTTATCAATGTGGTTTACCAAAAGAAATGGCGTTAGAGTTATTTAAACCATTTGTTATGAAAAAATTGGTAGATTTAAACTTAACGCACAATATTAAAAGTGCAAAACGTATGGTAGAACGCGCACGTCCTGCCGTATGGGATGTGTTAGAAGAAGTTATAAAAGACCATCCAGTATTACTAAACCGTGCACCAACCTTGCACCGCTTAGGTATTCAAGCATTCGAACCCGTACTTATTGAAGGCCGTGCAATGAAATTGCACCCATTAACTTGTACCGCGTTCGGTGCCGACTTCGACGGTGACCAAATGGCTGTTCACGTTCCATTGTCTTTAGAAGCACAAGCTGAAGCAAAATTTTTAATGCTTGCTTCTAACAACATTTTAAAACTTGCCGATGGCGAACCTATTACCGTACCTACACAAGATATGATTTTAGGTAACTATTACATCACTATGGTTGATGAAAAAGGCAAAGGCGCTGGCAAAGTGTTTAAAGATCCAGATGAAGCTGTTATGGCATACGAATCTGGTAAAATTTCTTTACGTGCGCCTGTAAAAATTCGTGTAAGTAAAGAAATTAACGGTAAACAACTTTCTAAAATTATTGATACCACCATTGGCCGTGTTATCTTTAACCGCATCATTCCACAGGGTTTAGGGTTTGTTCCAAGAAACACCGATATGGATATGTTAGATTTAGAAGTTAACTTTACCGTTGGTAAAAAACAAATTAAAAAAATTATTAAAGCTTGTTACGATCGATACGGCGCAACCGAAACAGCAAAACTACTCGATAATATTAAAGATACAGGGTACAAATACTCTACTAAATCTTGCTTAACGGCATGCTTATTCGATATTCGTGAAGCTGCCGATAAAGCAAAAATTATCGACGAAGCAAACGTAAAGGCTATCGAAGTAGATAAACAATTCCGTAGAGGTTTAATTACTCCAGAAGAAAAGAGCAACAAACTATTTGATGTATGGAACCTTTGCAATACGCAAATGGAACAACAAACCATGAGCGCATACGAAGAAGGCAACCCATTAAAAATCATGGTTGATTCCGGTGCTCGTGGTAGTGCTTCCCAAATGACACAACTTTCTGGTTTGGTAGGTTTGCAGGTAGCAACTAGCGGTAAAATTATCGAAGTTCCAATTCGTTCTTCTTATAAAGATGGTCTAAGCGTTATTGAATACTTTATTCAAACACGTGGTGGACGTAAAGGTATGGTCGATAAAGCGCTTAAAACTGCCGACGCAGGTTACTTAACCCGTCGTTTGGTCGATGTTGCACAAGATGTTATTGTTAAAGAAGACGATTGCTTTGAGTCTTTAGGTGAAAAAGTAAAAGGTATGCCAATTTCGGCTATTCCAGATGTAGAAACATTAGCGGAACGTATTGTTGGGCGCTACACAGCTGAAGATGTTATTCACCCAACCACAGGTGAAGTTATTGTTCCGCTAAATACTATGATTTCACAAGCGCAAGCGAAAGCCATTGAAGACGCAGGTATTAAAACTGTACAAATTCGTACCGTATTTACCTGCAAAAGCAAAAATGGTGTATGTGCAAAATGTTATGGTAGAAATATGGCAAGCCGTGAAAAGGTTGAGGTGGGTGAAGCAGTAGGTATTATTGCTGCACAATCTATCGGTGAACCTGGTACACAGTTAACCATGAAAGTCTTCCAGTCTGGTGGTTCCGCATCAGCTTCCGATATCACGCAAGGTCTTCCTCGTGTTGAAGAAATTTTTGAAGCGCGTAAACCACGTGGTGTTGCGGTTGTTTCTGAAATCGCAGGTACCGTTGTCAGCGAAGATGAAGCTAAACAAAAAATTGTCATTCGCGATGCCGAAGGTGTAGAAGTAACGTACGATACACCATATAACCCTAAATTTAAAGTTATGGTAAATGATAAAGTAGAACCAGGCACACCGCTTACCGAAGGTCCTTTAAACCCAGCCGATATTTTAAAAACACGCGGGGTAAAAGGCGTTCAAGATTACATGATGCGTGAAGTATTAAATGTGTATAAAAAAGCGGGTGTTGAAGTTAACGATAAACACCTAGAAATTATCATTCGCCAAATGTTGCGTAAGGTAAAAATTGAAGAATCTGGTAGCACCGATTTACTTCCGGGCGACTTGGTAGATATTACGCACTACGAAGAAGAAAACGAAAGAGTTCTTGCCGAAGGTGGCGAACCAGCAACGGCAAAACGTGTAGTGCTAAGCATTACAAAAGCAGCCCTTGCAACCGATTCATTCTTGGCAGCAGCTTCCTTCCAAGAAACTGTACGTGTGCTTACCGATGCAGCAGTAAAATGTAAGATAGATCCACTTATTGGTCTAAAAGAAAACGTTATTATTGGTAAACTTATACCAGCAGGTACCGGTTTACGTAGATACCGTGAGCTAGTTCCAATGGTGCAAAAAGAAGAAAAACCTGAAAATATTGCTGAATAATGTCAAAAACAAAAGTGCAAAGAAGTTCTTTGCGCTTTTTTTATGATATTTTCAAAATTTATTTTACAAGAAAAAAAGGCTGTGTTATAGTAAAATAAAGAAAAATATAAAGGGGCGGCAATATGAAAACCTATCTTTACCCTATGGTTGTGTATTTCGATGCGGTCGATGCTTCTTATACATCGCTTTTTCCAGATCTAAATATTTTAGCTAGTGGCACAACTGTTGAAGATGTATATATGGCATCTAAAAGTACGTTGCAATCTTATGTAAACTTAGCGGCAAAACTAAACCAATCTTGTGCCGATGCTACAAGTTTTGACATGGTTTCGCAATTGCATAAAAATCGTACGGTATTGTTAGTCGATGTTCAGGTAAATGTGGGGGAAGGTGAACTAAAACCCGTCACCAATTACTCTGCCTTCTTGGCGCAAATTGTGGAATAAAAATGCAAAAAATAAGCAAGCCGTTTGGGTTGCTTTTTTTAAAAAAACACGTAAAAATTTTTAAAAATAATATTTACAAAACACTTGTTTCATGGTACTATAAGTATAGATAAAAACCACACCTGTGTTTTTATGTATTTGGGGGTTTATTGTTACAAGTAAGGAGAAAAATTCAATGCAAAAATCACAGTTTACAAACATTATCAATAAATCAATGGTTAATGCTTTATTAAAAGGCTATCAGCTTTACGATGTCGGCACTATCGGTGCTGAAAAAAAGAATGAACCGCAATTCGTTCTATTAAAAAACAACGATATTCAATCTTTGGTTGTTGTGCCAACAAGCAAAGATTCTACAACATGTATTGTTGACTTTGTGGCAAATATTGCAAAAGACTACGAAGAAGCTTTGTCGGTTGCTACCGAAGAAGAAATGATCCGTATTTTAGAAAAGGATATTACCAAAACCATGCAACAAAATGTAGATGAAGCGTGCCTACAAGAGGCAGAACGCTATATACAACAAGTTGCGCAAACAAAAGAAGATGCATTTTTGGTTTCTTTGCAAGAAAAACTACAAACATCGCAACGCGGGAGATAGGCGCATATGGCGAAAAATAAATTGCACGATTTAGCCTTAACCATGGGCTGGAAGCTTGTAAATACCGACGAAACGTATTCCAATTACGAATACACAAAACGCGTTGGCGCATACGAAGTGGTTTCTTATACCTTGCGCATTAAAGATGAACTTAACGAGTTAGAATTTTACACGGCACTTACTGCGTTGCAAGATGTGTTACCACGTAAATTAAAGAAAAAAGTAAAACGTATTACAAAAAATATTCGCCCTGAAAATTTAGCAAATGTTGTTGAAGTTATAAGGTTTGCTATTGAAGAATATCGCGCAAAAACAGATTACGCGAAATTAAAAGAATATGGCGCACTACTCGGTGTAGATATACAAAAAATGGGGTATATGTTTGAATACGAGTTACCTAAAAACGCATATAAAGAAATTTTGCGTACCATAGAAAGTCGCATACCTATGGAATACGCGCCTAAAATAGGTAAAATCAAAAAAATTGAGTATAAAATTGGCTTTATAAAAAATAAAAAGAATTTTGCACAGAAAGAAGATGAAATCTAATAAAAGTTATTGACAAATCTTCATAAAAAATGATAGAATATCCAAGCATAGAATGCTATGTTTGGGTATTTTTTTAAGAATTTTATTTCGGTGTGTCAAAAGTTCGTAAAAAAATATCTAAGAGTTTCCTCTTGGGGCAGGGGAAATTCATCCAAAAAAGTAGGAGGTACATTATGCCAACGATTAACCAACTTATTAGGCACGGTAGACAGAAACAAGAAAAACTATCTATGTCACCTATTTTGGACGAATGTCCACAAAAAAGAGGTGTATGTCTTTCTGTTACAACCACATCACCTAAAAAACCAAACTCTGCACTTCGTAAAATAGCCAGAGTTCGTTTGTCAAACCGTATGGAAGGTACTGTATACATTCCAGGTATTGGTCACAACTTGCAAGAGCACTCTGTTGTTCTTATCCGTGGCGGAAGAGTGAAAGACTTACCAGGTGTACGTTATCACATTATTCGTGGTACGTTAGATACAGCAGGTGTTAAAAACCGTAAACAAGCCAGAAGTAAATATGGCGCTAAAATGCCTAAATAATTATCGGATGAACTTTCAACCGATCCCAAACTAAAAGGAGGAAAAAATCATGTCTAGAAGAAATGCTGCGGTTAAAAGAGATGTTCTTGCAGACCCTATGTACAATTCTAAAGTGGTTACCAAACTTATTAACCAAATTATGTACGATGGTAAACGTGGTATTGCACAAACCATTGTTTACAGTGCGTTTGAAACCATGTCGCAAAAATTAGGGCTCGATGCAATGGAAATCTTCACAAAAGCATTAGAAAATGTTATGCCAGTTGTTGAAGTTAAAACAAGAAGATTAGGTGGTGCAAACTACCAAGTTCCAGTAGAAGTTCGCGCAGAAAGAAGACAAACATTAGGTATCCGTTGGATCGTTATGTTTGCTCGTAAAAGAAGCGAAAAAACAATGGCGGAAAAATTAGCCGGTGAACTTATGGATGCGTACAACCAAGCTGGTGGCGCATATAAAAAGAAAGAAGATGTTCATCGTATGGCAGAAGCAAACAAAGCGTTTGCAACATACAGATGGTAATTTTAAAATATGCCTAAAAACATTTGGAAAATTTTTAAATTTGCCATATACTAAAAGGGTAAGTTTAAGGGCAAACTTTACTTACCCTTACTTTACATAAACTTTTTGTCAGGAGAAATTTATGCCAAGAGATATTGAGTTACAAAAAATTAGAAATATTGGTATTATGGCTCATATCGACGCGGGCAAAACCACTACCACAGAACGTATTTTGTATTACACAGGTAAATCTCACAAAATAGGTGAAGTGCACGATGGTCAAGCCACCATGGACTGGATGGCGCAAGAACAAGAACGTGGTATCACCATCACGTCTGCGGCCACCACCACGCGTTGGAAAAATCATAAAATCAATATTATCGATACCCCGGGCCACGTCGATTTTACCATTGAAGTAGAACGTAGCTTAAAAGTTCTAGATGGCGCTATTGAGTTGTTTACCGCTAAAGAAGGTGTACAAGCACAATCTATCACCGTTTGGAACCAAGCAGATAAATACGGCGTTCCTCGTATTGCTTACATTAACAAAATGGATACATTAGGTGCCGATTTCTACGATGCTGTTTACCAATTAAAAGAACAATTAGGCGCAAATGCTGTACCACTACAACTACCTATCGGTAAAGAAGATAGCTTTGTAGGGTTGGTAGACTTAGTCAACATGAACGCTATTTATTATTTAGATGATAAAGGCGAAAGAATGGAAATTCGTGAAATTCCAGCCGATATGAAAGATTTAGCTGATGAATATCGTACAAAACTTGTAGAGGCAGTTGCCGAAACAGACGATGCGTTATTAGAAAAATATTTCAACGGTGAAGACTTTACCGTAGAAGAAATGAAACGCGGTATCCGTAAAGGTACAATAAGTCTATCTTTAACACCAGTTATGTGTGGTTCATCTTATAAAAACAAAGGTATTCAACCACTGCTAGATGCCGTTGTTGATTATTTCCCAAGTCCACTAGATATTCCACCAGTTAAAGGTATTAACCCAGAAACAGGCAAAGAAGATGTGCGTCATACAAGCGATACAGAACCATTTGCAGGTTTAGCATTTAAAATAGCCAAAGACCCATTTGGTACACTTACATTCTTCCGTGTGTATAGCGGTAAAATTGAAGCAGGTTCTTACGTTTATAACGCAAGTAAAGATAAAAAAGAACGTATTGGGCGTTTAGTTCGTATGCACGCTAACTCACGTACCGAAGAACAAGATGCTTACGCAGGTGATATTATAGCTATTGTCGGTTTAAAAGATACCACAACAGGTGATACACTTTGCGATGAAAAACATCCAATCGTTCTTGAAAGTATGGACTTCCCAGAACCAGTTATTTCGGTTGCTGTAGAACCAAAAACAAAAGCAGACCAAGAAAAAATGGCAAATGCGCTTTCTAAACTTGCCGAAGAAGATCCATCATTTAGGCGTGAAACCAATACCGAAACAGGTCAAACCATTATTTCAGGTATGGGTGAATTACACCTAGATATCATTGTAGACCGCATGCGTCGCGAGTATAAAGTAGAATGTAACGTAGGTGCGCCACAGGTTGCTTACCGTGAAACCATACGTAAACCTGTTCGTTCCGAAGGTAAATACATCAAACAATCTGGTGGTAAAGGTCAATATGGTCACTGTATCGTAGAATTAGAACCACTAGAACCAGGTAAAGGATATCAATTCGAAGATAAAACGGTCGGCGGGTCTATTCCAAAAGAATACATCCCAGCAGTCGACAAAGGTATACAAGAAGCTCGCTTAAGCGGTGTCTTAGCAGGCTTCGAAACTGTAGACTTTAAAGCTACGGTTGTCGATGGTTCTTACCACGAGGTTGACTCCTCAGAAATGGCCTTCAAAATTGCTGCATCAATGGCATTTAAAGATGGTTGCCGCAAAGCAGATCCAGTGCTACTAGAACCAATCATGAAGGTAGAAATTGTCGTTCCAGATCAATATTTGGGCGATGTTATGGGAGACGTGTCCAAACGTCGTGGTAATTTGCAAGGTACGATGTCAAAATCGGGCATGCAAACCATAAGAGCGGAAATTCCGCTAGCAGAAATGTTTGGTTACATTTCTGACTTACGAAGCAAAACCCAAGGTAGAGGTAACTTTACAATGCAACCTTCACATTATGCTGAAGTTCCACGTAACGTTGCTGAAAAAATCATGGGCGAGCGCGCAGATAAAAAATAAGCAATAAAAAAATAAATAAAAAGGAGAATATAAAAAATGGCAAAACAAAAATATGATAGCAAAAAGCCTCACGTTAACATTGGTACAATCGGCCACGTTGACCACGGCAAAACGACCTTAACCGCAGCAATCACTATGTACTGCGCTAAAAAAGGTCAAGCACAACAAATGCGTTATGATGAAATCGATAAAGCACCAGAAGAAAAAGCAAGAGGTATCACAATCAACACAGCTCACGTTGAATATGAAACCGACAATCGTCACTACGCTCACGTAGACTGCCCAGGACACGCAGACTATGTTAAAAACATGATCACTGGTGCAGCACAAATGGATGGCGCTATCCTAGTTGTTGCAGCAACCGATGGTCCAATGCCACAAACTCGTGAACACATCCTACTTGCTCGTCAAGTTGGTGTTCCTAAAATCGTTGTATTCATGAACAAAATGGATCAATTAGGTGGCGACACAGAATTAGCAGACTTAGTAGAAATGGAAATCCGTGAATTATTAAGTCAATATGGTTTCGATGGCGACAATGCTCCAATCATTCGTGGTTCTGCATTACAAGCTATTGAAGCAGCACAAGCAGGTAAAGATGTTTCTGACCCAGCTTTCGCTCCAATTCAAGAATTACTAGATGCAGTTGACGCTTACATTCCAGAACCAGCAAGAGATGCTGATAAACCATTCTTAATGCCAATTGAAGACGTATTCACAATCACTGGTCGTGGTACTGTTGCAACTGGTCGTGTAGAAAGAGGTGTATTAAAACTTGGTGATTCTGTTGAAATCGTAGGTATCAAGAAAACACAAACCACTACCGTTACTGGTATCGAAATGTTCCGTAAATTATTAGACGAAGCTGTTGCTGGTTACAACATTGGTGTATTACTACGTGGTATCCAAAGAACAGATGTTGAACGTGGTCAAGTACTTTGCAAACCAGGTTCAATCACCCCTCACACAGAATTCGAAGCTGAAGTTTACGTATTAACAAAAGATGAAGGTGGTCGTCACACTCCATTCTTCAACAACTATCGTCCACAATTCTATTTCAGAACAACCGACGTTACAGGTTCTATCGAACTTCCTGCTGGTACTGAAATGGTTATGCCAGGCGATAACACCAAAATGAAAGTTACTCTAATCACCCCAATCGCCATCGAAGTTGGTCTACGCTTCGCTATCCGTGAAGGTGGTAGAACTGTAGGTTCTGGTGTTGTTTCTAAAATTGATAAATAACAACCATAAAAAGACTGCGTTTGCAGTCTTTTTTTATGCCTATTGACAAACACATTTTACGGATTTATAATACAAAATAAAACAAAGCAATGATACAAAAATCGCTTTTTTTCTATGAAAAAAGAAAAAAATATGTACCAAGAAAAAAAGTAAAAATAAAAAAATGGTTGTAAAATATTGACATAAAGGTCCGCGTGTGGTATCTTATAAAAGCAACACCAAGCGGGTGTTAGTTTTTTTTAAGGAAAATTTAAATTATGAGAACAAAAATTACACTAGAATGCACAGAATGCAAACAAAGAAATTATAACGATTTTAAAAATAAAAAGAACGATCCAGATCGTATTGAACTAAAAAAATACTGTCCATTCTGCAAAAAACACACGGTACATAAAGAAACAAAATAAACAGGAGCACTTGTATGGCTAAAAACAAAAATAGCAATAAGCAAATGGAAGTAAAACAAAATTCCAACGTAAAACTTAATGACGTAAAGCCAGCAAAAAAGAAAGAAAAGAAACCTGAAAAAGTAAAAAGAAATCGCGCAAAAGAAACAATAAGCGAACTTAAAAAGGTAAGCTGGCCTTCTTTTGGCAAAACCATGAAACAAACAGGCATGGTTATTTCTGTTGTGCTTATTTTTATGTTGCTTGTTTTAGGTATCGATTCACTTGTAAGTTTTTTAATTCAACTTATCGTGTAAAATAAATAAGGGGAGGCGAAAAAAGTTTCGTAAAAGTTTATGGAAAATGAAAACGATTTAGAACCAAAGTGGTATGTCATCCACACCTTAACAGGTTATGAAAACATGGTAAAAGATAGCTTATTAAAAGTTATTAAAAAGAATGCACTAGAAGATACCATTCTCGACGTTCAAGTTCCCATGATGGACGTAGTGGAAGAAAAGAATGGAAAAAAGAAAATTGTGCAACGCAAAAAATTTCCATGTTATGTTTTATTAAAAATGAAATATCGTGATAGTTTGTGGCACACCATTGTTAATACGCGTGGGGTTACAAGTTTTGCAGGCCCAGATGGCCGTCCTTTACCTCTACCAGATGTAGAAGTGCGCAAAATGCAACTTGAAAAAATTAAAATAGATATGACCGTTCGTGTAGGCGACCAAGTAAAAGTTACATCTGGCCCGCTAGAAGGTTTTGTTGGAGAAGTTACCGAAGTTGATAACGAGAACCAAAAATGCAAACTAAACGTCGAAATGTTTGGGCGTTTAACTCCGGTAGATGTAGATTTTGTTCAAATAGATGTTTTACAATAACGTAAAGCACGAGCCACATCTCGTTAAACTGTAAAAAGTGGTATAACGCACGTAGTGCTTTTATACAAATGTGGGAGGAGGTAAATTTATGTCATGCCTCTATAAGCACCACAACCTATTTCTGTTGAAATAAAGGAGAGAGAAAAATGGCAGAAAAGAAAATTACCGCGGTAGTAAAATTACAATTACCAGCGGGCAAAGCAACTGCAGGTCCTCCAGTCGGCTCATCTTTAGGACCTCACGGAATTAACATTCCATCATTCGTTAAAGATTTTAACGACAAAACAGCGAGCCAAGCAGGGTTAATTATTCCTGTAGAAATGACTATCTATCAAGATCGTTCATTTACTTTCGTGTTAAAAACACCACCAGTAGCCGTTCTAATTAAAAAGGCGCTAGGTATTGAAAGCGGAAGTGCAAAACCAAACAAAGATAAAGTCGGCAAACTTACCATGGCACAAGTAGAAGAAATTGCAAAAACAAAAATGCCAGATCTAAACACAACAAGTTTAGAATCAGCTATTAGCATGGTAAAAGGAACAGCGCGTAGCATGGGCGTTGAAATTGAAGGTTAGGAGGCGCGCGTTATGAAACACAGTAAAAGATTTAATGAAGTTGCAAGTAAAGTAGAACGCGGTCAATCTTACGATGTTGAAAGCGCACTTGCAAAAGTTGTAGAAACAGCAAGCGCAAAATTCGATGAATCTATTGAATTGCACGTAAAACTTGGGGTAGACCCAAGAAATGCAGACCAACAAGTACGTGGAACCGTTGTACTTCCACATGGTACAGGTAAATCTGTAAAAGTATTGGTTATTGCAAAAGGTGAAAAAGCTGATATTGCAAAAGCCGCAGGCGCAGATTTTGTTGGCGCAGAAGATATGATTGAAAAAATCATGAAAGAAAACTGGTTAGGTTTCGATGCCTGCATCACTACACCAGATATGATGGGTTTAGTAGGTCGTATTGCAAGAATTTTAGGGCCACGTGGTTTAATGCCAAACCCTAAAAGTGGTACAGTTACACCAGATGTAGCAAAAGCTGTTAAAGATGTTAAAGCTGGTAAAGTAGAATATCGTCTAGATAAAACAGCTATTGTTCACGTTATCATTGGTAAAAAGAGCTTTGGCGTAGCAAACTTAAAAGAAAATATGGTTGCTGTTATGGATGCGTTAATTAAAGCAAAACCACAAGCGGCAAAAGGTATTTACTTAAAGAGTGTTGCTGTGGCAAGCACTATGGGCCCTGGCGTAAAAGTCAACTATTCTATGAACTAAAACTGTAAAAAACAACCTGTAAGGGTTGTTTTTTTATATCTTGAAAAAACAAATAGTATATGGTATACTAACAAGTGAAAAGGGGAATACGTATGAATAAAGAAGAAATTGCTGTAACTCTTATGAAAGCACAAGACCCAGACGGCTATATTACAATAAAGCATTTGCCAGATTATGTGCAGGTATATGTGTACAGGTTGGCCAAACGCACAGGTAAAAAAACACAAGACATCATGCATGGCATTATAAGGGAATATCAAATGCAAGCATCAAATCGTGAGTGGCGTAAAAAAACAGGCTATAGAATGAAAGATGTTTCAGAAAAGTTTTTTGATAAATATGGCATAAAAACTTTTGTACAAGTGCAAAATGCCTTAGAAGAATGTTTACATAAAGGGAAAATATATGGAATGCAGGTGCTGTATCCAGAAATATATGGCAAAGTAACCTTTTATGCTTTTTCTTTAGGCATTACAGCTGATGATATGCTTTCTTCCATTTATGGGGATGATATTAAAATTGAAAAACGCTTTTATTTCGTTACTGAAAAACAAGAAAAACGCTTTATGGAAAAAAAGTATCCACAAAAAAACATAACGCAAATTCGTGAAGATTTTGTAGCTTTTAAATCTTTGTGTTTTATGGCACAAGAAAAACAAGTCAATATATATGAGTACATGCGACAAGCAGGTTATGTATATAGCCCTGTGGCAAAAGCACTTGATTATATAGAGCTATTATATAGAAACGTACAAAAATTAAATCAAGTACCAGAATATTGTCGTGTACCAGAAAAGCTAGAAACTACAATGCAAAAATTTTTAGAGAAAACTATTTTAACTAAGCCAAACCTATGCAATGAGCCGTTAACTGAAGAAGAACTTTTAGGTGAACTTGGGTATTCAAGTCAAGGGCAAGGCTCAAAGATTATATATACAGACGCCGTATGTTTAAAATTGTATGCAGAATTTGTTAATTATCATAAGAAGAAAAATCAAATTCCAAGTCAGCATTTATACGAAAATTTATCTGTTGCTTATGCGGTTACCAAAATGGCAAACATACGCGAACTACCGGCAACATTATTGGCAGAATATTTAGATAAGCACGTACATGCTTTAGTAAAAGTAAGGGGGCCCGAAGAAGGTTTTACGCCTAGTCTACCTTTAAATTTGGCACAGCGGGCAGGTAAAATTGTGCTTGTAGATTCTAACGTTACAAAAAGCAATTCTGAAAGAGCAAAAAAAGAAAAAACACTTGACAACCCCGAAGAAACGGTATATACTACAAAACGTAAATAAATCATCTTTGTCAGCCAAAGACAGCAAGTGGGCAGAGCTTACGCACAAGTCCTTAAATATCTTGCCTAGGTACACAAACAAAGTTAGGGTAAATTTTGTCCCCTTATGCGTGTGCCAAAACTGCATAAGGGTTTTTTATTTGCTTTTACACACAAAAAATGTAGGAGGGAAACCATGTCGGAAAATCTAGAACTAAAAAAAGTGGTTGTAGACGAAATTAAAGCACATGCACAAAACAGTAAAGCCATTGTTTTGGTAGATTACAAAGGCATTAACGTAGCGCAAGATACCGCTCTTCGTAATACATTCCGTGAAAGTGGCGTTGTATACAAAGTATATAAAAACAAACTTTTAAAACGCGCTTTTGAAGAATTAGGCATTGCATTCGAAGATGGTGTGCTAGAAGGTCCAACAGCCGTAGCTTTTTCAACCGAAGATGTTGTAGCCCCTGCAAAAATTGCAGTAGATAACGCAAAAGTAGTAAAAACAATGAAAGTTAAATCTGCATATGTAGAAGGCAAAATCTTAAACGAAAAAGCAATCAAAGAACTAGCAGCCATTCCTTCCAAAGAAGTTTTGGTTGCACAATTGCTTGGTATGCTTACATCACCAATGCGCAGCTTAGCCGTAGCGCTTAGCGAAATTGCGAAGAAAAACGCGTAAAAAAAGTAGAAAAAGGAGAATATAAAAATGGCAGATATTCAAAAATTTGTAAATGAAATAAAAGAAATGACCGTTTTAGAATTAAACGATCTAGTAAAAGCATTAGAAGAAGAATTTGGTGTTTCTGCAGCTGCAATGGCAGTTGCCGCTCCAGCAGCAGGTGCTGCAGCAGCTCCAGCTGAAGAAGAAAAGAGCGAATTCACCGTTGTATTAAAAGAAGTTGGTCCTAACAAAATCAACGTTATCAAAGTTGTACGTGAAGTTACAGGTTTAGGTTTAGCAGATGCTAAAGCTGTTGTAGATGGCGCTCCAAAAACTGTAAAAGAAAACGTTCCTGCTGAAGCAGCAAAAGAAATGGTTGCTAAATTTAAAGAAGCAGGCGCAACTGCAGAATTACAATAATTGTTTTAAAAAATGTGTGTAAAAATAAAACCGCTTATCAAGCGGTTTTTTTATTGTTTTATTTTACTGTAAGCGCGCATATGCTTAAGATTGCACAGCACTTCATACACCGATGCATTCATTTGTTCAGCCCAACGGTTAGCCGGCAAGGCGCACACTTCGTCGCCCACGTTGTCTTTTTTCTGTAAAGGAATAAAACAGCAGTCCATGCATACATTGCCTATAATTTTACGTTCCGTTCCGTTTACCATAAAGGCGTAATGGTCCTTTAAACGCATGTCTATTCCGTCGCCATACCCCAAAGGAACTATACCCACGCGCATAGTTTCTGTGGCAATAAACCCTTCATTATAGCCAAGCATATCGCCTTTATGTAATGTTTTCATTTCCATAATTTGTGTTTTTATCTGTAAACATGGTTTTACCCATGGCGCGCCATACCCATAGGCAAGTAACCCAACACGTAACATAGAACTTGGTGTAGCGTCTAAACATAATCCACCGCCAACATGTGTGGCATAGGCGAGCCTTTCGCCTAGCTTTTGTAAACTTTCTTGAAAAAGTGCTTGTTGTTGTTTAAAAAATTGTAAGTTTGTGTCTATGGTACAAAAATGTGTATATATGCCACAGAGTGTAAAATGTTTTTTACAAAAGGCGTAGGTTTTACAAAGCTCTTTTCGCTGTTGCAAGCCAAAACGGTGCATGCC
This sequence comes from uncultured Clostridia bacterium, assembly GCA_944362705.1. Lineage (GTDB taxonomy): Bacteria > Bacillota > Clostridia > Christensenellales > UBA1242 > CALVTO01. The sequence goes on along the minus strand of CALVTO010000002.1, from coordinate 199,575 downwards.
TGTGTCAATGGCAATGTGTACACGTAATGCACTGCAAAGCCCCCTTTTTTTTCCTTCGGTGTAATACTGTTTGGCTTGTTGTAAACTATGCACCGAAATTTCTAAGCCTTGTTCTACACACGTTTTTACGTCCTCCAACATGCCAAATACGCAAATACGGTGTTTGGGTAAATATTTTCGTAAATCTATGCCCTCTGCTTGCGAAAAAACACCGCAAACATAGGGGGTGTTTTGTAAACATGAGGCTATTTCTTTTAAGCCGTGCCCGTAAGCGTCGGCTTTTACCATAACGCATAACTCTTTTTGCGCTCGTTTTTGTATTTCTTTTAAATTATTAAGAAATATAGTCGCATCAATTATCTTTGTATTCATGTTCTAGTATATGCGCTAATCAGCAAAAAAGACGTGTCTTTTTTATTTAGGCATAAAACTAACGCAATGCGGAGCTTTTGCTTTTTCAATAATGGTAATACCGTTGGCAATGCATTTGCCTTCTTCATTAAAAATGCATGCACTCTCGCAAGAAATATCTGTATTTCGTTGTAACATTTTTTGTGGCACTAGGTTTTGTGGCGCTTCCGTTTTATGTTTGTCTTTTTCAAATGTTTTACAACACGCGTGTTCTGTCACCATAATGTTGCGCGCCTCGCAATTAAAATCTTTGTTATATTTGCAATCAAATCGTTTGCATCGTAAACCTACCATACATATTTCCTCCTTTTTAAGTGTAAACACAATAAAAATTTTTAAACCCATTTGACAAAAACGTATGTATTCGCTACACTACCAGTAAAGGAGAAAACTATGAAAGTTATTTTAACGCAAGATGTGAAAGCGCAAGGCAAAAAAGGTGATGTTATTCAAGTAAGCGATGGTTATGCAACCAACTACCTATTTAAAAATAAATTAGCCGTGCCGGCAAACGCACAAAACGTATCTATCAACAATGCACAAAAACGTGCCGCAGAAGCTAAAAGGGCAGAAGAACTTGCTAGGGCTAAACAAATCGCTGCGAAATTAAAAGATGTAACCATTACATTTACAGGTAAAGTCAGTGAAAATGGAAAAATGTTTGGTTCGGTTACCAATAAAGAAATTGCCGAAGAACTTGAAAAACAAGGCTATTCTATTGATAAAAAGAAAATAGAATTACCGCAAGCCATAAAGTCCGCGGGCACATACACTGCACATATTAAACTTTATGCCGAAGTTTCTGTAAGCATAAAAATACAAGTACAATAAAAAAGAGCTTAAGGGCTGTAAACTTTGAAACAGCAAAAACGAACTTAAAATTTAAGTTCGTTTTTTATTTAACAAAATCTAAAATCACTTGTGCAAGTTCTTTTTCTTTGTTTCTAAATGTGTGTCCGCAATTTTCAATAACTTTCACAACAGAATTTTTAGTTTTTGTATTTTCTTTGATTGTTTCAAGATGTTTAATAGTGTCATTAAATGCAAAGTCATCTTTTTCGCCCATAACAAAAAGTGCTGTTTGTCTTATACTTTTCAGCTGTTTCCAATCTCCATGTTTTGAATATACAGGAAGATTTTTGGCGTGCTTATTTTTAATAAAGTCTAAGAATGCACGAGCGGTGTAATAGTTATAATTGTCAAACATCTCTGGCATAACTTCGTCAAGTTTATTCTCTTTTTTAAACTTCATTGCAATTGGCATAAGTTTATCAACGGAAAGTTGCTCATGGTCTTTTAATCTCTCGGTATCAGTCGGGGAAATTAAAATATATTTATCAATTTTCTCTTTTTGATTTTGAGATAAATAATACACAACCTTGTTTGCTCCATAAGAGTGTCCGCCAAGAATTATGTGTTTAAAGCCATAATCTTTCGCAAAATCAACAAAGCTTTGTAAATCTTCTAAACAGTTGTCAAAAAGGTCATATGTGTTGCCGATAGGTTTTCCACTTCTTGTTGGTGTATCTATTCTGTGAAAAGCACCGCTGTTGTGAGCATAGATGAAAGAAATTTTATTCTTTTCCAATTCTTCGCCAACGATTTGTAAAAACTTGTTTTCAAAAATGTTTCCACAAGTTCCGTTTGTGATAATCACGCAGATGTCTTTATATTTTTCCCCATATAAGCAACCAAACAGAGAGTTTTCGCTTTTTGTTTTAACTTCAATAATTTTCATAAATTATCCTTCTATCAATCTATGTTGTTCTTTTGTCCAAGCAGGAGTACAGAACATTGAAACAGTACAATGAGCAATCCAATAATATAGCTCATTTTTGTCAATTAAAATGGCATCGCCTTGTTTAAATTTTACACAAGATTTTGTTTAATCTCTTTTTATATACAAAAGCGCAAGTAAGATAAACCTAAATAGTTCCACCATGCTCATAACAAGTGCGGCTAAATAGGTGCGTGCCGCCGAACGTAATACCACTTCGGCGCCCAAAAGTTCGTCATCGGTAAAAATTTGTTGTTGTTTCGCAATGGCGAGTGCTCTTCTTGATGCATCTTTTTCTACAGGGTAAGTAATTAAATAAAATAAAGTAGTTAAGGCATAAAGCCCAATAGAAATATATAACATAATCGCGCCAGCAAAATACGAGGCTACCAATAAGGCGGTACCAATAATAAAGAAAACCCAAACAAACGAAGCTCCAAATGAAACTATCGGCGCAATGGCTTGCCTTATTTTCATAGGTTTGTAACCTTTTGCGTCTTGCAAAGCGTGTCCAGCTTCATGCAAGGCAATACCAATGGCGGCAATGCTTGTGCTTTCGTAAACTTTTTTTGTTAGCACAATCTCTTTCTTTTTAGGGTTGTAGTGGTCACTGTTGCCTATTCTTATGTTCACTTTGCCTGTACCAATTTCTGCGTTCAATACGTCAGCAATCACTTGGTGAGCGGGCTTATTTATATTGCTAGGGTATTTTGAGTATTGGTTAATGGTGCTATGCACTTTGCTTTGCGAAATAGCCACAAAAATAAAAGCAGGCACCATAAGCAAAATTGCAATTGAATATAATACTTCTATACTCATATTTTTTATCTCCACTTAAAGTATATTCTTTCCGCGCGTTGTCGTCAAATCATTGAAAAAAGTTTATAAGTATGCTACACTAAACGCAAAGGAAAATGTATGAAATTAAGCATTTATACAAGCACGTACTATAAAACTAGTATGGAATATGTCGTTAAAAAAGCGGTGCAACAAGCGGAAAAAACGCAAATGCACGCTTATATTTTAGTGCCAGAAACGCGCTCTCTTGAAGTAGAGCAAATGGTCGTTTCGCAGAGCAAGGGTGGGGCAACCATGCTGGTAGAAGTTGTTACCTTTCGCCGATTGTTTGAAAAATTAAAAACCAATAACCAAGCATTTCTAAGCAAAGAAGCAGGCATTATGCTTATTCGAAAGCTTGCTCTAGAACATATAAACGAGCTTGTGTGCTTTAAAAAAACAGCTAAAAGTGCGGGCTTTGCGCAAACCATGTACGAAACTATTACGCAATTAAAAAGTAGCCACGTTGGTTTGCAAGACGCTGAAGTGTGCTATCAATCGGTTGCGCCAAACCTAAAAATAAAAATGCACGATGTCTTTCAAATGTATGCGTGGTACGAAACGTATCTGCAATCGAAATATATCGATGCATCTGATAAATTATATGCACTATCCGAACTTATTTTAACTAGTGCAAAAATAAAACAAAGCCATGTGTATATTATTGGCTTCGAAAATGCCACCGCGCAATTATATACTTGTATAAAATCACTTATACAAACGGCAAAAACCACTACGGTTAGTTGTTCGTATATGGCGGGAACGGAAAACGCATATATTACCGAAAACGAGTTTTTTGAAAACATAAAGCATCTAGGCGACTCCTTGCACCTAGCGTATACCGCAACGCGCCTGCCCGACGTGTTAGCTCCAGAAATTTTAGCCATACAACAGCATCTGTATACCTATCAACCATACGTATATCCGCATGCGCATCATGTTACAGTCGGTTTTGCATCTAACGAGCAAGAAGAAACTATGTTTTTAGCACAAAGCATTATGCAAGATGTAAAAATGCATGGTTTAAGGTATCACGAAATTGGGGTGCTCTGCCCAGCAATTGAGCATTATACACATCTTTTGCAAAGCACCTTTGCCGATTATCAAATTCCTGTATTTATGCAACAAAGTTCTACACTTGCCGAGCATCCATTGTTTTCCTATGTAGAAAGTTTGTTTCGTTTAAAACAGCGCAATTTCGACCAAGAAGATGTATTGCTATTTAGTCAAAACGTATTATGCAATTTAAGCGTGGCCGAAAGTAGCGCCTTTGAAAACTATTGCCTAGCATATGGCGTGCAACATGGAGAATTTTTACAACCTTTCACGCGCGGTGCAATGCACGAAAATGGCAAGCCATCGGCGGAATATATTGTGGCCGAAAAAGTAAGACAAAAACTTTGCACGCAACATTTTGCTTTTGTAACCTCGTTACCTGCTAAGCAAAGCATAGCACAGTGGGTGCAAGCCTTACAAAACTTTATGCAACAACAAAATGTGGTAGGGCAGTTGAATGAAATTTCGGCGTGGCAATGGGCAAATGGCGAAAAAGAAAAAAGTGGTATCACCAAACAAGCGTATGCGCATTTGCAAACGCTTTTAGAAACCGCCAAACAAATTATGGGCGAAACTGTGGTTACAGCAGATGAGTGCATGTCTATTTTGCTAGCGGGCGCACAAAGCCAAAATATAAATGTGCTCCCACAAGTGCAAGATTCCGTTCTTATTGGTACGGTGCAACAAAACTGGTTTGGTCTAAAAAAACTCTATGTTTGTGGTGCGGTAAGTGGTAAATTCCCACTTTCGCAACAAGATTGTGGCATGATTCGCGACCAAGAACTACAAGTGCTTTCCAATGCATTTGCAAAAAAAATAGAGCCAACTATAAAAACCGTCAACGCTCGTGAGCGTTTTGCTTGTTTTCAAGCCTTGTTATCTGCAGGTCAGGCATTAACGGTAACATGTCCGAAAACGCTTTCGGGCGAGGAAGTGCAACCTTCTACTGTTGTTTTGCAGTTAGCCGAAATGTTTGGAAGTATTCCAAGTCTACTACAACACATGCAGCAAAACGAACAATCTATGTGGTGTATGTTAGGTAACATAAAACATGCTACAGAGCAACTGGTTATTGCCGAACAAAAAAAGCAAAAAGGCGAAGTAGTAGAGCAAGAAAGTGTGTACCAAACGTTAAAAGCAACCCTGCCACAACAGCCAGCAATTCAAAATATGCAACAAAACACTATGTTGCAAAACGCCGAACATTTGTATTTTCCTAACAAAAAAACAAGTATTACAAGGCTAGAGTCGTATTATGCGTGTCCGTTTAAATGTTTTGCAGAAAACGGCTTGCGTATGCAACCGCGTAAAGAAGCCGTGTTCGAGCCAATGGATATTGGTGACTTTTTACATGCCTTTGCCGAAAAGTTTGTAAAGGCTATACAAAATAAAACCTATACATCACAACAAATACAAGCGCTTGCGCATAGCATTACCGAACAAATTGCTGCGCAAGAAGTATATGCAACAAAGGCCGATGTGCTCTTATTGCGCGCTTTAAAAAGTGAAGCAAAGCGTTTGGCAGAAGCATTGTACACAGCGCAACAAAATTCAAATTTCCGTTATGCGGGGGAAGAGGTTGTGTTTGGCGAACATGCTACCATACCTGCCGTTACATTAACCAACGGCATAAGCCTAGAAGGTAAAATTGACCGCATAGATACTAACGGCAACTTGTATCGCTTAATCGATTATAAAACAGGGCAAATCGATTTATCTGCCTATCAATTGTACTATGGTAAAAAAATACAACTTTTTATGTATCTTTCTGCCATGAAACATTTCACTGCCAAACAACCGGTAGGAGCGTTTTATTACCCAATACGTAATTACTACTTGTCATCAACAGAGCCACAAGGGGTAGAACAATACCGTATGCAAGGATATTTTATTGCAGATATTGGCTATGTCCGCATGATGGATACATCGCTTAGCCTGCAAAATCCGAAAAGTGCTTTTATTAAAGCAAGCATTAAAGCAGATAAAGCGCATCAAGCATCGGGGGAAATAGAACTTAAAGAAGAAAGCCACATGGTAAGCTCGGTAACATTAGAGGACCTTATTGCATACGCCGAGCATCTTTCGGTACAAGCCGTAGAAGAAATGCGTAAAGGGTGCATTACACCATCACCTTTGCAGGTGGATAAAAAATTGCCATGTACGTATTGTCCATACCGCATTACATGTGCACTTATTAGTGGGCAACGTGTGCATGTACGTAAAGCAAATAAACAATGGAATTTAGAGGAGATTGCGGCACAAATTCATGAAACTAACACCGGCACAAGATAAAGCCATTCATAGTCGAGGCAAATCATTATTGGTCAGCGCTTCCGCAGGTAGCGGAAAAACCTTTGTCATGACAAAACGTATTGTCGACCTTGTCGTAAACGATAAAGTTCCCATTACGTCTTTTCTCATTGTTACATTTACAAAGGCTGCCGCGGGAGAAATGAAGACAAAACTATTAAAAGAGTTTGAAAAACTTCCGCAAAAAACCGATTATATAAAAACGCAAATGCAAGAAGTTGCCACCATCGCCGATATTTCCACCATCGATGGGTTTTGTGCGAAAATGTTAAAAACCTACTTTTATAAATTAGGGCTCGACCCAACCTTTGTCGTTATGGATGAAGACGAGTCGGCTATTTTGCAAGAAAAGGCTATGGAACAACTTTTTGAAACACATATACAAAATGCCGATTCCGCCTTTTTCGACCTTGCCGACGTATTACAGCAAAGCCGTAGCGATCAAAAATTACGTAATACCATTTTAAAAATCTTTCAATTTATGCGCGTACAAACGCAACCTAGGGCGTGGGCGCAACAGGTTATGCAGTCCTACGAACCCAATTTAGAAAAAAACATAGCAGGACGGTATATTGTAAGCGCATACACAAAAAAATTGCATGCCGTGCTTGAACCATTACTGCATTTGCGTAAACAAATCAAAAATTGGGACGCCATGCTTCAAATGCTTAACGAATATAACGAAGAAATATTATCTCTTATAGAGTGTCATACCTTACCATCGTTTTATCAAGCTTTACAAGCATGTGTTTCGCGTCGCTCACCTTCGGGTAAAACGCCTGAACAAAAAGAGTGGGCAGAGCAAGTGAAAGAATGGAAAGCTTCCTATGCGGCGGTTGTTAAATCATTTGCCGAACTTGGTACACTTAATGAAATGCAACAAAAACTTACGGCAACCGCACCGCGCGTTGCTATGTTGTTTTCTCTAGCACAAGAGTTTGAAACCTTGTATCACGCGTTAAAAAAAGAAAAAGGCGCCTACGACTTTGGCGACTTAGAGCAATTTACATTGCAACTACTGCAAGAAAAAGATGTACAAGAAGAAGTTCGAACAAAATACAAATATATTTTTATAGACGAGTATCAAGATACCAACTACCTGCAAGAAGAAATTCTTGCGTGTATTGCTAAGCCCGATAGTTTATTTATGGTAGGCGACGTTAAACAAAGTATATACCGTTTTCGTCTGTGCGAACCGCAAATTTTTATTAACCGTATGGAACGCTATAAGCATAAAGACGCCCAAGCCGAACTTTTGTTTTTAAACGATAATTTCCGCTCTAACGAAAACATTTTGCACTTTGTGAATATGGTGTTTAAAAGCGTCATGACCAAGGAGTTCGGCGGGGTAGATTATAAAAACGAAAACATGCTCACGCATGGTGAAGTTTCTATTCCGCAAGCAAGCGCGCTTCCGGTAGTGCAAGGTTGTTTTATTGTAAAACCAACCGCGCCTGAGGCGGAAGAGGAAAAACCGCAAGGCGTGTATAGTGTTTTAAAAGAAATTCAGCAAAACCCTTCTTTTGTAGATGAAACCGACCGCGAAGCTATTTTAATTGCGCGCACCATACAGCAGTTTATTGGTAAACCTATGTTCGATACCAAAACGCAAACTGTAAGGCCTATAGAGTATCAAGATATCACCATACTTACCGCCAGCCGTGAAAATGTTGTCGAGCCTATTCAAAGGGTGTGCTTGCAGGCCGGTATTCCTGTGCTTACAGATATCACCACAAGCATTTTCGATGAAGATGTATTGCAAATTTTAAAGCAAATGCTCGAACTTATTCACAACCCATACCAAGATATTCCTATGCTTGGCGTACTTACATCCAATGTGTTTAAGTTTACGTTAGAAGAACTCAGCGAAATTCGCATGTTGTATCCAGCAGAAAAATACTACCATCAAGCATTTTTAAAAGCATTGCAAGAAGGTGGTGTTTCGGCAAGCACCATGCAAAAAATGAACGCGTATATGTCCTTTGTTACAAAGTATTTCGAACGTAGTAAATATCTTTCTGTGGCCGAACTTGTGAAGGCTATTTTACAAGAAACGAATTTTAAAGAATCTATTCTAAACCAAACAAACGGCGAGAAAAAACTACAAACCCTGCAAATCTTTTTACAAAAAATAGAAAGTGGTAAATATCAAATGCTCACAGAGTTTTTGCAGAATCTTGAAAAAATAGATATGAAAACATCTGTTGCTTCGCAAGCTAACGCTGTTAATATTACCACCATTCATAAAAGTAAAGGGTTAGAGTACCCTGTGGTCATCTTGGCAGGGGTAGGTAAAAAAGCGAATAATAAAGATACGCAAACCGACCTTATTTTTTCTAAAAAAATTGGCATTGGGTTAGAGTATTTCAGCCCTTCTGAGCGCATTAAAAATCCTACCGTTGCTTGGCTTGCCGCAAAACTCAGCGAAGAAATGCAAGCAAAAGAAGAACGCGCACGTTTATTGTATGTAGCATTAACACGTGCCGTGCACCATTTGGTTGTGGTGGGTACAGTTACACAAAAACAACTAGCCGGCCAAGTGCCTAAACCATCGCGCACCGATAATTTTGCCGATTGGATTATGTATGGTTTGCACCACACGCCAAAAGCATTTTTAGAGCAAATCGGCTACCAGCAACATACATTCACGGTAGCGCAAATTGAAGAAATGGCATTTCAAGAAAAACAAGTTGCTCCGCCTATTGCAAAGGGTACATTTTCGCAAGCGTTGCTTGCGTACTTGCAAAAGCCGTATCCATACATGCAAGACGTGCAACTCGTTACGAAAACCACGGTTTCTAAAGTGCTTGAACAAAATAGAGAAGATGTTTTTTACCCTATTGTGTTTGAAGAAGAAACCACCCCAGAACTAGGTACGGCGTACCATAAACTTATGGAAGTGTTGCCACTAAAACTTGTTACTGCCGAAATGGTACAACAAGCCATTACCAGCCTTGTGGAAAACAATCTGCTTTCTCGCGCGGTTGCACAGCAACTGTCCTTACAGCATATTTTACGCGCTATACAAACGTTAAAACCTTTGTGCGCGCAAGCACAGCAGGTAAAAAAAGAAGCGGAATTTTTAATGCAAGTAGAGCCTGCGCAAATAGGCATGCAGGGCACGCGTCCTGTGCTTGTGCAGGGTGTGGTCGATTTACTTATAGAAAAAGAGAAAGAAATTGTGGTGGTCGATTACAAATACACGGCTATCAAAAACGCAAAACATATTATAGAAAAATATCAACCACAACTTTCGCTGTATGCGCAAGCTGCGCAAGCAAGTTTTTCTAATAAACCTTGCAAAGCGTATATTTATTCTTTTGTTTCTCATCAATTATTGGAAGTTCCTTTAAATAAAAAATAAACGGAACACATAAAAGTGAATATAGTTTAGAAAAAAATAAATATATTTCAGTGTTTGCATTAGAAAAATAAAAAATATATTTATAAAAAATAAAATAATAAATATTTAATATTTTTAATAATACATATTTTTGTATTTTTATTTTATTTGTGTTTACATATTTGTGCGTAAAATCAAAACATATTTTATCATTATTATTCATGTAAAATGTTTTATGTATAATATGTGAAAAAATATAATCAACATTTAAAAAAATATTTGTGCATAAATATTTATTTTTTTAAAAAATAACAAAAAAAATAAAAAAAACAAAAAATGTGCTTATAATTAAGTAGTCAAGCCCCAACCAATATGCTATACTTAGCATAAGGAGTTGCCTATGGAAATATTTGAATATATTCGTACAAGTTTTAATGTTTTAATTGGCGTTCTAACACCAGATATTTTGTTAAAGGTGGCTTTGGTTTTATGGGCCGGCTTAGTTATATGGTGCCTTTTATCTATTGTGTTTAGTTACGAAAATAAGTTTATTCGCCGTAGTAATAAAATTGTAAGCTTTTTAAAAAGCAATGTTGTCACTAAAGATAATTATGCCTCTTTTTCACAATTATTAGTGCATTTCCCAGCCAGCGCACGTCGCTCTTGGAAAAAATATGAACTTACGGTAAAAGGTTCTCCAAGCGATTATTTAAAACAAGAAGAATGTATAGATGGCCAAATATTTGGTGGTATTTTTAAACAAAACCGTTCCATCATGAAGGCTTGCATTTATATTACAACGTTTGCCTTATATTTATTTTCTTTTGCAACCTTAAGTGAAGGGGTTTCCACCGTTACAACAAGTTTATGGTTTGAAAGCGCACTTATACCCATTCTTTATTTTATTCTCATGACCATAACATATTATATTTACACAGCTATTCGTCACTTTGCCTTAAAAGCATGTGCTGAATCGTTTCAAGACATGCTCGATGTTATGGACGAACGTGTAAATTTATCCGTTATTTTTGAAGGGTATGAAGAAGCTATTTCGCTTGTTTCTAATATCTACGAAAACGAAACATTTCATCGCGTTGCCTGTGGGCAAGAAAAACAAAAAAAGAAGAAGAGAAATCAAGCACCTGTGCCAGAACTTATGTTTAAAGATGAAGGCCAAAATGCTTTGGCGGTATTCCATCAAAGTTATAGTGTAAACACGCAAGACCAAGATGCAGAAAAGGCATTGCGGTTGTTAGAAGCGCAAATGCAGAATACGCTAGCAACGGAAGATGCCGATGAAAATGTAGAAGATTTTTCTGCGTTGGCTGTTCGCCCTAAACGAGGTAGGGGCAGACCTAGAAAAGAAGATGCAAATAAGCCAATTGTTGTTTTAACCGATGAAGATTTCCAAGACGCTATGGAAAGAGTAGAACGACTAATGGCGAAAGATACATCGCAAATGTCCCCAGAAAAAACAAAAAAGATTGAAACATCTATTCGAGATTTAATTGACGCTATGCAAAGATATAAAGATGGTAATGTTACGCTTCCGGAAGCAAAACGCGTGGTAGAAAACACACAACCTACCAAGCCTAAACGTGGCAGAGGTAGACCAAAGGGTAGCAAAAATAAGCCTAAAGCGTAAGTGAAAAGCAAAATAAAAATAATAAAATTAAAATAATAAAATAAAAAAAACAACTATGAAAATAGTAAGGAGTATATTGTGAAAAAGAAAAAAGCAACCATTACAAAACAAATGACGATTGAGCAAGTGTTAACGTTAAATGCAAATTTAGCACCCATTTTAACTTCGTTTGGTATGCATTGCCTAGGTTGCCCTATGAGTCGTATGGAAACATTAGAGCAAGCAGCTATGGTTCATGGCGTTGATGTAGACGCTATGGTGGAAGAACTTAACAAACATATGTAAATATAAAAATGATTACATGTTTCGTATGGTGCAAAACATCATACGAAGTATCGTATCATTTTAATGCAATATATGAAAAAGACCTTTATAACTTGGTAAAGGTCTTTTTATTTTACTTTTATATTGCTTCATTAAGTGTCTTTTTTTTTCTATCTTGACAACATAGCAAAAACGCAGTACACTTTTTATTGGGTGAAAAACAATGAGTGAAATAATTATTAAACAAGATACATTAACCTATTTTGAAACAGATAAAGAACTGTATGTGCAACAAAGTGCTTTTGATGCATCGCCCGAAGTAGAAAAAGCATGGGATATTTATGCATTACGTAAAAACGGTATGGCGGCAGAGCCAAGTGTAAAAGTAAAGGTTTTTATGGGTGGCTTTGTAGATATTCTTGTTTACGAGGCTGTACCTGCATTTATGTTAAATTACATTGTAGAAAAGCATAAAAACGTTTCTGTGTTTGCAAAATTTGAAAAAACAGCACGTAAAGAAGAAACAGAATTAAGCAAAAAACATCCATCTTCTTTTGTATTTACCGAAGATTTAGTACAAAACTTTATAGAAGATAAGTCGTACCACAAACTTGTGGAGTTTGATGGAGACGATGTTGTGTATGCCGACGGCAAAATTGTTCCCTATATGGAATACGTAGAAAGTTTGCGCGGCAGAGCTAGGTAAAACATAAGTCATTTATTGAAACGCTTGACGGAATGTCGGCGTTTTGTTATTTTATATAAGATAAAATTTAGGAGAAAAATATATGTGGGTAGATGCAGCGGTAGAAGCGTTAATTAAAAAATATCCTGAAAAACAAAAGTTTACATGTGCAGCGGGTATTAGTCCTTCTGGAAATATACATTTAGGCAATTTTAGAGAGTTTATTACCAGCTTTTTTGTGGCGCAGGGTTTAAAGCGCGCGGGTAAAGATGTGCGTTTTTACTTATCGTGGGATAGTTTTGATAGATTGCGTAAAATTCCAGCAGATATAAAAAAAGATATTGGCGATAGTTTTGATGGGTATGTAGGCATGCCGTATAGCGAAATTCCAGATCCGTATGGTTGTCATAATAGTTATGCAGAACATTTTATGGAAGCGTATAAAAAAAGCATGGAGCAATTAGGCATTGAAGCGGAATACATAGACCAATCTAAATGTTACAAAGAAGGAAGATATACCGAACAAATAATTCATGCATTAAAAAATAGAAGGTTTATCTACGATGTTTTATATGAATATAAATCGCAAGAAGCAACCGATGAAGGTAGAGAAGAGTACGTGCCAATTAGCGTATATTGTAGAAAATGTAAGCACGATTCTACGGTTGTTACCTATGTGTCAGAAGATGGTGAAACCATTACGTACACATGTAAAAAGTGTGGCCATGCCGAAACTGTTCGTGTCCGCGATTACCATATGTTAAAATTGGTATGGAAAGTAGATTGGCCAATGCGTTGGGCGGTAGAAGATGTAGACTTTGAACCAGGTGGTAAAGACCACGGCACCAAAGGTAGTAGTTATACAGTAGGTAAAGTATTTTCTAAAGAGTTGTATGGAAAAGAAGCCCCAGACTTTGTGATGTATGAGTTTGTAGGCATTAAAGGTTTAGCGGGTAAAATGAGTAGTTCCACAGGTTTAAACTTTACGCCAGCAGAAGCATTAAAAGTGTATCCGCCAGAAATGCTTTTATGGATATACGTTCGACCAGATTCCAGGCAAGCTTTTAATTTCTGCCTAGATGAAGAAGCGTTACGTTTGTACCATGAATTTGACAGAATGTACGAAGCGCTTTCTAAAGATAACTGTCCAGAAAATATAAAATCAACTATGTATTATGCATTGTGCACGACAAAAAAACCTAAGCCAAATAAAGTATCGGCACAACTATTAGCAACGCTAGGAAGTATTGTAAATTTTGATAGAAACTTAACCATTGCATTGTTTAAAAAATTAGATCCTCAAGTAACCGAGGCCGATATAGATGAACGTTTGCCAAGAATTGCTTACTTAATGAATACCTATATGCCTGAAAAGCGTGCATATTTATTAAAAGAAAAAAATGAAGCATACTACGCATCACTTTCTGGCGAAGAAAAGAAGGATATTCGTGCTATGTACGATAAACTTTCTAGTAAAGAAGTGACTTTAGAAGAATTGCAAACCATATTGTACGATATTCCTCGCCGTGAGGGTAACGATAAAAAACAAGACATGGAATTACAAAAGAAGTTTTTTGAAAACGTATATATGCTCTTAATAGGTTCTGCCTCTGGCCCAAGATTATATTTGTTTTTAGGAGCGTTGGCAAAAGATAAGTATTTACCACTTTTACAATTTTAAGAATAAGAAGCACACACTTCTTATTTTTTTACCTATTGACGATTTAGAAAGGTTGTGGTATACTTTTTATAGGTAAAGAATATGAAACAAATTGCGGAAAAAAGAAAAAACATTCAAATTTTTTATAAAGATATCATGCGCGGTGATGTTGCTTTTTCTGCGCGCGAAAAAGTATTAAAAGAAGATGAAATACCCGATGAGTTTACATTTGGGCAACAGGGTGTGGTATATAAAATTAAGCAATGGTTACATTCAGCCAAGCAGAGTGTTCGAGAAACGTTTTCTACATCGGTTTGGAAAAATATGTATTTAACGCGCATAAAATCTGGAACTATGGTATCAACTATTCCGCAAAAATATAGAAACGACCCAGACATTGTAGAAGAGTTTATGTGGCAATACCCATTAAGTACCTATTTTTTACAAAGAGGGCCGGAGTTGCGTTACAATAAAAGATTGTGTGTTATTGCGTGTTTGTTAAATCCAGAAAATATACATTACTTACCGTTTGAAAATAAGGCGTTTGTAAAAGAAGTTTTCACGGAAATAGTTAGTTATACGAATGAAATTATCAAACAGCAGTTGCTTAATAAAGTGGAAACGTTGCCTGCGCCGTTTGTAAAGGAAGAAAAAACGGGTGAACAGGAAGTAACGGTATATAAAATGAATTATGTTCCGGTAACTATTTTAAAAGAGCCAGCGCAGTATGCGCTTCTTCCGCTTGTAACAAAAGAAGTGTATGCCGAAAAAGAAGGTAAACGAGTTTTGGCATCTAGCCAAAATCTTTCAGAGGAAGAATCTCGAACGTATATCAATACTTACGCAAAAGGGAATCCTACCATGGAAGACGTTTTGAAAAATATCAAAGTTGTAAAGAAAACATCTTATGCCGATGTTACGGAAACAAAAACGTATTACTACGTTATAGATAATAGACATTTAACCTATAATTTAATGCTAATGGAAAAAACGGATAGGGTGAATCGTGCAACGGGTGAAACAACCACCACGCATGCAATTGCTCCGTATTCTCAAACTAAGTTAATATCTGGCAAATTGAATTTGCCTTTGGAAATGTTCGACGTATTAAAAATGTTGCAGTTTGAAATGTATCGTGTAGAACAAATGGAAGAAGGCTCAGCCGATGTAAAAAAATTGGATGTTATTGGTGCAACTGGTGATATGTGGAAAGACAATCGTTTTTTAACATTTGGCAAAGAGCGTTGCATAACTATGTATGCGCACAAAGAATCAGATGCAGAAAAAGAAGGTGTGTCTCCTGATTCTCGAGAGCCTGATTTTTACATAACTGTAGAAGAAGATAAAGATGGCGTAGTAGAGAAAAGGAATGAAGGGTATTACATAGACGTCGCTTACCCTCGTGAAGAAATAGTTTCTATACTAGAAACGTCAAAAGCTTACGTGCAAGAACATATGCAAACAAAGCAACAAGAAAACCAACAACAAGCGCAAAGATAATCCGTAAAAGTGCCGAAATTCGGCACTTTTTTTCTATGTAAAAACTTTTGAAAATTTTTTGTAAAAATTTAAAGAAAACTCTTGACACGCACCCGTGCGTGTAGTATACTAACGACGTTGCATTGTGGGAAGAAGCGAAAGGTTACTGCAAAATGCTTCAAGCAGAGAACTTTTGCGGACAATAGTCGCAACAAAAGATTGCGGCGTTAGGCGGGCTTTTCATGATTTTGAGCGGATGCACGCTGAGAAGTTTTACCTAAAAATAAATATATGGAGGAATGCTAATGGCTACACAAAAAATCAGAATTAAATTAAAAGCATACGACCATAACCTTGTAGATGAATCTGCTGCAAGAATTGTGGAGTCTGCAAAGAAAGCTGGCGCTAAGGTTTCGGGTCCTATACCTATGCCAACGGAAAGAGAAGTGGTAACAATTTTACGTGCACCACACAAAGATAAGGATTCACGCGAACAATTTGAAATGAGAACATATAAAAGACTAATCGATATCTACAATCCATCTGCTAAAACAGTAGATAGCTTAATGAAGATTGATCTTCCTTCAGGCGTAGATATTAAGATTAAGCTTTAATAACAGGAGGAAGTTACAATGGATAAAGCTATACTTGGCAAAAAAATTGGCATGTCACAAATCTTTACAGAAAACGGCGTTGTAATTCCAGTTACTGTTGTAGAAGCAGGTCCTTGCTACGTAACACAAATTAAAACAGAAGAAAAAGATGGTTACAATGCAGTGCAAGTTGCTTTTGCAGATACAAAAGAAAATAGAATTTCTAAAGCAGAAGCTGGGCACTTAAAGAAAGCAAATGTTGCGCCAAAAAAATATTTAAAAGAATTTAAAATTTCTGCCGAAGGTTTAGATATTGGCAGCGCTGTAAAATGCGATGTATTTAAAGCGGGTGATTTAGTAGATGTTACAGGCTTTACCAAAGGTCGTGGTTTTACAGGAACAATTCAACGTTGGAATACACATCGTGGTCCTATGGCTCACGGTTCTGGTTACCATCGTGGGGTAGGTTCTTTGAGTGCAAACTCTGATCCTAGCCGTGTATTTAAAAACAAAAAAATGCCTGGTCAATATGGTAATGAAAAGGTTACAATTCAAAACCTTGAAATTGCAAAAGTTGATGTAGAGAGAAATTTACTTTTAGTAAAAGGTGCTATTCCTGGTGCTAAAGGTGGGTTAGTTACAATCTGCTCTGCTGTAAAGGCTAACTAAAAGGCGGGGAGGAAATTATGCAAACAAAAGTTTATAATTTAGAAGGTAAAGAAGTTGGTAAAGTAACGTTAAAAGAAGAAGTATTTGGCGTTCCTTACAACGAAGCTTTAATTCACCAAGTAGTTGTTGCTACACTAGCAAACGCTCGTCAAGGCAACAAATCTACCTTAACTCGTACAGAAGTGCGTGGTGGTGGTAGAAAACCTTGGAGACAAAAAGGTACAGGTAATGCTCGTCAAGGTAGCATTCGTGCACCACAATGGATTAAAGGTGGTGTTGTATTTGCACCAAAGCCAAGAGATTTCTCTAAAAAAGTAAACAAACAAATGAAAAGAGCGGCTTTTGTAAGTGCATTATCTACAAGAGTTGCAGAAAAGAACTTTGTTGTTGTTGAAAACTTAGAAGTTTCTGGAAAAACAAAAGAAATGGCTAAAATTTTAGAAAATTTAGGCGTAAATAGTTCAGCAGTAGTTATTACATTAGAAAATAACGACAACGTAATTCGCGCAAGCGCAAACCTTGCAAACATTACAACTACAACAGCAGATATTGCTTCAACTTACGACATTGTTTCCAATGCAAAAGTTGTTATTACCAAAGATGCCGTTAAAGAAATTGAGAAGGAGTATGCAGTATAATGAGAGCACATGATTGTATTATTAGACCGATTTTAACTGAAAAAAGTTATGCGGACATTGCGAACAAAAAATACACATTTGAAGTTGCAAAAGCTGCAAACAAAACTCAAGTAAAATTGGCAATTGAAGAAATTTTCAAAGTAAAAGTAGATAGCGTAAACATTATCAATACGCACGGAAAAATGAAAAGACAAGGAAAACACGAAGGTTTAACAGGTAACATTAAAAAAGCTATTGTTCAATTAACCAAAGATAGCAAATCTATTGAATTCTTCGATAGTTTACAATAGTCTTAGGAGGAAAAGGTACAATGGCTTTAAAAAAATATAAACCTACATCAGCCGGACAACGCGCAAAGTCAACTGCATCTTTTGAAGAAGTTACAAAAACAACCCCTGAAAAATCCTTATTAGATACCGTTAAAAAAACAGGTGGCCGTAACTCTTACGGAAGAATTACAGTGCGTCATATCGGTGGTGGAAATAGACAAAAATACAGAATTATTGATTTTAAAAGAGATAAAGACAACATTCCTGCAAAAGTTGCATCTATTGAATACGATCCAAATCGTACTGCATATATTGCACTTTTACACTATGCAGATGGTGAAAAACGCTACATTTTAGCGCCTTTAGGCTTAAGTGTTGGCGATACCGTTATGAGCGGTACTGACGTTGAAGTAAAGGTTGGTAACACATTACCACTAGAAAACATTCCAGTAGGTTCTGTGGTTCACAACATTGAATTCCAACCAGGACGCGGTGGTAAAATTGCTCGTAGTGCTGGTAACAGCGCACAATACATGGCAAAAGAAGGTAAATACGTAACGTTACGTATGCCATCTGGCGAAATGAGAAAAGTATTGGCTACATGCCGTGCTACCATTGGTCAAATTGGTAACTTAGACCACGAAATCGTTTCTTTAGGTAAAGCCGGAAGAAAAAGACACATGGGCGTTCGTCCTACCGTTCGTGGTGTAGTTATGAACCCAGTAGATCACCCACATGGTGGTGGTGAAGGTAAATCTCCAGTTGGTCGTCCAGGACCAGTTACTCCTTGGGGTAAACCAGCTCTTGGTCATAAGACTAGAAGAAAGAAAAATCCTTCAAATAAATTTATGGTTAAACGCGTGAACTAGGAGGAAATATGAGCAGAAGTATTAAAAAAGGCCCTTACGTTGAAGAAAGGCTAATGAAAAGAATTGAAAAAATGAATGAAACAGGCGATAAAAAAGTTGTTAAAACTTGGTCACGTTCTTCTACTATTTTCCCTGAAATGGTTAGTCATACCATTGCAGTTCATGACGGAAGAAAACACGTTCCTGTTTACATTACAACAGAAATGGTTGGTTACAAATTAGGTGAATTTGCGCCAACAAGAACTTTTAAAGGTCATAAAGATAAAACCGCGAAATCGGTATCAGTTAAGGGAGGAAAATAAACATGGCTACACGTATGCGTGAAAAAACTGCCAAAAGAGCAGCAACCGCTGACAAACGTCCAATGGCTGTTGCAAAATACGTTAGAATTTCTCCTTCCAAAGTGAGAATCGTTCTAAATGTTATTCGTGGCAAAAAATACACAGAAGCTGCTGCCATTTTGGAAAATATGCCAAATGCAGGCGCTTCATATATCTTAAAAGTATTAAACAGCGCAGCTGCTAATGCTGAAAACAACATGGGTATGAACAAAGCTGATTTAGTGGTTAGCGAATGTTTTGCCGATGGTGGTCCTGTGTTAAAACGTTTTAACCCAGTAAGCAAAGGTAGAGCACATTCTATTAAAAAACGCACAAGTCACATCACCGTGATTTTAGATGCGGCAAATAACTAGGAGGGAATTATGGGACAAAAGGTTAATCCACACGGACTAAGAGTTGGTATCATTAAAGGCTGGGATAGCCAATGGTATGCAAACAAGAAAGATTTTTCTAAATTCCTTCTTGAAGACAACAAAATTAGAAAATTTATTAAAAACAAATATAAAAACTATGGTATTGCTCGCGTGTATATTGAACGTAGTGCTGATAAAGTAAACATTTCTTTAAGCACATCTCGCCCTGGTATGGTTATTGGTCAAAAGGGTGTAGGCGTTGAAGCAATGAAGAAAGAAATTTCTAAAGTTGCTGGTGGCAAACAAGTAAATATCAATGTTATTGAAATTAAACAACCAGATTTAGACGCACAATTAGTTGCTGAAAGTGTTGCAGCACAACTAGACCAACGTGTTGGTTTCCGTCGTGCCATGAAACAAGCATTAAGCCGTTCACAAAAAGCTGGCGTTAAAGGTATTAAAATTATGGTTAGCGGTCGTTTAGACAACGCAGATATCGCTCGTAGCGAATTCTATCTAGAAGGCTTACTACCACTACAAACTTTGCGTGCAGATATTGATTACGGTTTTGCTGAATCAAGCATTTATGGTAAATTGGGTGTTAAAGTTTGGATTTACAAAGGTGAAATTCTTGGTAAAAAGAAGTTGACCGAAGGAGGCGACAAACATGTTAATGCCTAAAAGAGTTAAAAGAAGAAAACAACAACGTGGCAGAATGACCGGTGTTGCTACCCGTGGTAACAAAGTTTGCCGTGGTGAATTTGGTATTGCAGCAACTGAACCTTGCTGGATTACTTCTAACCAAATAGAAGCAGCTCGTATTGCCATGACGCGTTATATCCGTCGTGGTGGTAAAGTTTGGATAAATATTTTCCCACACAAACCAGTTACGAAAAAACCAGCAGAAACCCGCATGGGTTCTGGTAAAGGTAGCCCTGAATTCTGGGTTGCAGTTGTAAAACCAGGTCGCGTTTTATTTGAAATTGCTGGGGTTAAAGAAGAAGTTGCTCGTGAAGCTTTACGTTTAGCATCTCACAAACTTCCTTGCAAAATTAAATATGTAACGCGTGAACAACAAGAAGAAACTACAAATGGGGAGGCTAACGCTTAATGAACGCAGTAGAATTAAGAAGTTTAACAAGCGAAGAATTGCAAGTTAAATTAAACGATTTAAAAGCAGAATTATTCAACTTACGTTTTAGTCATGCAACGGGAAGCTTAGCAAACCCAATGGCTCTAAACGTATGCAAGAAAAATATTGCAAAAGTGCAAACCATTTTGCGTGAACGTGAATTAAATATTCGCGGGGCAAAAGACGCTATGCCTGTTGCAGTAGCAAAAACCAAAAAGTCGACAACAACAAAAAAAGTTGCAAAAAAAAGATAGGAGATAAATTATGGCAGAAACAATGGAAAGAAATTTAAGAAAAACAAGAATTGGCATTGTTGTAAGCGACAAAATGGATAAAACCATTGTAGTTGCTGTGCATACCAAAGATAAACATCCTATCTACAAAAAAACCATCAACAAAACAACAAAATTTAAAGCACACGACGAAAAGAATGAATGCTCTATTGGCGATACAGTTGAAATTGCTGAAACTCGTCCGTTAAGTCGTGATAAACGCTGGCGTCTTGTTCGTATTGTAGAAAAAGTTAAATAATAAGGAGGCTAAATATGATACAACCACAAACTAGATTAAAAGTTGCAGATAATACCGGTGCAAAAGAAATTATGTGTATTCGCGTTTTAGGCGGTTCTTTTAGACGTAGCGGTAACATCGGCGATATCATTGTTGCCTCTGTAAAATCTGCAATCCCAGGGGGCACAGTTAAAAAAGGTGATGTTGTGAAAGCGGTTATCGTTCGTACACACAAAGGTATTCGCAGAAACGACGGCAGCCACATTAAATTTGATGATAATGCAGCTGTTATTATTGATAACCAAAAACAACCAAGAGGAACTCGTATTTTTGGGCCTATTGCTCGTGAATTACGTGATAAAGATTTCATGAAGATTATTTCTCTTGCACCAGAAGTTATATAGGAGGGAACTATGAGTCAAGGTAATCTAAACGTTCGTAAAGGCGATACCGTAGTGGTTATTGCTGGTAAAGATAAAGGCAAACAAGGTAAAGTATTGGCTTGCTTCCCTGCAAAACAAAGAATTACGGTAGAAGGCGTAAACATCATTTCTCGCCATACAAAACCAAAAAGTGCACAAGATAAAGGTGGCATCATTAAAAAAGAAGGAAGCATTCATGTTTCTAACGTTATGATCGTTTGCCCTGCTTGTGGAAAAGCAACACGCGTATACCACAAAATGGAAGATGGTAAAAAAATTCGCGTATGCAAGTGCGGTAAGTCACTAGATGCTGCAAGTGCAAAAGTTGAAAAGAAAACAGCTAAAAAAGCACCTGCAAAAAAAGTTGATACTGCTGACGCTGAAACAGCTCCAGCAAAAAAGACTGCATCCAAAGCAAAAAAAGCAGAAGTTGAAGTAAAAGCTGAAAAAAAAGTTGAAGCAACAGAAAAGAAAGCTCCAGCAAAAAAAACAACAGCTAAAAAAACAACTGCTAAAAAAGCTGAATAGTCAAAATTTTATAGGAGAAAACAAATGAGTACAAATAAAGAAACAAGTGCAGTAAATCGACTACGCGCTATATACAAAAAAACAGTCGTTCCTGCGCTTATTAAAGAATACGGTTACAAAAACGTTAACGAAGTTCCTCGTTTAGAAAAAATTGTTTTAAACATGGGCTTAGGTGATGTAAAAGATAACAGTAAATCCTTCAAACTTGCAGTAGAAGAACTTGCTGCAATTGCAGGTCAAAAACCTGTGGTTACCCGTGCTAAGAAGTCTGTCGCAAACTTCAAATTAAGAGAGGGTATGAGCATTGGTGCCAAGGTGACTCTTCGTGGGGATAGAATGTATGAATTTATGGATAAATTCATTGCAATTGCGCTTCCTCGAGTGCGCGATTTTAGAGGCGTATCTACCAAATCTTTCGATGGTAGAGGTAACTACGCTATTGGCGTTAAAGAACAACTTATTTTCCCTGAAATTGTTTACGATAAAATCGAAAAAATTCGTGGGTTCGATGTTTGCTTCGTTACAACTGCTAAAACAGATAAAGAAGCTAAATCGTTGTTGTCTTTAATGGGCATGCCTTTTAAAGCATAAGGAGTGTACTATGGCAAAGAAATCAATGATCAATAAACAACAAAAGTCGCAAAAATTCTCTACACGTGAATATACACGTTGCAGTATTTGTGGACGTCCACATGCCGTTTTGAAAAAATACGGTATCTGCAGAATTTGCTTTAGAGAATTAGCATACAAGGGTGAAATCCCTGGTGTGAAAAAATCTAGTTGGTAGGAGGCACACATATGATCGTTACAGATCCTATTGCAGATATGCTTACACGTATTCGTAATGCACAAACTGCAAAACACGAAACAGCAATTGTTCCTGTATCTAAAATGAAACTTGCAATTGCCAATATCCTTTTAAACGAAGGTTATATTCAAGGTGTAACTGTTGTTGATGAAAACAGTGTGCAACCAAACCTTCTAATTACATTAAAATACGGTCCTAATAACGAAAAAGTTATTTCTGGTTTAAAAAGAATTTCAAAACCAGGTTTACGTATTTATGCTGGTAGCAACGAACTTCCTAAAGTATTAAATGGTTTAGGAATTGCCATCATTTCCACCAGCAAAGGTATTATGACAGATAGGGAAGCAAGAAAACTTGGCGTTGGTGGCGAAGTACTTGCTTACGTATGGTAGGAGGTGCACTATGAGTCGAATTGGTAGAGCTCCTATTATGATTCCAGAAAACGTTACCGCTGATATTACTGTCGATGGAAACGTTATTGTTACTGGCCCTAAAGGTACATTGCGTGAATGGGTAGATATGTCCGTTATTACTGTAAATAAAACAGAAGTAGATGGTAAAAACTGCCTAGTATTAACTCGCGCAAACGATCAAAAAGAAGTTCGTAGCAAACACGGGTTATATCGTGCATTACTTGCCAACATGGTAAAAGGTGTTACGGAAGGGTATTCTAAAACACTTTTAATTAGCGGTGTTGGTTACAAAGCACAAGTTAATGGTAACAAACTTGTTATGAACATTGGTTTTTCACATCCTGTAAATTTTGAAATTCCTACAGGTATTGAAATTACCACACCAAATGCTACAGAAATTTGCGTTAAAGGTATCGATAAAGAACTTGTTGGTCAAGTTGCTGCCGATATCAAAGCCGTTAAACCTGTAGAACCATATCACGGATATGGCATTCGTTACAAAGATCAATTCGTACTTCGCAAAGAAGTTAAGAAAGCATCTAAAAAGAAATAAGGAGTAGAAAAGTATGATTCGTAAAGCTGATAAAAACGAAATAAGAGTAAAAAAGCATGCAAGAGTCAGAAACAAAGTTGTTGGTACTGCTGAACGTCCTCGTCTAAATGTTTATCGTTCAACCACAAACATTTACGCACAAGTTATTGACGACACAAAAGGTAACACACTTTGCAGTTCTTCTACTCTTGACAAAAAACTTGCCACAAAAATGGCTGGAAAAAATAAAAAAGAACAAGCTTACCTTGTTGGTCAAGATGTTGCAAAACGCGCGTTAAAAACAGGAATTAAAGAAGTTGTTTTCGACCGCGGTGGTTACATCTACACTGGACGTGTTGCACGTTTAGCTGAAGGCGCAAGAGAAGCTGGATTGAAGTTCTAAGGAGATAAGCTATGGCAAGAGAAAGATCTGAGAAAAAATTTGAAAGACCGGTTGATGAATTCGAAAAGAAAGTCGTAGACGTTAACCGTATCACCAAAGTTGTTAAAGGTGGTAGAAAAATGCGTTTTAGCGCGCTTGTTGTGGTTGGCGATAAAAAAGGTAGAGTTGGAATGGGTATGGGCAAAGGCGCAGAAGTTCCAATGGCTTCTGAAAAAGCAACACAAGCTGCGAAAAGAGATTTAAAAACCATTTCTATTATCAACGGTACCATTCCTCACGAAGTGATTGGTAAATATGAAAAAACAAAAATTATTATGCAACCTGCTAAAGAAGGTAATGGTATTATTGCCGGCGGTCCTGTACGTGATGTTGTAGAACTTGTTGGCATTAAAAACATTACTTGTAAAATGTATGGTTCTAACAATCCTGTAAACTGCGTGAAAGCAACAATGAACGGGTTGTTATCTTTAAAAACTGCAGAAGAAATTGCACAACTTCGCGGTAAAAAAGTAGAAGAAATTTTATAGGAGGCTATTATGGCAGAAACAACAAAAAAAGTAGCAACTGCAAAAGCAACAGCAGAAACGAAAAAAACAACTGCAAAAAAAGCTCCAGCAGCAAAAACAACCGCTACAAAAACTGCTGAAACAAAACCTGCAACCAAAACGGCTGCAACAAAAAAATCAGCAACAACAAAAGCTTCAGCTACCAAAGAAGTAGCTGCAACAAAAACAGCAAAAACTGCTTCTGCAAAAAAAGCTCCTGTAAAAGAAGTAAAAGCAGAAGTAAAAGCAGAAGTAAAAGTAGAAGCTCCAGTAGCTGAAGTTAAAACTGCTCCTGCAAAAAAAGAAGTGCAAGGTCCTAAAGTTAAGGTTACCTTGGTTAGAAGTACTAACGGTGCTTTAATAAAACAAAAAAGAACAATTCAAGCATTAGGGTTAAAGAAAATCCGTAGTTCTGCAATACTTGCAGATAATGCTGCAACTCGCGGTATGATACATGTGGTTCGTCACATGGTAACCGTTGAGGAAGTAAAGTAGGAGGCTAGCGTCATGAGTGAAATGAATATACATTCTTTATCTCCAGCACCAAACAGCACCTTTTCTAACAAAAGATTAGGTCGTGGTATTGGTTCTGGTTTAGGCAAAACCAGCGGTAAAGGTCACAAAGGTCAAAATGCACGCTCTGGCGGTGGCGTTCGTCCAGGATTCGAAGGCGGTCAAATGCCTTTAATTCGTCAATTACCTAAACGTGGTTTCACAAATAATTGGAGGAAGGAATACACAGTAATCAATGTTAGTTTGTTAGAACAATTTGATACCAATACAACCATTACTGCTGAATTCTTAAAAAGTAAAGGAGTTATTAGTAAAATCCAACCATACGGCTTAAAAGTAATTGGTAACGGAGAATTAACAAAAGCACTTAACGTAAAAGCAGCTAAATTCTCTCAATCTGCAATAGATAAAATTACCAAAGCCGGTGGCAGTGTAGAGGTGATTTAATGTTTAAAACCCTAGCGGAAGCTTTTAGGAATAAAGAATTAAGACGCAATATATTAATAACCGTTTTGTTGTTACTAATATATAGGGTAGGCTGCTTCCTTCCAGTACCAGGTATTAACCCCGACGCATACGCTTCGGCCATTTCAAATGAAACGGGTGTTGGAATTCTCGGCTTACTAAATGCGGTTACAGGTAGTGCGCTTGCAAATGGTGCGTTTTTAGCATTGGGTGTTACCCCATATATTAACGCATCTATTATCATGCAATTACTTACGGTAGGTATTCCTGCATTAGAAAGACTAAGCAAACAAGGCGATGACGGAAAACAAAAAATAAATCTAATTACCAAAATTGTTGCTATTATTTTAGCTATTGCGCAAGGCATTGGTATTGTGTTGGGTTTTGGTACAGATAATTTAGTTTCTGTATTTGGTGCAAACGCGCCAATTTGGTTAACGGCTTGCTTTGTTGTGCTTGTGTTTGTTGCAGGTACATGCTTTACTATGTGGTTAGGTGATAGAATTACCGAACGTCAAGTTGGCAACGGTGTATCTTTAATCATCTTTGTAGGTATTATTGCAACAGCTGCACAATCTATTGTGAATGCTATTTCCAACATGTTCTCTGGCAACATGTCTGCAGGATGGGAATTGTTAGGTTTCTTAGCATTAGCATTTGTTATTTTCACTTTAATTGTGTTTATCGATATGTCAGAAAGAAAAATTCCTGTACAATATGCAAAACAAATTAAAGGAAGAAAAATGTATGGTGGTCAAAACAGTTATATACCACTTAAAGTAAATGGAACGGGTGTTATGCCAATTATTTTTGCAACAGCTATTATTACGTTCCCAAATATCATTATGCAATTAGCGGGTGTTACAAGGGATAGTGGTTGGTTTGCGAAATTCTATTATGACTATTTAGGCGCTGGTGGCGTTGTATATAGTATTTTAGTTGGCTTACTTATATTGTTTTTTGCATATTTCTATGCACAAATTCAATTCAATCCTGTTGATGTATCACAAAACATTCAACAACATGGCGGGTTCATTCCAGGTATTCGTCCAGGAAAACCAACCACCGATTATTTAACCAAAGTATCTAAAAGAATTACGTTGTTTGGAGCTATTTTCTTAGCATTTATTGCTATTGTTCCATCTATTATATTTAGATTGGTTGCTGGTGGTTCGCTAGAATTGTTAAATGCGTTTACTGCAACAGGTATGTTAATCGTTGTAAGTGTTGCTATCGAGTTCGGTACAGCACTTGATGCACAACTTATGATGAAAAGACATAAAAACATTCTTTAGGGGGAAAGTATGAACGTTGTTCTTTTAGGCGCACCAGGGTCAGGTAAAGGCACACAAGCTGCGCTTGTATGTAAAAATTTACATTTAGCACATATATCTACGGGCGATTTACTTCGCCAAGCTGTAAAACAAGGTACAGAACTTGGGTTACAAGCGAAAGAGTATATGAATAAAGGTGCATTTGTACCTATGGAACTTGTGCTTAAATTATTAGAAGAACGTTTAAAGCAACCTGATTGTAAAAAAGGGTTTGTATTAGATGGCTTTCCAAGAAATAAAGAACAATTAGAAGCAATTTCTAAAAAAATTAAAACCGACGTAGCCGTACTTATTCAAATTGAAGATAGTGCGCTAGAAGCACGCTTAACGGGCAGACGTGTATGTACCAGTTGTGGAGAAACATATCATATTTCGCATTTGGTTACAGAGCGTTGCCCTAAGTGTGGGGGCGCTCTTATGATTCGCTCCGACGATAACGTACAAACCATACGAAATCGTTTACAAGTGTTTCATAAAGAAACACAACCCATGATTGAAGAATATAAAACCATGGGCATTTTGGAAGTTGTGGAAGGCGATGCCGATATGCTAACCGTTTATCAAGGCATTATGGAGGCAATCAAAAAACATGATAACCATTAAAAATGAAAAACAAATTTCATATATGCGAGAGGCAGGCAAAATTTTAAGCGGGTTATTTCAGGAACTTGAAAAGGTTATAAAGCCGGGAATATCCACCTTAGAACTTGACAAAATTGCGCATGCATATATAATAGAGCATAAAGCAAAACCATCTTTTTTGCATTACCAAGGTTTCCCTGCAACGTTGTGTACTTCGGTAGATGATGTTGTGGTGCACGGAATACCTCGTGCTGACCAAATTTTACAAGAGGGGCAAATTATTGGTATAGATGTGGGTGCTGTGGTACATGGGTACCATGCAGATGCAGCACGTACATATGCAGTGGGTAACATTAGCCCAGAAAAACAAAAACTTATCGATGTCACAAAGCAAAGCTTCTTTGAAGGTATTAAAAACATTAAAGAAGGCAGTCGCTTAGGCGATATTGGCGGTGCGGTACAAGAATATGTTGAAAAACATGGCTTTTCTGTTGTGCGTGATTTGGTTGGGCACGGAGTGGGCGCAAATTTACACGAAGCACCAAACGTACCAAATTATGGCAACAAAGGCACAGGCATGAAACTAGTTGCAGGCATGACATTGGCTGTAGAGCCCATGGTAAATATGGGGTCTTACGCAATGAGTTTTCCAAAAGAATGGGTTTGCAAAACTCGTGATGGCTTACCATCTGCACATTATGAAAATACAATCGTAATAACAAAAACAGGCGTAGAGATATTAACGCTATAATGTAAGGGAGAAAAACCTATGAGTAAAGATGACGTTATTGAAACCGAAGGTGTGGTTGTAGAAGCTATGCCGGGTGCAACCTTTAAGGTAAAACTTATGAATGGTCATATTGTCATGGCATACCTATCAGGTAAATTAAGACAAAACAACATTAAAGTTTTTGAAGGTGATACCGTCAAAATGGAAATGAGTCCGTACGACTTAACGAAAGGAAGAATTGTATGGCGTAATAAATAACGCTTGTAAAAGGAGAGTAAGGATATGAAAGTTAAACCTAGTGTTAAACCAAGATGTGATAGCTGCAAAGTTATTAAAAGAGATGGCAAAATTCGCGTAATTTGCTCTAAAAATCCTAGACACAAACAAGTGCAAGGTTAGAAATACGAAAAAAACCATAGTTGAACGCGGCAAAGAACAACTATGTTCATATAAAAAAATTTGAATCTATGAAATTGGAGGAAAACCATGGCAAGAATCGCTGGTGTAGATTTACCAAACGATAAACGTGTAGAAATTGGCTTAACCTATATTTTCGGTATTGGCCGTTCTACTTCAAACAAAATTTTAAAAGAAACGGGCATTAGCCCAGACGTTAGAGTGAAAGATTTAACAGAAAATCAAGTCACTCTTATTCGTGATTACATTGAAAAAAATGTAATTGTTGAAGGCGACTTAAAAAGAGACGTCGCTATGAGTATTAAAGGCCTAATGGAAATTGGTAGTTACCGTGGTGTACGTCACCGTAAAGGTTTACCAGTACGTGGTCAAAGAACAAGTAGCAATGCAAGAACTAGAAAAGGGCCAAGAGTTAGTTCTAAAAAGAAGAAGTAAGGAGAAATAAGTAATGGCACAAGTTAAAAAAACAACAAAAAAACGTAAAATTACAACCAATGTTGATAAAGGTATCGTGCATATTCATGCTTCTTTTAATAACACATTAGTAACCATAACCGATGTTGCAGGCAACGTTTTAGCTTGGTCTAGTGCAGGTAGTTTAGGTTATAAAGGAAACAAGAAAAGCACACCATTTGCAGCAGGTCAAGCCGCTGAAAAGGCAGCCGCAGGTGCAAAAGAATATGGTTTAAAATCTGTTGAGGTGTATGTTAAAGGTCCAGGAAATGGTAGAGAAAACGCTATTCGCGCATTACAAAATGCAGAGTTAGAAGTAACGTTAATTCGTGATGTATCTCCAATCCCTCACAATGGATGTCGTCCACCAAAACGTAGAAGAATATAGGAGGAAACACGAATGGCAAGATATACAGAATCAGATTGCAGATTGTGCAGACGTGAAGGTAAGAAGCTATTTTTAAAAGGTGAAAGATGCCTTTCTAAAAAATGTGCAATGGAAAAACGCCCATTTGCACCAGGACAACACGGCGCAAGCACAATGCGTAAAAAAGTATCCCCTTATGGTAAACAGTTGCGTGAAAAACAAATGGTAAAAAGGGCATACAACTTATTAGAAAAACAATTTAGAAGTTACTATGAAGAAGCAGAAAGAATGCGTGGTATTACTGGTGAAAACATGTTATCTTTAATTGAAAGAAGATTAGATAACGTTGTATACCGTTTAGGTTTAGCACCAAGTCGCGCAGCTAGTCGTCAGCTTGTAAACCATGGCCACATTTGTGTCAATGGTAAACGTGTAAACATTCCATCCTACCAAGTTAAAGTAGGCGATGTTATTTCAGTTAAAGAGAATAAACAAGGCAAAGAAGTATTTAAAGCTGTTAAAGAATCTAAAGTTATCGTACCAAAATGGTTAGAATTCGATACAACAAAATTAACAGGTAAAGTAGTAGCACTTCCTGCAAGAGATGATATCGATTTAGCAATTGAGGAACACTTGATTGTCGAATTATACTCTAAATAAAAATAACGTTTAAGGAGAATACACTATGATATTGGAAATTGAAAAGCCAAGAATTTCATGCGAGGAAGGCGAAAACGGAGCATACGCAAAGTTTGTATTAGAACCACTAGAAAAGGGTTTTGGTACAACCATTGGTAACGCGCTTCGTAGAGTATTGCTATCAAGTTTACCAGGGGCAGCTGCCATTGGAATTAAAATTGCAGGTGTGCAACATGAATTTACAACCATCAAAGGTGTAAAAGAAGATGTTACAGAAATTGTTTTAAATTTAAAAAATCTAGCTGTTAAAACATCAAAAGATGATAGAGATTTTAAAAAGGTTTTAAAATTAAAAACCAATAAAACAGGTGCTGTATACGCTTCTGACATTACGGCCGATGATGAAGTAACGGTTTTAAATCCAGATCTTTACATTTGCACGTTAGAAACCGACGGTGAAATTGATATGGAAATCACGGTTGGACGTGGCAGAGGGTATGTAGCTGCAGAAGATAATAAAATAGAAGATGCCCCTATTGGGTATATTCCAATCGATGCAATTTTCACCCCAGTAAAACGTGTAAGTTACGACGTAGAAAATACTCGTGTTGGTCAAAACATCGATTTCGATAAATTGGTTTTAGAAGTTACTACAAACGGCACAATGTCTGCACAAGAAGTTGTAAGTTTGGCAGCAAAATTGCTAAATGACCACATTTTCATGTTTGTAGAACTTGTGGAAGACATGAAAAATACGTCTATTTTAGTTAGCCGTGAAGAAGACAAAGTTCAAAAATTATTAGAAATGAGCATCGAAGACATGGATCTTTCTGTTCGTTCTTATAACTGCTTAAAAAGAGCAAATATCAACACAGTAGAAGATTTAATTAAGAAAAGCGAAGATGATATGTTAAAAGTGAAAAACCTAGGCAGAAAATCGTTAGATGAAGTGATTCATAAACTAGAAGACATGGGTTTAGGTCTTCGCACCAAAGATGAGTAAAAGAGGAGAAAAGTTGTAGTATGAGTACAAAAAAATTGGGCAAACCAACCGATCAAAGACTTGCTATGTTAAACAATATGGCATCTGATTTGTTATGGTATGGTAGAATCGAAACCACGGAATCTCGTGCAAAAGAAGTTGCTCGTCTTGCGGAGAAATGTATCACACTAGCTATCAACTCTTACAAAGATGTTGTTACTGAAGAAAAAACAACAACCGATAGTAAGGGTAAAGAAAAGAAAGTTACCATTTCAAAAGACGGCGCTAAAAAATTAGCAGCACGTAGAACATTACTTGGCATGTTAAAACCACGTGAAGAACAAAAAGCAGCAGGCGAAAAAGCAGCAAGTTTTAAAGCTCGTAAATCAGATGTAAAACATCCACTAATTGAAAAATTATTTGATGAAATAGCACCTAAATACGATCGTCGTGCTGAAGAACTTGGCCAAAAAGGCGGTTACACTCGCGTTTTAAAAACAACCATTCGTCGTGGTGACAACGCAAGCATGGCTATTGTTGAATTAGTATAAAAAAAAAGAACCAAATGGTTCTTTTTTTATTTTCTATTCATTTTTACAAAATTGTACTTTAATTTCTATGGAAAAAAGGCAGGTGATTGCATTTTAATTTACAAGTGCCTTACAATTTTGGTACACTAAACATATGAATGCACAAAAACAAGAGCAAAAATTGCAAAAACAACAACAACGGCGAGAAGCGGTTCTTGTAAAACAGCAACAAAAGCAAGTAAAAAAGCAAAAACACATAGAAAAGAAAGCAAAATTAAAAATTGTGCGTAAGGAATTAGAAGCTAGGCGTTTGCGTACAATTTCAAATTGGTTTCGTTTAGATAATGCCGCGCTCGTTTACCCTTCGGCAGGTAGGCATGGGTGGACTTTTGTATACCGCTTTAGTGCTGTTTTGAAAGAGCCCGTTTCGCCAGAATATCTGCAACAAGCAGTCAATGATATTATGCCGCGTTTTCCCACCTTTAATGTAACATTAAAAAATGGGCTTTTTTGGCATTATTTTGACCAAAAAGCAAGTTTTCCTAAAGTACAACAAGAGCATGAATTTCCATGTAGTTATTTCGATTTGCATGGAGTTGAGCATTTAATACGTATTTTATATTTTCATCACCGTATTTCTGTAGAAGTGTTTCACTCGGTATCCGATGGCAGAGGTACTTTACTGTTTTTTAATACGTTATTGCATCGCTATTTTTCTCTGCAACAAAAACCTATATCTTCACTTAAAGGTTGTGTAAATTATTTAGATATTCCTAGTGAAGAAGAAACGCAAGATGCGTTTCAAGTGGTTACAAACCATGGTAAAAGCAATTCCCATAAAGAACGTAAAGCGTTAAAAATAAAAGGGACTCCCGAAGATGAAGGCAAGGGGGGAACCACGTATGGTAAAATGCGTGCGCAGGCAGTCAAAGAGATCGCCAAAGAATACAAAACCAAACTTTCTATATTCTTATGTAGTTTACTAGCTTACGTGGTGCATAAGCGAAATATTGGTGCCAAAAAACCTGTAAAAATTTCAGTGCCTATCGATCTTCGTCCTTTTTTCGAAAAAGAAACCTTGCGCAATTTTTCAAGTTATATTAACGTAGAAATAGAAAATACACAAGAAAAAACTTTAGAAGAAATTATTGAAGTATTTTCGCAAGCTTTCCAAAAAATCAATAAAGAGTTTTTATTGCAAAATATCAATGCAAACACGAAAATTCAAAAAAATGCATGTATAAAACTACTTCCTTTAGCACTAAAAGATATTGTTATCAATATAAGTTTTAAATTACTAGGGGAAGATTATCAAACGCTCGCGTTTTCTAACATTGGTGTTGTACAAGCGCCTGACGAGTTTTCCAACCACATTTCGCACTATGAAGTTAATTTAGGAAGACCCAAATATAACACAAAAGGCGTGGCTGCTATTTGTTTTAATGATTCGTTGGTGATATCATTTAACTCAAAAATTAAAGAACGAAATTTGGAAAAAGATTTTTTCCGGTTTCTTTCTGCGCATAACATAGATGTATATATCTACACCGATAGGAGAGATTTGTATGCAAAATAAATATTGTAAGGCGTGTCATGTAGAAGTTTCTGCAGATGTGACCAACTGTCCGCTATGCGGGAAATACTTAGGCAGCCAAGCGCAAACAGCCATTACAGACACTACATTTCCAATATACGATGCATCTCAAATAAAACGCGGTAAATGGGTGCAATTTGTACGCAATGCGTGTATTGTGTTTGCTGCGTTGTGCGTGCTTATCAATGTTATTTTTCGCGATACCATTTTTTGGTGTTTGTATCCGGTAGTTAGTTTGTTGTGCTTATACTTCGTTTTTGTTCGTCCTTTTAAAGTTAAAGGGTTTTACTTATATAGCTTAACGCAAATGGCTTTATTTACTGCTTTGTTATTAGTATTTATTGATGGGTATAACCATCATTTGTTTCAAACCGTGTTTGGCTGGAGTATTGTGTATGCTGTTCCAAGCGTGTTGCTGGGCTTTACAATATTGGTAAATATTTTATGTCTCGTCTCAAATAAACGAGATTTTGTGTATGTAAAAGCAAGTTTACGCTTATTGTTATATAGCCTTGTGTTGTTTGTTATTAAGTATTGCTGGGTCGCAGGTGCTAATTGGCCCGTTGTGGCTTCTCTTTGTACGGCGCTGGGGCTACTGAGTTTTGTTTTAATATTTAAAAAACAAAAATTGCAAAAAGCACTTATCAAAAAAGTGCATATGTAAGGAGGAACTATGACTGTTCAAGAACATATTATCAATCAAATGCAAAAAAGCAAACAAACGTATTTTACATTGCAAGAAATTGTAAAAATGTGTGGTTTTGCGCGAGGATTTGATACTAAAATTGTACATGAAGAACTTGAAAAACTAGTCAAAGCTGATAAATTGTTGCTAACAAGTAAACATAAATATGCGCTTACGGCAAAAGCAACCAATGTGCATAAGGGCGTAGTTGTAGGCACCCGTCAAGACTATGCGTTTTTGCGATGCGAAAATTTGGAAGAAGACGTCTTATGTCGTGAAAGAGATTTGCACGGTGCGACTCATGGTGATACCGTGTTGTTTCAATTAAAAAACAATGCAAAACGAATTGGTCGCAAAGTAAAAAAAGCAGAAGCGGAAGTGATTAAAATTTTAGAGCGCGGGGTAACCAGTTTGGTGGGCACAACGCGCGCTACCGTTGGCGGTGTGCTCGTTATTCCAGACGACACGCGCTTTACAGATACTGTTTTTGTTCCTATGCTTTCTGCAAAAAATGTTCCAGAAAATTATAAAGTGGTTGTCAAAATAACGGTTTATCCATCTAGAACAACCATGGCGCAAGGTGAAATTACAGAAATTCTAGGAGATAGTACAAATTTTAAAGTAAGTACCTTAGCCGTTGTTCGTAGTTTTAATTTAACAGAAACATTCCCAGAAAATGTGCAAGCAGAAGCAAAAAAAGTTGCCGTACGTCCGTCGGTCGAAGAACTCAAAAAACGTAAAGACATACGAAACATCAAATGTATTACCATCGATGGGGAAGATGCTCGCGATTTCGATGACGCTATTTCACTTGAAATGAAGAAAAACGGAAATTATTACTTAGGCGTGCATATTGCCGACGTTTCGCATTACGTAAAAGCGGGTTCTGCGCTCGATCAAGAAGCGTTTTTGCGCGGTACAAGTGTGTATTTTCCAGATATGGTGCTACCTATGCTTCCGGTGGAATTATCGAATGATGTATGTTCTTTAAATGAAAAAACAGATAAACTTACGTTATCTGTATTTATGGAAATGGATAAAAAAGGTAATGTTGTTCATCACGAAATTGCGGAAACCTATATGGAATCTGCGCATAGAATGACGTATACGGAAGTTACGCAAATTTTTGAAAACAACCAAGAAATGCGCGCAAAATACAAAGATGTTGTGCCTATGCTCGATTCTATGGCGCAATTAGCGCAAATACTTATAGAAAAACGTGAAAAAGAAGGGAATATCGATTTTAACTTGCCAGAAGTTGCTTTCGAACTGAACGAAGCGTACGAAGTGGTAAACATTAAACGCAAACCACGTACACTTTCCGAACGCTTAATTGAAATGTTTATGGTACTTACCAATGAAGTAATAGCAAAACAAATGCACGAACTTAAAGCACCTTTCGTCTATCGTGTGCATGAAACACCAACACCAGAAAAAATCAAAGCGTTTAAAGAATATTTGCAAACGTTTGGGCTTTCTTTGCAGGCATCGCCTGATCGCGTTAAGCCAATCGATTTACAAGCCGTTTTGCATCAAGTACAAGGTACCGAAACCGAAACGATTATTTCATCGGTTATGCTTAGAAGTATGCAAAAAGCAAGGTATGCACCTGAAAATTTGGGGCATTTTGGGTTGGCTTTAAAAAATTATTGTCACTTTACCAGTCCTATTCGAAGATATCCCGATCTACTCATTCACCGCATTATTAAACATTGGTTGCATGGAACTTTACAAGGCGGTACTTTGCAAGCATTGCAAAACTATGTTGTGGTTGCAAGTGAGCAAAGTAGTTTAACCGAGCGCAGAGCCGATGAGGCAGAAAGGGCGGTTGACGATTTAAAGAAGGCTGAATTCATGTCGAAACATATCGGCGAAATCTACAACGGAACAATTACAGGCGTCATTGAAAGCGGTATTTTTGTATCGCTAGAAAACACGGTAGAGGGCTTTATTTACACCGAAGATTTACCGCAAGACCATTACATATTCGAAGAAAAAAGATATCGTTTGGTAGGCAAAAAACATGCATTTGCTTTAGGTAAAAAACTATTTGTAAAAGTGAAAGAAGTTGATTTGGTTATGCGAAGAGTTCAATTCGAACTTGCAGAAAATGAAGGTTAAAATAACGAAAACGCCATGTTCTTGTAAGAAAAATTTATAAAAATTTGCAAAAACATAGGTTTTATACTGTTAAAACTATGAAATTTTAAAAAATAATTACATTTGCATCTTGAAAACATAAAATATTTGTGCTATACTATGTATAGTTTCAAAAGCAAAATGTAAAAGGAAATCCGCTTATGAAACCAGTTGCAGAAAATAAAAAAGCATATCATGATTATTTCATACATGAAACCGTTGAAGCAGGGCTTGTGTTACAAGGCTGTGAAATAAAAAGCATACGAAAGGGAAGTTGCCAGTTAAAAGATAGTTACATTATACTGAAAAACGGCGAAGCTTACATTATAGGAATGCATATTTCACCTTATAAACAAGCAACTTGGCAAACGGCCGATCCATTGCGAACCCGCAAACTTTTACTATCGAAACAGCAGTTGCGTAGTCTAGAACGTCAGGTAAAAATGAAAGGCTATACGTTAGTACCTTTACAAATTTATTTTTCAGGGCGTTGGGCAAAAATGCAAATTGCCGTAGCGAGTGGTAAAAAACTACATGATAAACGTCAGGCGCTAAAAGAAAAAGATTTAACGCGTGAAGCGCAAAGAGAAGTGGCTTCTTTTTAGCCACCATAAGGGGGCGTTTTGGTTTCGACGGGAAATTGTAAAATTACATACAGCATGTCGGCAGGTTGGTCTGGCGTAATCAACCAAAACAAAATAAACGCAAACGAAAATTTTGCATTAGCTGCGTAACTTGCAGTTAGTTGTCCAAAACGCAGGGCTGTCGGGCGTTGCGGGCATTATTTAGGCAGATCGGTACATGTGCTTCGCACCAAGTTCATGCACTTAAACACAATGCGTGCAACGTAAAAACAGGGTTTGTTAGTAGAAACGTTTTTACGAAATAAATACTAACTAAGCATGTAGAACAGTAATTTTTCGTTTCTTGGACACGGGTTCAATTCCCGTCGCCTCCACCAGTGTATTTTATCAGCGAAAGCTGTAAAAAAGGAGAAAAAAATATGGAGAACTTAAAAATTTTTATTATTTGTTGTTTTGTTGCGGCTATCATTGTTGTGCTTACCTTTACCATTGCTTTCTTTGTAGAAATTACTATGGGTAAAAAATTAAGAAAAGAAAAACCAGAAAACAGTGGCGATGATGAAGAAGAAATAGATTTAGATGCTATGCTTAAAGCGTTAGAAGAAAAATCACAAGCCATGGAAGAACCTGTAGAAGAAACGCAGGTAGAAGAAGTTGTTGAAGAGCAAACCAAAGAACAACAGCCAGAACAAGAAGTAGAGGAAGTTGTAGAAGAACCTGTTAAAGAAGAAGTTCCAGCAGAACCTACACCAATCGCCGAAGAAGAAAAAGAAGAGGCAAAAGAAGAAGTTGTTGTTGTCAATGAAGGTCCAGTTTTCGACTACAATATTCGCATGGAAAAAATTAAAGAGAGCTTGGCAAAAGTAGAAAAAGATTTAGACAAAAAGAAAAAATTTATTACGAAATACGAAAGAACACAACGCCGTATTACACGTAATAAAAAATTGTTAAATCGTAAAGCTGGTGACTTAGCTAACTTAAATTTGGTAATGTATAAAGTTAACGATATTAAAGATGTTGATCCAGAGAAAAAACAAAAACAAGAAGAATTAGTAGCTTTAATTACCGAATTAAAAACATCTATAGCAGACGCCGAAGCATATTTAGCAAAAAATAAAGATAAATACAATCAAACGGTTAAAATGAGAGATTTCTTAAGTGCTGAACAAGTTCGTTACAATGAAGAAATTAAAGAACTAGAAGCGTTAATTGCAGCTGGCGAAACTGGCGAACAAGAATAATTGTAAAAAGCAGGAAGTGTTCCTGCTTTTTTTTACATCTATTTATATTTTATTGGTAATTTGTAAAAAATGTGGTACACTAACGTTGTAAAGAAATGGAGGTCAGCATGTACGCAAAAGAAGAAAAATTTTTACAGCAAGTGGTAAAACAAGCATATAAACACATCATTCAAAAGCATACATTTGAGGTTTCAGCAAAAGGCGAAAAAGATTTAGTTACAACACTTGATTTAGCAACCGAAACGTTCATTATAGAGCAATTGAAAAAACATTTTCCAAACGATTATGTTGTAAGTGAAGAATTTCATAGTACTTCTCAATTACAGGGTCGTTGTTGGGTTATCGATCCTATTGACGGAACATTAAGTTTTGCAAACAACATACGAGATTGGTGTATTCAAATGGCGTTTGTTCATAATGGAGCCGTACAAGCTTCTGTTATTTTTATTCCAACAAGTAAAGAGTTATATTTCGCTTCAAATCAAGGCGCTTTTTGTAACGGAAAGCCTATCCACGTTCAATCTAATGTAGAACCAGAAAACGCACTTTTTTATATGGGCAACGTAAATGTAAAATATAAAAATATGAATACATGTGCATGTATGTTTCAGCAAAAATTATCTGAACAAATTATGCGCACACGCAATTTAGGTTCAGCTGGTTGCGAGTTTGCGCTTGTCGCTCACGGCAAAGCGCATGGGTATATTTTGTTTGCCGATAATGTGTGGGATTATTTGCCAGGTATGTTTTTATGCGAAAAAGCGGGTGGTGTATCTTTGCACACAACTATGTTGCATAACCCAATACATATTTCGCTAGCCAACCAAGAACTTGCAAATTTGGTGCAAAAACTAATTACAGAAAGTGAAAAGATATATAAAAACAATAAAAAATAAAAATCATAAAATAAAATAATATTTTTTATTATTTTATTTTTTTATCAAAATGATTTTAGAACATGCATTTATATGGCATATTGCATTACTTTTATTTTAAAGCAATGTTTTATTTATTTTTCTTTAAGTATGACTATCGTATATTTGTTTGACGGTTATTTTTTTTATGCTATAATAGTCTTACAATCATAAAAATGAAGCGTGTAACGCATGCTAACAAAAGGAACGCGTAATAGAGGGGGAGTATGGCGCAAGAAATTTTTTCAAATGCAACGGAAAATAAAAAAAGCAAGAAAAAAGTATGGTTAGCAATCTTCATTCCGTTGCTCATTCTCATTTTGGCAGGTGGCGCAGTTGCCGCGGTTTTTTTAATGAAAAAAACGCAGCCTGTGGTTACCGACATTGTACTTACCACAAACGTGTCAAATATTACATATAACGAAACATTTAATAAAAATGCGGTTACCTTCCGCGTGATTTACGATGATAATTCTGTAAAAGATATTACCATGAACGAAGTAACCATTTCTGCCGAAGATGAGGCAAAATTGGTTTCAGTTGGAACGCATGAAATAAAAGTAACCTACGAAACTATTTCAAAAATTTTCACATTTGTGATTGTTCCAGCAGATATTCAAGGTGTTACATTTACAGGCAAAACGGTACCATTTAATGATGAGTATTATGTATTTGCCGTAAGCGGAATGACTGATGCTTACACAGTTAAATATTATGTAAATGACGCACAACAACCTGTAAGTGAAGTTCGCGTGAAAAATGCAGGTGTTTACGAAATACGTGCCGTTGTTTCTCGACCAAATTATAACGATTTAGAATTGCAAGCCACCTTTGAAATTGTGGGCTATAACATAGATGGCATTACTGGGTTCACGTATGATTCCGAAACCTTAACATTTTCTAAAACCGATATTCGAAACGATGTAGCATCTTTAGATTTCGATGCTTTAATAGAGGTTCAAGGAAATGTTCAGTGGGAACTTTACGCCGATGCCGATCTTTCTCAAAAGTTAGGCCATACATATGCATTTGATAGAGCAGGTTTGCATGAAATTTACTTAAAAGTATTTTCAACAGATGCGTCCACGAGTATTGTTTATACAATTTCCATGTATAAATATCACATGTTCACATATGAATTTTTATTCAAAGGTGAAAGAATTGCTTCTGGCGTAGTAGAAGAAACATTTACAGTAGATGCACCTGATTTCGCGCGAGAAGGGTATATTGTGCATAGTTGGCTTGTAAGTGGAAGTCCTGTACAATTTCCTTACACGGTTTTATCGAATGTTACTTTTATAGCAAACTATTCTATGCAAGAATATGCCATTACATATGAAGGTCTAGAAGGTGTAGACCAGCAACTAGATAACCCTACAAATTACACCATTGAAACGGAAAATTTTGTGCTAAAAAATCCAACAAAAAAAGGGTATACTTTCTTAGGTTGGAAAGAAATAGGTGTAGATGATGAACCTGTTTTACAAAAAACAATTTCTAAAGGTTCTATTGGAAATAAAACGATACAAGCGGTTTGGGAAAAAGATACATATACCATTACATATCTTAACAGCCCAGAAGCCGGCGAAGGCGAAATGATTAACAATGAAAATGTTTTAACTTACGATGTTGAAACAGAGTCTTTTGTTTTAAAAGCGCCAACGCGTGAAGGCTATACATTTGTTGGCTGGTCAGGAACAGGCATTGTAGGTACGCAACAAGAAGTTACTATTCAAAAAGGTACTACTGGAAACTTACAATTTACAGCAAATTGGAAACTTACCGAATATACCATTACCTATGAAAACGATCCAATAGAACAAACCTACGATCATGTAACCAATACAAACCCTACAACGTATACCATAGTAACCGATACAATTACGCTTATCGATCCAGAAAGAACAGGGTATATTTTCTTAGGTTGGGTAGATAAAGAAAATCAAACCGAACCACAAAAAAATATAACCATTGAAAAAGGTAGTATGGGCAACAAAACATTTATAGCTAAATGGGAAGTTGTAACCTATAACATTATATATAAGCACGACCCTGTGGAAGAAGTAGGGTTTGATGAAATTGTAAACAACAATGCATCGCAATATGTTTCTTATAACATAAATACAGAAACATTTGCTTTAAGCCAGCCAACGCGTAAAGGCTATACGTTTGTTGGTTGGTCAGGAACAGGCATTTCTGGCGTACAAAAAGACGTAACTGTAGAACAAGGAAGTTATGGTAATAAAACATTTACTGCACATTGGGAACTAACAACTTACGCTATTATATTTGAAAATAGTCCTGAGAGTAGTGGCGATGTTGTAAATAACAATGCTACAAATTACACATTTACTACAGAAACATTTGCCTTACAAGAACCTACAAGAAATGGCTACATATTTATAGGTTGGACCTATTCTGGTGTAGATGTTCCAACAAAAGAAGTTCAAATTGAAAGGGGTAGCACGGGAGAAAAAACGTTTACTGCCGTATGGGAAATA
Organism: uncultured Clostridia bacterium; assembly: GCA_944362705.1. Lineage (GTDB taxonomy): Bacteria > Bacillota > Clostridia > Christensenellales > UBA1242 > CALVTO01. Next base: position 158,413 of record CALVTO010000002.1, on the reverse strand, counting down.
GAAGAGTATACGATTCGCTATGAACATACGCCAAGTATTTCAGATGCAGAGGAGATTACCAACTCTAACCCTACAAGTTATAATGTAGCAACAGAAACCTTTACGTTAACTGCTCCTGTAAGAAAGGGTTATACTTTCTTAGGCTGGCTATATGATGACGTTGAAGAACCTACAATGGTTGTAGAAATAGAAAAAGGTAACACGGGGGATAAAGTATTTACAGCTGTATGGCAAGAAATTGCATACACCATTACATATAAACACAACCCAGAAGTAACAGAAAGTGAAAGCATAACCAATACAAATCCACAATCGTATACCATTACATCAAATGATATCACTCTTTCAAACTTAACAAGAAAAGGATATACCTTTTTAGGTTGGGTAAAAGAAGGAGATGCTTCTAGTGAGCCTCAAAAAAATGTTGTCATTCCAAAGGGTTCTGTTGGTAATGTAACATTTGTAGCGTATTGGGAAGTTATAACGTATCATATCATTTTTGAAAATAACTATGAAGTAACTGAAAAAGAAATCAGTGAAGGCACTTATATAAATAATAACCAAACTACATTTACGGTAGTAGACGAAATAGTTATTGTAACACCAACCCGAGAAGGGTATACATTTGTAGGTTGGACGGGTGATGGTGTGGATGGCACGCAAACCGAAGTTACGATTGCGAAAGGCACAACGGGCGATGTCACATTAACCGCCGTTTGGGAACCAATTACCTATAACATATATTACACAAGCACCCCGGATTCTACGGGTGATGACGACGTTATAGATTATGGTTCTACAAGAGATACCTATACAATGTTAACAGAAACGTTTGTTTTACCAACACCTACACGCACTGGATACACATTTATCGGCTGGTCAGGTACAGGTATTGAAGGAACCACCAATACCGTGACCATTGAAAAGGGTAGTTACGGAGAAAAGCACTTTACGGCTAATTGGGGAATTCAAATGTTTACCTATACCTTTAAAGATGCTAGTGGCGGTGTATTCAAGCAAGATACCATACCATATAAAACAGCGATTGTTGCACCAGAATCCAACCCAATAAAAAACAGTACAACGTCAACAAGCTATATGTTTAGTGGTTGGGATAAAGAAATTCCAGAATATATTGTAGAAGATATTGAATTTACTCCACAATATACCGAAGAACAATTCTCAGAAGGCTTGTTGTTTGAACGAGTTGATGATGCGTATGTTGTATCTATCGGTTCTGCGCAAGAAACAGATATTTTAGTTCCAGCACATTATAATGGCCTAGAAGTTACCAAAGTGAAACAACAAGCGTTTATGGGTAGCAGTATTACTTCTGTAACGCTACCTAATACTGTGGTTGAAATTGGATCACAAGCATTTAAAAATTGTGTAAATTTAACAACAGTTACAGGAATGGAAAAAGTAGCAACACTTTCACACGAAGCCTTTGCAAATTGTGTACAATTAAATGAAATTGTTTTAGGCGACGCGTTACTTGTTATTGGCAATTATGCTTTTGCGGGGTGTACAGGCTTAACCGCATTGCACATACCAGCGCAAGTCGTTGCTATAGAGTTGCATGCTTTTGATGGTTTAACAGGTATGCACACCTTTACTGTAGCAACCGATAATACAAACTATACCGCTTATGAAGGAAATTTATATAGCAAAGATATGTCTGTGCTTATTAAATACGCTATGGGTAAAGACCTAGCAACCTTTGTATTACCAAGCTTAACGATTGCTATTGCAGAAAACGCGTTCGACGCAGATAACGGCGGGGTTCAATCATTAGCTGTTATTGCGTTGCAAAACATTATTTTACACGAAAATGTAATGTATATATACGATACGTCTTTACCGGTTTCGTGCCATATTTTTAGTTACGCTACACAAAAACCTGAAACATGGTCTGAAAATAGTTTAACAAATGTAACTATATATTGGTCTGGTCAATGGAATGCGCAAGACGATAGTCCTGCGCCCATTGTTTAAGAAAAATAAGGAACAAAATGTTTATGAAAAGCACACTTTACAAACTTTATAAAAGGAGGTTTTATAAATGAAAAAAACACGATATGCAAAAATCATTGCTATTAGCTCGGCATTTGTGTTTGTTGTTGCTTTAGCCGTTGCTTTGCCGTTTCTTATTGCAAGGTCTTTTGCAGAAGTGACGCCACGTGCCATTTATGAAATTTCTAATCAAACGCAATTACAAGATTGGTTAACCAATGTAAATAGCGTGCAATCAAATAATCCTTCGGCAAAACTTACACAAGATATAACGCTTGAGTGGCGTGGCGATTCAAGCGTTGCCGGTTATGGCGGAGTTGTTATTGCAAACCATAATGCAGAAATTTTGCAAGGTTCTATACTAGATGGAGATGGGCATACAATTTATTTGCCGGGGTATGCTTCGCAGGTCACTACTGCTGATGTGTCAACAAATGAAATTGCCTTTTTTGCAGATATAATTTATGGTACAGTAAGAAACATAAATTTTGTTGTAAATGGCACATACGATATGTTAATCAATAGCAGTACATCTAAAAACAATCAAGAACTTTATTCAGGCGTTGTTTGTGCAAAACTTATAAATGGTACAATACAAAATTGTGCGTTAACTATAGATCAACATATTGGATTTAACACAGTTGCTGCTTGGACTGTGCCAACGGATAGAACAAGTAACCGCTTTGGTGGTTTTGCTGGGCGCATGGAAGGCTCTGCTGTTATTTCAAATTGTTCTGTTGTGCAAAACAACACTATTGCGTTAGATGCCGAAGAACAATTCGGTTCAGCTTTTCGTTATGGAATGATTGCTGGAGAATCATATTCATCTAATGGCAATACACCATATATAGAAAACGTATATGCGGAAAGAAATTCTACGGTTACATTCTACAATGACAGTTCTCAGCGTTGTGAGGAAATATTTGGTGTGGCGGTAGCCGATTGCTATGAAAGCGCGCATGGCGTAAATATTAATGGCGTAGTTTATAAATGTTCTGTTGGTGGCGGTTCCGGTGATGGAATTTATTATACACATAGAAATAATGCGAGAGACAATTATAAATACTCGTACGTTATTGGTATGATGAACACAGGGATAAATAATTATTCGGTGCAGAATTTTTATAGTGTAACCGAATTAACGGATACAGATTATGTTACCAACGCTGGATGTGGCTATGCTTATTTACCATCTGAATATACATATCAATTTGTAGGTGATATGTTGCAATTTACGCCGGTTAGCCCAGTAGAAAACGAATTTATTTGGCAAATCACAAAAAATGCTTCGGGTGAAGTTTTTGATGTGCATGTAAATATTTCTAATGTTGCAAGTATTACAAAAACAAATACATCTACAGAAATATTAAAAGATACGTTTACAATAACTAAGGGTACAATTAAAAATAACGCCGTGTTTGGTTTTACTGAAACAGAAGTTGCATATAACGGCTTAGCGTACGAAAATGTGCAGGCAAATATTGGCGGAGAAATTTTAACAAACGACTTTAAAATAACGTATGCAAACAACCTACACGCGTTTCCAACTACACAACAACAAGCTTCGTTTGCTTTGGTGTTTGATGAACGTGAAGATGGTATTTTCTTAACAGAACACAAGTATTACATTCCTAAAACGGGTATTACATACGAAAACGAAACCATGCTGATTCAACCAGCTTCTTTAAAATTGATTTACAGTGGAACCAATATTTATGATAACGAATTGGTTATTCAAGGTCTTGTAAATAACGAAAAAGTAACCATCGATGGCAACTTGTATGGAAATAATGTGTATTCGTTTGAATGTTTAAGCAATAGCACACAAAAGCAAATTGAATTTATTTCTTGCGTAGCTACTGATTACTCTATAGAACAACTTGGCATAAGTGATTTTGTGTTTGAAGTATTGCCATATACAATCGCATTAACAGGTAATGTTGCTATAGAACAAACCAATCCAGAATGGTTTGCCGTGCAAGAAGGTGTGTTGCAAATTTATAGCAAGCAAGTAACGTCTTTTGATATGAAGCAAACAAATGTGGCTGGGCAGATGCATGTGTACACATTAACGTCTTCTGCGCCAGAAAATTATACGCTTTCACGTAAAATAGATAATGGCATGGAAGTTGTAACGTTACAAACCAATGGTACGTTAGAACAGTTGCAAGGCATTACTTTAACAACGCAAATGAAACAAATAGCGGTGCGTTTAAGTTTGCAAATGCCGGAAGGCGATAGTGTTACTTACATAGTAAATGTTAATGAAAACGAAACGCTATATCCAATGGGCGAAAGTTTGGTTGCTGTTTCTCAATACGGCAACGAAATAACCATTGTTATTACGTTAGATGAAGCGTATAAAGATGCGTATACGTTAACGTATATGCAAGGGGAAGAACCAATAACTTCACAAAACGGTGTGTTAACCATAACAACAACCTCAGTGGCTGGCGATACCAACCTAATGGATGTTTTGGTTGTGGTAGAAAAAGTTTAAAAAAGAGCCATTAGGCTCTTTTTTTTATTGGCAAGTTGTATTGCTTGCACGATTTTTGCGAACATTGTATACTAAAAGAAAGGAAACTATATGGCATTTTTATTTTGGAAAAGAAAAAACAAACCTGTAAAACATCCGTCCATTCGTCTAGGGCTTGTGCTAGGCGGTGGTGGCGCGCGCGGTTTTGGTCATTTGGGCGTGTTAAAAGCGCTAAGCGAGTGGGGTGTGGAAGTAGATATCGTTGCAGGAACCAGCGTTGGCAGTTTGGTTGGTGCTTTGTTTTGCGCTGGTAAAACGGTAGATGAACTTATTGAAATTGCAAAAAACATTAAAGTAAAAGATGTAAAATCTAGTAAATTTTTCTTTATGCCATCTTCGTCGCAAAAAGTGGAAGAATATATGCAACAACTTTTAGGCGGTGATAAAGTTTTTAGTGAACTTAAAATACCATTAGGAATTGTTTGTACCAACATGAAAAACGGGCAAGAGGTAGATATTTATGCAGGAAGCGTAGCTAAGGCGGCAGCGGCTTCAAGTAGTGTTCCGGGTGTGTTTAAGCCTGTTGTATACAACGACATGATTTTAGTTGATGGTGGGTTAAAAAACAATGTGCCATGTGACGTTGCTCGAAAAATGGGCGCAGATAGAGTGATTGCTGTTGACGTAAACAGTACGCGGGGCAAAGGAACGGAATCTACCAAAATGTTTAAACTATTAAAATCTACCATTGGCGTTATGATGCATGCAAATGTAGAATCGCGTATGCCATTAGCCGATGTTGTATTACAACCTAATTTAACAGAATTTTCGTCCTCTAAATTAGATGGGTTAGAAGAAATGATAGATATTGGGTATAAAGAAGCTTTGGCACATAAAGAACAAATATTCTATTTGCTTTCCAAAAAGTTATCTCGTAAGGAGAAGAAAAAATGGCAAGAGTTTCGTCAAAACAATCCAATTTTAAAATAAAATTTATTTGTATTGTAAGCATTATTGCAATACTTGCCTTATCATGTATTTGGTCAACACAAATTGAAAATGCATTGGGCATTGGTAAGGTTCCTGCTCAAATTGGCTCGTACGAGTCGGTAAGCGGAAAAGAGTTTCAAGTGCATTATATAGATGTTGGGCAAGGAGATAGCACGCTTATTAAGTTTCCAGATGGAAAAACTATGCTCATAGATGCAGGTGAAGAAGAATACGGCGATGATGTTGTTACGTATTTGCAAAAAGAAAATGTAACAAAACTCGATTACTTTGTACTAACGCACTCCGATAGCGACCACGTGGGTGGTGCACAGGCGGTACTAGAGGCGTTTGAAGTGCAAAATATATATAGGCCATTTCAATTAGCTTGTGAAAAAAGCGGAGCATTTGCGGAAGATGAGGCACTAGCTACTGCGGGGTACATCGATTTTTATACAGAAACGTATACCGATTTTTCATATTCCAAAATTGATACCATTATTTATAACGAAACCATTACTGCTATATACGAAGAAACATACACAACAAGCACAGGCAAAACAGAGTCTAACGTCTTTGTCAACTACGATGGATTAGAAATTATAGGCAGTAGTTATACGGTTACGTGGTACGCACCTGAAGTGTATGCAACGAACGTGCAACCTATGGGTGATATAGGCTACCCTACAAAATATTATTCCAACCCAAACGATTACTCGCCAATCATTAACATTGTGTATGCAGAAGAAAGCTATTTATTCACGGGCGATGCGGGAACAGCGGTTGAAAAAGATTTTTTAGAAAGAGTAAATGGAGGCGTTTATACAGCAGAGCAAAAACAAAGTTTACAAAATGTTCTTATATATAAAGCCGGCCATCACGGTAGTGGTACAAGTTCCACAGAAGACTTTTTAAAGTTTATTCAACCTAAATTTATTGTGGTTTCTTGCGGGTTAAATAATAAATATAAGCACCCAAACAGTTCGTTTTTACAAAGAGCGCAAGAAATATGCAATGTTACAGAAGAAAATGGTGGGTTGTTGCGTACCGATAAGCAAGGGAACATTGCTATTGGGGCTGCGCAACAAGAGTCTAACGCAACCATTTATGCTTCGGGTCAAGCTATAAGCATAGGCGAACGTATTCGTTGGTGGCAAATATGTTTAGGCATAGGTGTTATACTTACCATTGCTATTATAAGTGTGAAGGGAAAAGTTACGTATTCTAAGGTAAAAAAATCTGCAAAAAAGGCAGGTGATGCTTTCCGTGGATAGTTTAAGTATTGTTTGTTTGTATAACCCTATGGGTAAGTCAGTGGCGGAAGAATTAGCAAAGCGTTTGCAAATGTTTTACTTTAATGCAGAAGACCTATTTTTATTCGATCATCAACCACGTTCTTTACAAGAACTTTTAAAAAACTATGGTGAAAAATATTACAGAAAAAAAGAAAAAGAAATTATAAAATATGCTTCTAGTTTTACAAACACAGTCATGTGTTTTGAATCGGGTAGCGTCGAAAAGGTACGTAATTGCAAAGCAATGAAGTACCAAACAATATTTGTGTATTTGCATTTGCCTTTAGAAACCGTATACGCAAAAACACATCAGCAAACTTATGCAACCGCAGAAGAAAAAAGATTATACGCCATAGCAAGAAAAAAAATTGAACGACGCATGCAAAATTGCAAAAGATTTGCAGAAATAACAGTAAATGTAAGTAACATGAGCGCTATGCGTGCTTGCAGTGAAGTATTAAGGAAATTGTCTCAATACCAAACGGTGCACAATGGGCAAAAAAAATAATAGTAAAAAGTTTCAAAAAGAATATTTACAAGAATATGCTTGTATGCTATAATCAAAACTAACAGGAGTGAATTATGAGCATAAATTCAAATCGTTTAGATGAAAAAGTAAATTCGAGAAAATCTTGGATCGATGCCGGAGTATATGTAAAGCGTCGTACCGAGGTGGAAGATATGCGCAGTAGTGAAGAGGCGTATCGCCGTCGTTTAAATCGCATAATTGCACAGCGAGATGCCGCTATTGCATATGAAGATGCGCATACTGTTGATAAACGCACAAAAAGGTATAAAGAACAGCAAGAGCAACAAGAAATGGGTATGGGAAGATAAAATGCACCAAATGGTGCATTTTTTTGTATTGACAAAATATCGGTTTACTTGTATAGTTTTTATAGGAGAAACATATGGAAAGATTACATATTATGCCACAAAACATTGTAAAAGAAAACAGTGTAGAACAACGTGGCAAGCGAGCAAAATTTTGGTTTGAATTTTTAAACCGTGATGATGGTAGATGGTTGTTTAAGCAAAATAGTGCAGATAATACTTGTGAAGATATTGGTGAAATTTTATATTATGAAATTTGTCGGCAGGTTGGGTTGCCATGCGCGGAGTACCATTTAGCAAGTTTTGTAGAAAATGGTGTAGAAGTCCATGGCGTTATCACAAAAGACTATAACCCTAAAAAATATGTAGAAATTAGTGGGGCCACGCTACTTATTGGTTACCGCAATTTTATTTATGATAATGAAAATGGGAAAGAAATAGGTATAAAAAATACGTTACATAGTTATGAGGCGGCTTTAAACAATTTAAAACAAAACAACTCAGAAATAGAAATTGACGAGTCTTGTATGATGCAGTTAAAGAAAATGTGTTTAATAGATTATTTAACCGGACAGATGGATAGGCATGCATACAACGTCACATTTTTAGTGAATGAAGAGGGTAAACTTATACCAGCGCAAATTTACGACAATGGAAATTGTTTTAAATATAACCGTTCAACAACTTACTTAAAAACCATGGCCGAACAAAGCATCAATACAAGAAGGCCATATGGTTTGATAGACAACATATTTAACAGATGCGCTCCAATGTTAGGTATATCCACATGTACAATATGTGATAAATACCAACAAGCAAGCGGAGCTTGGACCATGATTCCTAAAAAAGGTATGTTAGAGACGTTTGAAGATGAGTTGGCAGAACTTGTGTTACAAAATCCAGAATTGCAAAGCTTTTTTATCAATAAAATTCGTGGTGAAAATGTTGTAGAAAAAGCATGTGCAAAAGCAGGTTTGAGTGAAAACGAAGCTTTTTTAAAAACAGATGCGCAATTTATTTTTACCAATCGCGTTGAACGATTATTTAAGTTATTGCAAAAACATACAGAAAATTATTTACAAGAAAAGGAGGGGCGGGCAAGATGAAAATAGAGTTATATCAGTACAATTGTTGCATGGGTGTTTTATCTTATGAAAACGGTATGTATGTATACAACTCAAACCCTCAACAAGAGCAACTATGCAAGAAAAAAAGTTTAGGTTGTGTAGACTATACTTTATGGGGCTCAGTCAATAAACAATCAAAAACGTTGTTCCCAGAATTTGCTAGGTGGGTTAGTATAGCACAAAACAGAAAAGATATTGCCCAAATGGCGGGAATTCAAGAAGAAGATTCCCCATGGGAAATGCTACTAAAATTAGGTTCGCTACCAGGTTTTTCAGGCGGGGAAGCCATCAAAACAATTTAACCATAAAAAAACCACCGAAAATCGGTGGGAAAGTCCGGAAAAGCGAAAACGAACTTTTTTTAAAATAAAAGGAAGCGAGAACCGGTGGGTTATCGTCCCATGGAGTTATCCGGTTCTGGTAATAGTATACTGCATTTATAAGAAAATATACCAAAAATAAATTGTCGAAATTCGGGTGTTTTCTTGTAAAAAAGTATTCTTTTGTAAGTTTTCTTTCTTATGTATGCAAAGGTTGTTTTCATTGATGAAAATATAATAAAATGATTTTGTGAGAAAAATTATATACATATTCTGGTAAATCATATGTAAATAAAAAACATGAAAAGAAAGGCGTTTTTGCCTTTCTTTTTTTAATTTTCCGTCTCTTGTTTTAAAGTTTGGTAATGTTGTTTCGCGTGCTCTTTTTGCGCATCAAGCAGTTGTTCTGCGTGCGTAGGGTTTTTCTTTATAAGTGTAAAATATCTCGATTGCTTTTGTAAAAAAGCTTGTATATCAGTAGCAGGGAATGGGGGGTCTAGCGTTAATGGATGCTCATGATTCGGGTTGTAGCGGAATAAGTTCCAGTATCCGCTCGTTACTGCTTCTTTTTCATACGCTTGCGTTTGGCTCATATCTATGCCGTGGTTAATGCAAGGGCAGTAAGCAATAATTATGCTAGGCCCGTTGTGCTCCTGTGCTTCTTTAAAGGCTTGAATGGTTTGTGCTGGGTTTGCACCCATAGAAACCTGTGCAACATAGCAGTTTGGGTACGTCATGGCAATGCGTGCTAAATCTTTTTTCTGCGTCGTTTTACCTGTGGTGGCAAATTTAGCCACACTACCTATTGGCGTTGCTTTGCTAGCTTGTCCGCCGGTATTAGAATATACCTCCGTATCTAATATTAAAATTTTTACATTCTCATTTGTGCTTATCACGTGGTCTATGCCGCCAAAACCAATGTCATACGCCCAGCCATCGCCACCAATAGCCCATACGGTTTGTGGTACAAAATAATTGCGTAAAGCGTAAATTTCCTGGTACAAAGCGCCATACGAATCTTTACGTTTCATATTTAACACAATTTCGCGCTCTATTTCTTGGGCTAATTCTACTGTTCGATTTTCTTTTGCTAGCCAAGTTTTTGCAAGAGCAGAAACACTTTCTTGTGCTTGTGCTAATGTTTTCATTTTCTCTTCAAGGTGTCGCTCATTTTCTTGGTTCGCTACATGCATACCTAATGCAAATTCTGCGTTGTCTTCAAATAAACTATTCGACCAAGAAGGCCCACGTCCGTTTTTATCCGTTGTGTATGGGCAAGTAGGGCAAGAGCCCCCATAAATACTTGAACAACCAGTTGCGTTGGCAATCATAAGCGTAGAACCAAATAATTGCGTTAACAATTTTATGTATGGCGTTTCGCCACAACCTGCACACGCGCCACTGTATTCAAACAATGGTCGTTCAAACTGACTCCCCTTTACGCTAAATTTAGAAAACATTGTTGCAGGGTTATCTACATTTCTAAGCTTATAATATAATGCAGCTTGCACATCAAGTATTTTTTCTTTATCTTGCATTTCTAACGCCTTTTTTAAAGCAGGGCAAACATGTGCACAGTTTCCGCAACCCGTGCAGTCCATAGGGGAGAGTTGCATTTTGTAATAATATCCCGGAATCCCTAGTGCAGGCACGGCGCCTACTTCTTTTATTAAAGAAGCATTTTCAGGTAGCAAAACGGGGCGTAAGCATGCATGTGGACACACGAGTGCGCATTGGTTACATTGAATACAGTTTTCCGCAATCCATGCTGGTAAACTTGTGGCAATATTACGTTTTTCTAATCTGCTTGTACTCGTTTTTACTTCGCCTTTTACAGAAAAAGCGGAAAGTGGTAATGCGTCACCTTTCATAGATAAAATAGGGTTTATAAAGTTTGTGTAATATGCGTCTTCTATCGCGTTGTTGCTGGCGTTGCTGGTCGCTTGTAGCCAATGCGCAGGAACCACAACTTTTTGTAAATATTCGTCAGCAACATCAATGGCTTTATAGTTCATTTGCACAACAGCGTCGCCTTTGCTTGCGTAATTTTTTGTTGCTGCTTCTTTCATAAGGGTTTTTACAGTTTCCCAAGGCAATAACTTGGTTAATTTAAAAAAGCAAGCTTGCATTATGGTGTTTATGCGTTTATTTAAACCAATGGTCTGAGCAATATGTTGCGCGTCAATGATATATATTTGTATTTGTTTTTTTGCCAAAGTTTGTTTTACTTGTGCGGGCAATTCTTTTTCTAACATTTCCATATCCCAAGGTGCGTTTAATAGAAAAATACCGTGTTCTGCTATGCCTTCTAAACAATCAAACTTTTGTAAAAAGGTAGGGTTGTGGCACGCCACAAAATTTGGGTATTCCACTAAATACGTGGAGCGAATCGGCTCTTTCCCAAATCTTAAGTGCGAAACGGTTACACTGCCGCTTTTTTTGCTGTCGTACATAAAATAGCCTTGGGCATAAAGGGGTGTTTGTTGACCAATAATTTGTATGCTTGCTTTGTTTGCACTAACCGTTCCGTCGCTACCTAAGCCATAAAATTTGCATTGCATTGTACCGTTTTGCGGTATGTAAAACGCGTGGTTTATTGGCAAACTGTTGTGTAAAATATCGTCTTGAATACCTACAGAAAAATGATTTTTAGGTGCTTTTGCTTGCATGTTTTCAAAAACAGCAACCACCATAGCCGGTGTAAATTCTTTGCTGGCTAACCCATATCGTCCGGCAAACGTTTTTATTTTGTCCCGTGCAAATTCTTGTAAAACAGTGCATACTTCTTCATATAATGGTTCTCCCATAGCACCACACTCTTTTGTCCTGTCTAACACGGTAATATTTTTTGTGCTTAACGGTAAAGCGTTTAAAAAATGCTCTGCAGAAAAAGGGCGAAATAAACGCACTTTTACAACGCCCACTTTTTTACCTTGCGCTTGTAAAAACGCTACTGTTTCGGCAATCGTTTCTGTACCGCTACCCATGGCAACAATAACATCTGTAGCATCAGGAGCTCCTTCGTAATCAAACAAATGGTAACTTCTGCCTGTATGCGTTTGAAACTCACGCATCGTTTGTTCCAAAAGCGTAGGAACATTGCGGTATAAAACTTCGCTTAGTTCTCGGTTTTGAAAATAAACATCTTGGTTTTGCGCTGTTCCACGTTGCGTTGGGTGCGCACTCGATTGTGCTGATTTTTTAAAATTTAAAAATGCTTGCTTAGGAAGCATCTGTTGTAAAACAGCATCGTCTACTGTTTCTATTTTGTGAATTTCATGGCTTGTTCTAAACCCATCAAAAAAGTGTAAAAACGGAAGTTGTGCTTTTAATGCAGTTACATGCGCAAACACTGCAAAATCTTGTGCTTCTTGTACGTTAGAAGCACATAGCATGTTAAACCCTGTTGTGCGGGCGGCGTAAATATCCGAATGGTCGCCAAATATGCTTAAAGCATGTGTAGCTACGGTTCGAGCGGCAACATGAATAACCGCAGGGTAGCATTCGCCCGCCATTTTATACATATTTGGTAGCATAAGTAAAAGCCCCTGAGAAGATGTAAAGGTGGTTGCTAAACTACCTGCATTTAGCGCGCCATGCATAGCAGCGGCAGCGCCTGCTTCTGATTGCATTTGGGTTAAACGTACTTTGTTACCCCAAAGATTGGTTTTGTTGTCGGCTTGCCACTTATCTACATTTTCGGCCATAGGAGATGATGGCGTAATTGGATAAACAATGGCCATATCTGAAAATTTATAAGCAATGTTGCTTGCAGCGGTGTTACCGTCTACCGTAATAAACGTTTGCATACTCTTTCTCCTAAATATAATATAAGTATATACATAAAGTATATGCTAAAAAATGCTTTTCCGTCAAAGGAAATATACAAACAAACGTGAGAAGAGCATATAAAACTTGCAATTTTTTATGCTTTAGGGTATGCTAAAGGCATGAAATATTATGGTGTTATTGAGTATATTGGAACAGGGTATCATGGGTTTCAAAAACAAGAGGGGCTTCCTACCGTGCAACAGTGCTTAGAGCAAGCAATTAAAAAAGTTACAGGGGAAGAAGTTATGGTAGAAGCAAGCGGAAGAACCGATGCGGGCGTGCATGCATTAGGGCAGGTGGTTTCTTTTGCGCTTGCAAATGAAAAACAAGCTTATGCGCTTATGCGGTCTTTAAACTTCTTTTTACCCAAAGATATTCAGTTTTTAAAACTTCAAAAAATAGATGATGCGTTTCATGCTAGGTTTTCTGCAAAAAGAAAAACGTATATGTATGTCTTTTATGTTTCAAAAACCGCGCGCCCTTTTTTAGAAAATAGGGCATTGCAAATTCCTAAAGAAATAAACATACAAGCCATGCAACAAGCATGTGCATGTTTGGTTGGAACGAAAGATTGGGGCGCTTTTGTTGCACAGAATAGTGGGAAAACCGATTTTGTTCGCACTATTTACGAAGCACATATAGAAAACTTGGCAGAAAATATGTATGCCTTTGTGGTTACAGGCAATGGCTTTTTGTATAACATGGTGCGTATTCTTATGGGAACATTATTGCAAGTTGGTAAAGGAAAACTTACGGTGCAAGACTTAGAAAACGTCATTAAGCAAAAAAAGAGAACCTTAGCAGGAGAAACCGTTCCTCCATATGGGTTATACTTAAAAAACGTTGTGTATGAAAGTTTAGATGAAAAAGCATAAAAACGTAAAATTTCGTAAGAAATTCAAGTTTTTTATTGACAAAATATGGCTGGTGTTATACAATACAAAAGCATATGCGTGCAAAGGCAGGCCGAACACTGCTCTTTTTGCATCTTGCTAAAACAAACGAAATGTTAAGAGGTTTAAATAAATTATGAAAACAGTAATGGCAAAAAATGTTAAAGAGTCAGATAGAAAATGGTATGTTGTAGATGCAACAGGTATGCCACTAGGTCGTTTAGCCAGCCAAGTAGCAAGCATTTTACGCGGTAAAAATAAACCAGAGTTTACACCATTTGTCGATTGTGGTGACCATGTCATTGTTATCAATTCTGACAAACTTGTGTTAACTGGTAAAAAAATGGAACAAAAATTTTATCGTTATCACACACTTTATATTGGTGGTTTAAAAGAAATTGGCTATGATAAATTGATGAAAGAAAAATCAGATTTTGTTGTACGCGAAGCAGTAAAAGGTATGTTACCTAAAAACCGCATTGGTCGTCAAATGATTAAAAAATTACGCGTTTACAAAGGCGCAGAACACAATCATCAAGCACAAAACCCAGTAGAAATTAAATTGGTAGAAAAGAGGTAAAAAATCATGGCAGGAAAGAAAACAGCAAATAAAAAGGTGCAATTCTGGGGCACCGGTAGAAGAAAAAAAGCGATTGCTCGCGTTCGTTTAATTCCAGAAGGTAAAGGAACCATTACCATCAATAAAGAAAGTATCGATGCGTATTTCCATTTGGAAACTTTAAAAACAATTGTTCGTCAACCACTTGTTTTAACAAACACACAAGAAAAGTACGATGTAGTGGTTAACGTTTATGGTGGTGGGTTTACAGGTCAAGCAGGTGCCATTCGTCATGGTATTGCACGTGCTTTGGTTATTGCAAACGAAAGCTTTAAACCAGAATTAAAAGCAGCAGGTTACTTAACACGTGACCCTCGTATGAAAGAACGTAAAAAATATGGTTTGAAGAAAGCTCGTAAAGCTCCACAATTCTCTAAGAGATAATGTATATGCAGGCATGTGCCTGCATTTTTTTATGCACTGTTTTGTTGTGAAATTTGCGTTTATGTGCTACAATGTACATGTAAAAAGAGGTAGATATGCAATTATTTCGAAATTCATGGGACGATGTCTTGCAAACAGAAATACAAAAGCCATATTTTATGCATATGCTTGAAAAATTACACCAAGAATATAAAAACAAAAACATATATCCGCCACAACATCAGGTGTTTCAAGCGTTTCATTTAACCCCATACGATCAAGTGCGTGTTGTTATTTTAGGGCAAGACCCATACCATCAACCAGGGCAAGCGCATGGTCTAAGTTTTTCCGTACTGCCGGGAATTCCTTTACCGCCATCGTTAAAAAACATTTTTAAAGAATTAGAAACTGATTTGCATGTTTCTATGCAAAATCGTAATGGTTTTTTACAATCTTGGGCAAAACAAGGTGTATTTTTGCTTAACACGGTTCTTACGGTAGAAGAAAGTAAGCCAAATGCACATAAAGAATATGGTTGGCAAACATTTACCGATGTTGTTATTCAAAAATTGGCAGAAAAAAATGCGCCTATGGTATTTATACTATGGGGTGCAAATGCAAAAAATAAAGCAAAATATATTCATAACCCTTTGCATAAAGTGATCTGTTCAGCGCACCCAAGCCCGTTGTCAGCTTACCAGGGTTTTTTCGGGTCAAAGCCCTTTTCGCAATGTAATGCGTTTTTGCAACAACACGGGCAAGAGCCTATTCGCTGGGAGAAATAAACAGTGTTTATTTGACAACGCAAAGGCCTACATATTATACTTTGCATAAAAAGAGATAGGAGTTTTACACTAACTATATGAAACAACATAAATTATGGTATCAAGTTTTAGGTTGTATAGCGTTATGTATTTGCGCTATTGTTTTCGTGGGAACAAGTGTTTCGTCACATATGGCCAGCGCACAATCTTTATCGGCTACATATAGAGAGTTGTATCACCCTTATACCAACGATGGGCTAGCCACATCACCGTTTACGGTTTGGGATGAAAGTGGTGAAAGCACAACAGGGGTAGAAGAAGGGTATTTTAGTATCCCTACGGATAACATAACGGGTAGTACAAGTTATATAGATGCTTTTTCGCCCATACAAATACCTGTAAACAGTTATACCGATATTCCGTATTCTACTGATAAAACAGCAACAAAATATTCTTTATATTTTTGGTATTATAATGCAGATAATACCACTCGTGGTTTACATGTAAAATTAAAAGTTTCAGATAGTGCGTACTTAGAATGGAACTTAGAGCCAGAATATTTGAACGCCCAAATGAAGAAAAATACAGAAGGAAGTGCCGGTTCGGTTATCGAACCGAATGCATGGTTTTTAATTCAACTTCCTATGTACCAAGAGACATATGAAGATAATACCAAACTCAGTCAAATTGGAACGGTATATGCAGGTGGAAAATACTTAACGTTTACAAGTATAGAAGTTTGTGAGTACGATACACAGGCAAATATTGCAGGTACATGTTATACAAAATATTTTTACCATTTTTATATTGATGCTATGCAAAACACGTCAGCCAGCGTTGTAGAAGCAAAATCTATACGAAACTGTAAAGCGAGTTTTGGTTACTTGCAAAATAGAGTAGAGCAAGGCCTAAGTGTGTATCAAGGCGATGTATACACATTACCAGCGCTACAACCAACCGATGGGTCAACGCCCGCAATCACATACGCGTGGTGGGGCGATAAAATGATTTCAACGTCTAATTTAGATCATTGGCAAATACGTATTACGCACCCAAGTTATGAAAAAGGAAGCACAACCATTAAGTTTAAAGATGTACAAAAAGGGGTGTCGCTTGAACTTTTATATACGGGAAATTATATGATTTCTTACGAATATGTCGTTAGTGGCTCAGAAAAATATACGATGGCCGAATTCTTGGTAAAAGGTGTAGAGGTGTATTACCCTGTAAAATTGGGAACAACTTCACAAAATTTAACGGTGGGTGAAACCTATACATTTACATATACGCTTGTAGATATTTCTAGTGAACATGTACAAGTTTTTGTAGAAAGTTCCAATAAGAGTGTATTAGAAATTGTTGAAGTAAACACGGCAACAAAAACCATTACCTATAAAGCGGTGGGCGAAGGTAGCGCAAAAATTATCATAACGCCTATTGCAAACGCGGGCACCGAAAATGAAAAAGTGTATGACGCGGTTGTTGTTTCCATACAAGCGCAAAATGTAAACGCGGGGTCCAATACCCAAACCTATATTTTTATTGGCGTCATGTTGGGTATTGCCGTGGTAGGAGTGATTGCTTACGGAGTATATATGCTAATTAAAAGGAGTAAATTGGAAGTAAAATAATGGAGAAAAGCGTAAATAAAATACCATACGATGATGTGCCCATTTCGCGTTCGAGAAACGTTGGTCAAACACGTCGAGCGTGGCCAACATCCCCCAGAGAGCAGAAATATGCACAACCATCACGCGGAACGACAAAAGTAACATCTGCTAAAAATACGTCGAGTGTACAAGTACAAAAAAAGCACGTATTTGGTATTTTATTTGCTTTATTACTTGTACTTAACATTGTTTTATGCACGCTTTTGGTACAAGCCATTGCGCAAAACAAATTTGCACAACAAATACAACAAGATAATATTATACAAGTTTATCCCAATGGAACCGAAAATGTTTCGGCTGTTACAGCAAAAACACTGTTTTCTGTTGTGGCTATTTCAGCAGGAGAAGATGCGCACGGAAACACAGGCGCAACCTATGCCCACTTTTTTAGTACACAGGGTGGTTCCGGGGTTATTATAGAACATCAAAAAGATTTAGGAAATGCATATATTCTAACCAATTATCATGTTGTTGCCAACGATTCGCTTACAAATTATCATGAAAGTATCTATGTACTTTTATATGGTTCTATGGCACCTATTCCAGCCACGGTAGTTGGGGGCTCAAAATATGAAGACTTAGCGGTTCTTCGCATACAAAGTTCACAAGAGTATAAAGAAAGCAATGCTGTGCCTGTTACAAAGGCCGACAGTGCATCGGTTGCGCTAGGAGATGCTTGCTTGGTTGTGGGGAATGCGGAAAAGAAAGGCATAACCCCTGCCTACGGTATTATTACCAATACATACGAAAAATACCTAGATACGCAAACATCGCAAACCATGTATTTGTTGCGAACCGATGCCGCTATCAATGAAGGCAATTCGGGTGGAGGCATATTTGATGCCAATGGAAATTGGATGGGTATCGTAAAAGCAAAAGTCAAATCTAGTAGTGTAGATAATTTTGGTTACGCCATACCTTCTAACCGTGCGTGGGCCATTGCGCAGAATATCATCAACAATAATGGTAAGCTGTATCGTTCTATTATTGGGGTAACGCTTACGCATGCTGGTAGTGAGGTGTATATAAACCCTCAAACGGGTAAACCTTATGTGTATTATTCGGTGCAAGTGCAAACAGTAAACGCAACTGCGCATAACTATGGTTTTCAAAATGAAGATATTATCACAAGTGTAGAAATAGACGGAATAACATATAATATTCATCACATTGCCGATTGGCAAGCCGTGTTATATTTAACACAGTCTGGTTCTGTAATGAAAGTAAATGTACAAAGGCTTACAAACGGCAAATGGCAAACGACACAATTTGTGTTTTCCATAGAATTGCATCAAGGTGTAAGTTAGCGTGTAAAAATGCTTGACCTAAAAAATAAGTATAAGTATAATAGAACTACTTGGAGGTACAAAAGAGTATGACGGTTGATAAAGTTAAAGAAATTTTAGCAAAACAATTAGGAATAGATGCTTCAAAAATTAAAGAAGATACCAATATTGCTACCGATTTAGGGGCAGATTCATTAGATTTAGTAGAAATTTTAATGAGTTTAGAAGAAGAATTTAACATTAGCATTCCAGATGAAGTTATTCCTGAAATTAAAACTGTGGCTGACTTAGTTAAATATATCGATGCAAATAAATAATGTTTTTTAAATAAAATATAGTGAAAGAACCTTATCCTTGTGTAAGGTTCTTTTTTATTTTTTTGTTATTAAAAAAAATCGTGTAAAATGTATAGGTTCTTATAATGCATAGCTTTTTTCTAAAAAAATGTATGCCAAATGTTTCAAACTGACAAATTTCTTACAATTCTTTTAAAATAAATCTTGCTAAAACGAAAAAAAATGTATATACTAAACATACCGTGCTAGGTGGGAAGCTAGCGGTGTCCTGTAACCTGAAATCCGCTATACGCAGGGCTGAATTCCACTTCTAGGTATATGGTATGGAAGGCTGAGGTTTGCAAGTGGTGTTGATACCAAGGTCTTATGCAATTGCTCTTTGTGAACCATGTCAGGGCCTGACGGCAGCAGCATTAAACAAAATCTGCGATGTGCCATAAGGTAGCTTTGGAGGAGCTGGCTACAAATTTACCGCTTCGGTATGGTATATCAAAAAGTGGTGCACGGTTTTTTTTAATAAGCATGGGTGCCTTGGGCGCCTTTTTTTAATTGCAAGCGTAAAAAGTTGTAAATTATGCTTTATGTATGGTATACTTACACTAAATAAAGGGGTATTATATGGAAAAATTAACCAATGCAAAAAGATTTATCAATTGTTATAATCGTATAGATGTCGTTTTGCGTAGTTTATACAATTTTAAAAAGAACTTAAATTTTTCAGACTGCGTGCGTCGAGCAGCAGGAATGAACATGCTTGTAAAAAAATATGAAGACGATATTATAGATTATGCTAGGTTGCGTAATTCTATTGTGCATCGTTCTACCGATGAAACCATTGCAGAACCACATGATGATGTTGTAGAACATTTTGAAAGCATTGTGCGCCAAATAACTACACCGCCTACAGCCATGAGCACAATAGCCAACCGAAAAGTATTTAGCGTGCAAACCACAACCAAATTAAAAGAAGTGCTTATAGAGCTTTATAAAAGTGGATATTCTGTTGTTCCTGTTTATGAAGATAAAACACTTGTTGGGGTTATCACCAGAAAAATGCTTGTAGATGCATTTGGCGAAAGCGCCTACGCGGCAGTAAGTGCCGATACACTTTTAGAAATGACGGTAGAAGATGCGTTAGATGTACGTGAAATATCCGAGCACTACGAAGTGGTGCCAGAAACGATTACCATAGATAACTTACTTTATATATTTCAACAAAACAAAAAGCTGTCGGTTGTTATATTAACAAAAGATGGAAGTTATCATAATCCACCACTTGGAATTATCGTCACGGCAGATACCATCGATATGCAAACAATTTTAGATAACTACTAAAAGGAGTCCGTATGAAACTTGCAACAGGCTGGCAAGATTACCAAATTCTTTCCACAGGCAACGGCGAAAAATTGGAGAAATGGGGGAACGTGTATTTACTTCGCCCAGACCCTCAAATCATTTGGAAAAGTAACAAACCCTTAAAAAACTTTAAAGGGTTGCATGCCCATTACGAAAGAAGTTCAAATGGTGGCGGTAAATGGTTAAAAAACTTACCTTTTCCTGAAGAATGGTGCGTTTCCTATAAAAAGTTAACGTTTAAAGTAAAACCCATGGGTTTTAAGCACACAGGCCTATTCCCAGAGCAAGCAGTGAATTGGGAAACCATGATGCAAACCATAACAAAAGCCAACCGCCCAATTAAAGTACTGAATTTGTTTGGGTACACCGGCGGAGCCACCGTAGCATGTGCCGCAGCAGGCGCTAGCGTGTGTCATGTAGACGCTGCAAAAAACATGGTCGAGCGTTGCAAAGAAAACATCAAGCTTTCTGGTTTAGAGAAGGCAGAAGTGCGCTATATTGTAGACGATTGCCGAAAGTTTGTACAGCGTGAAATAAAAAGAGGCAAAACCTACGACGCCATCATTATGGATCCACCAAGTTATGGCAGAGGCGCTAATGGCGAGGTTTGGAAACTGGAAGAGAGTTTGTACGATTTTGTAGAACTAACGAAACAAGTTTTAAGCAAAAAGCCATTATTTGTTTTAATTAACAGTTACACAACGGGTTTAGGCGCTACCGTGCTTTCTAACATTTTATATAAAGTTTTTGGCAAACAAGGTGAAGCGTTTGCCGATGAAATTGGCTTGCCAACACAAGAAGAAAACATTGTATTGCCATGTGGAACAAGCGCTTGGTATATGTTTAAAGGAGAATAAGTTTGTTACAAAAAGAAGATATTTTATTTGAAGATAATCATATTATCGTGGTAAGAAAACCGCAAAATATACCCACGCAAGCCGATATCACGGGCGATGCCGATATGCTTAGTTTAGTCAAAGAGTATATAAAAGAAACGTACCATAAACCGGGGAATGTATATGTTGGCTTGGTACATAGGTTAGATCGTCCCACAGGTGGGGTCATGGTGTTTGCAAAAACAAGTAAAGCGGCAGCTCGCCTTTCCGAGCAGTTAAAAACCGATGCGTTTCAAAAAACGTATTTTGCTGTTGTGGAAGGAACTCCAAGAGAACGTGCGGGTAGATTAGAGCATTACCTAAAAAAGGATGAAAAAGAAAATAAAGTGGTTATTGTCCCTATGCTTACAGAAGGCGCGAAAAAAGCAGTTTTAAACTATAAAGTTTTAGAAGAAGCTCAAGGGTATAGTTTGGTACAAATTCAACTTATTACCGGCAGAAGCCATCAGGCACGTGTGCAAATGGCAAGTTTAAAAACACCTATTTACGGCGATGCCAAATATGGTAAACATGCAACCACAACAAACAACTTAAACTTGTTTGCCGTAGAATTACGGTTTGAGCATCCTGTACAAAAAACACAAATGGTGTTTCGCGCCTATCCACCAACAGAAAAACCAATGTGGAACTTGTTTCATTTAGAAAAATATTTAGAATTTTAAAAAATAAAAAAAGACACAAAAATTTGTGTCTTTTTTCTTTTTTACGCCTTAGCAACAGCAACTGCTAGCGCTACCGTTGCGCCTACCATCGGGTTGTTTCCCATACCAATAAATCCCATCATGTCTACATGTGCCGGTACAGAAGAAGAACCTGCAAATTGTGCGTCGCTGTGCATTCTACCCATAGTGTCTGTCATGCCATAAGAAGCAGGGCCAGCCGCTACATTATCAGGGTGAAGTGTTCTTCCTGTTCCGCCACCCGAGGCTACAGAAAAATATTTTTTCCCATGTTCCGTAGCCCATTTTTTATAAGTTCCAGCAACGGGGTGTTGAAATCTTGTTGGATTTGTAGAGTTTCCAGTAATCGAAACATCTACATGTTCTTGTATCATAATGGCTACACCTTCGCGTACGTCGTCGGCGCCGTAAACACGAACGTTTCTTCGTTCATTATTCGAAAAAGCAGTTTCCTTTATCATGCGTAATTTCCCTGTTTGATAGTCAAATTGCGTTTGTACGTAAGTAAATCCGTTAATGCGAGCAATAATGTAGGCCGCATCTTTTCCTAAACCGTTTAAGCAAACAGATAGGGGAGTTTTGCGCGCTTTGTTTGCGGTTAAGGCAATGCCAATAGCCCCTTCGGCAGCAGCAAAAGATTCGTGCCCTGCTAAAAAACAAAACGATGTTACGTCTTCACTTAATAACATAGCCGCTAAATTCCCGTGACCCAAACCTACTTTTCTGTCATCTGCTACCGAACCAGGTACGCAAAAGGCTTGTAAACCTATGCCAATGTTGCTAGCGGCTTCACAAGCAGATTTGCTGTTTTGTTTTAATGCAATAGCCGTGCCTAATGTATATGCCCAAACGGCGTTTTCAAAACAAATAGGTTGCACATTTTTTACAATTTCCGCAACGTTTATCCCGCGGGAGGCACAAATGGCTTCTGCTTCTTCTAAGTTTTTTATTTGATATGTTTGCAAGCATGTATCAATGTTTTTCTTGCGTTTTTCTATGCCTTCAAATGTAACCATAAAGCCTCCTTATTGTTTACGCGGGTCAATCACTTTCACCGCATCTTTCATTCTTCCATACTGTTTTGTATATTTTTTTAATGCTTCGGTTGGGTTTATGCCTTGTTTAATTTCATCTAAAAACTTTCCTATGGGTATATATTCATAACCAACAATCTCGTTGTTTTTATCTAAACCAAGTTTGGTAATATACCCTTCCGCTGTTTGTAAATATCTGCTACCTTTTGCGCGGGTGCCGTAACTTGTGCCTACTTGGCTTACCCAGCCTTTGCCCAAATCTTCCAAGCCTGCGCCAATTTCTAAACCGCCTTCACTAAAAGCAGATTGTGTTCTACCATACACAATTTGTAAAAATAGTTCACGCATAGCTACGTTTATTGCATCACATACTAAGTCTGTGTTTAATGCTTCTAATAAGGTTTTTCCGGGTAAAATCTCAGAAGCCATAGCGGCAGATTGCGTCATGCCAGAGCAACCTATGGTTTCAATAAGGGCTTCTTCAATAATTCCGTTTTTCACATTTAGTGTAAGTTTGCAAGCACCTTGTTGTGGGGCACAAGCACCTACGCCATGGGTAAAGCCACTTATGTTTTCTATATGTTTCGCATGTACCCATTTTCCTTCTTCTGGAATAGGGGCGTTTTCATGCAAGGCTCCCTTAGTAATAGGGCAACAATTTTGAATATGTGTTGAATATTTCATAACATTCCTCCTAGGCAAAGTATAGCACAAATCAAAATAATTACAAATGCAATGAAAGATTATTTGTAAGAAAAATTATTGTATGATACAATAAGCGTAGGTGAAATATGCAAAATTATGTAACTATTTTAAAACAGCACGCCATTCAAATGGAAGAAAAAAAATCTGTTTTTCTTGCGTATTGTTTTCATGCAGAAACGGAGCAACAAGTAAAGGGAAATTTGCAATTATTGCAAAAAGAGCATAAAGATGCTACGCATATTTGTTACGCGTATTCTTTAGGCGTTGAACAACCTATTACGCGTTCTAACGATGATGGAGAACCAGCAGGAAGCGCGGGTAAACCTATCTTGGAAATGATTTTAAAAAAGAAATTAAAAAACATATTGGTGGCGGTGGTTCGCTATTTTGGTGGGGTAGAATTAGGAAAGTCTAAACTCACACATATGTATGCCAATTGTGCAAAAGAAGTTATAAACGACGCAGAGTTAGAAACCATGGAGGCATGCTCTGTATACGAGTTTAGTTTCGATTACGATTCTTACGTGCCGGCGGGTAAATATTTTAACGATCATAAATTTACGATTTTAAATCTTGTGTATCTAGATATTGTAAAAGTGCAAGTGGCTTTACCTACGGCAAAAATTGATAAAATTTTAGGTGATTTAAGAACCATTACAAAAAAATTAAATGGTGTATTCTTGCGTCCAATGTATCTGCCTGTTAGTCAAAAGGGCGCATGGTTAGACCGTATGGGTGTTCATCGTGTCAAGCATAACTAACCTTTCTATGCAAAAAAATAAACATCGCGCCAATCTGTATATCGATGGCGTTTTTGCTTGTGGGTTAGAACTACAAACCATTATGCAACACAACTTAAAAATAGGAACAAGTATAACATTACAAGAATTAGAAGCATTACAGGCCGAAAGTGAACTTTCAAAAGCAACGGAATATGCTATGGGTATTTGTGCTAAAAAGTTCTATACAAAACATCAGTTGGTGCAAAAACTAAAACAAAAAGGGTATCTAAATTCTTGTATAAACCAAGTGGTAACCAAATTAAAAGAATATCACATCATCGATGATAAAACGTTTATAACAGCCTATATGCATTCCCAGCAAAACCAAAGCAAGCGAATGATCCTTGAAAAACTAAAACAACAAGGGGTATCGTTTGATATGGCAAAAGAAGCGGTAGATGCTATATCTTCAGAAGAAGAATATGCAAATGCTTTAAAAATGGCTGAAAAATATGTAAAAACACGTAAAGGCGTTGCAAATATGTATGCCAAAAGCATACAATATGTATGTAATAAAGGCTTTTCTTACGATATTTCTAAACGAGCAGTAGATGCAGTTTTTTTGCAACAGGGAGATGAAATAAATGAAACTTGGTGTTGATGTCGTAAAAATTTCTCGTATGCAAACTATTCAAAACTTAACACTTTTTTTGTCTAAAATATGCACAGAACAAGAAATAGACTATATTCAAAAACAATGTAATGCAAAACAGGAATTTACAAAAAAAACGTTTGCCACCATAGCGGGTTTATATGCTGCCAAAGAAGCTGTCTTGAAAGCCCTAGGCTGTGGTGTTTCGCAGGGGGCAAAACTTAAAGATGTTGAAATTTTGCATACTAAGCACGGAAAACCATATGTAAAATTGTGGGGTAAAACACTTCAAATGTTTTGTGAACAAGGTTTTGGTCAAATGGAAATATCTATCTCTCACGATGCTGGTTTAGCGGTGGCAGTTTGTTGTACTTCTGTATAAAAAAAGCCCTTATTTTTAGGGCGTTTTTATTTGTTAGGGGGTATTGACATTGGCTCTATTTCGTTGTATAATATAGCCAAGATAGGAAAATTGTGCGTAATTAGAAGGGGGAATTCTATTATGAAAAAACAACAATATATAAACCAAGGTACCAATCCTGCCCGTAGGCAAACGCGTTCCACTGGAAAAGGAAGGGGAGTTAAAGCGTTTAATGAATCGAAAAATGCAAGAGATGTTTATTTTGCACGTCAACAGGAAAAAATTGAAGCCATGGAGCAGTTAAAGGCTACGCGTGATGGGTATATTGCTTTTGCTGCAGAAATACAAAAATCTTTAACAAAATTTAAAAAAGCAGTAGATTTAGCCGGCGAAAGTAAAGAGTTTCAAATGTTTGTGCGTGCTGTACAAGCATATCATTTTGCTGAAAGCGAAGTTGTTGCGTTGCTAAAACAGCAAAAAGAAGAATTGGAAAAAGAAGGCGGTAAACCATTGCCTTTAATTCGTCAGCAATATTACGAAAAAGCTTTACAAGAAAAGCATGCTGAGTTAGATGAAAAGAAAGAACAATTAGATATTGAAACGCGTCGTTTAAACAAAGCTATCAATAAAATCAAAAAAGATAAAAAAGCACTTGCTGAAGCAAAGGATGAGGTAGAACGAGTAAATAACTTACTATTTAACGTAGATTCTGTACTTGCTCAGTTAAAAGAGACCATCGCCATTTCGGCAAAAGATCCAAAGAAACGTGTTATGTTTGCAACAACGGAAGATGTAGAAAAAGAAACTGAGGCATTAAAAAAAGATATTGCGGAAGTTTCTAAGCAAATTGAAGAAGGCTTCAAAATGCTCAATACATTAAACACCGCTGCTGTTGAAGGGAAGGAAGCAATTGTAAGAGTAGAAGCTTCTTTGAAAGATGCGAGAACAGCTTGGGATGCTTCTCTAAGTGCATTAAGTACTAAGGTTGATACGCTAAATGACAACTATAACGACCTAGCACGCGCTATCACCGACGGTTTTACTAATTTAACGGCAACGCACCACCACGATTTAGAAGAAATGAAGCGCGAAATGAGTACACAATCGTCTTCTATAAAAAAAGGAATCCTCGCTGGCTCGGTTGTTTTAGGCAGTTTATTAGCAGTCGTAGGGGGTGTTGCAATTGCAGATTACGTTAAAGATTCTACTTCAAACGTTATTACTAACAACAACCAAGGTTATACGAATGTCAATGTAGGTGAGTATACAACAATTACTGCTATCAATACGGCTATTAGTCAACTTCAAACTAAACTTGAAAATACAGACGATGAAAGTCTAGTTGAAAAAATTGAAGCTGATATTACTGCGTTAGAAACGAAATTAGGTACCATTAACCAAACTACAGGTTGGAGTTCCGACGAAAACGATTTAAATAACTACTTAACAGGCCAACCATATGATGCAAATGGGTATAATAAAAATGGTGAATATGTAGGTCAAAAAGAAAGTTACACCGCTATTGCTCGTGATACATATACAAAATTAGATACCTTGCAAGCAGAACTTACTCGCTTAAATGGCTTACAACTTGACAAATATTCAGAAGAAGCACAAAAACAAATTCAAGCAGATAAAGATTGGTTAAGTGAAAAAATTCAAACCATCGATGCAACCACAGGTTGGAGTACCGATGCAAACGATATGAATAACTATGTAACCGGAACCAGTTACGACAGTGAAGGCTACGATAAAGATGGTTATAACAAACAAGGCTACAATCGTGACGGGTTTGCTAAAGATGGATTTAACAGCCAAGGCTACGACAAAGAAGGTTACGATCGCGACGGGTACGATAAAGATGGTTTTAACCGCGAAGGCTACGATAAAGAAGGCTTCGACCGCGAAGGCTACGATGTAGAAGGATACGATCGCGAAGGTTATAATAAGGAAGGCTTCGATCGCGAAGGGTACGATAAAGAAGGCTTCAATCGCGAAGGCTATGATAAAGAAGGATACGATCGCGAAGGGTACGATAAAGAAGGCTTCGATCGCGAAGGTTACGATAAAGAAGGCTTCAATCGCGAAGGCTACGATAAAGAAGGTTTCAATCGCGAAGGCTACGATAAAGAAGGCTTCAATCGCGAAGGGTACGATAAAGAAGGTTTCAATCGCGAAGGCTACGATAAAGATGGCTACGATCGCGAAGGTTACAACAAACAAGGCTACGATCGCGAAGGGTACGATCGTGATGGCTGGAATAAAGATGGTATCCATAAAGAAACAGGAACAAAATATGACCCAGAAGGTTACGACCGCGAAGGTTACGATAAATATGGGTATGATAGAAATGGAAATTCAATAGAAGACAATCAACACGATGCAGATCAAAATGGAAACGTTTCTAGTGACGACGCCGTAGATGTCAACGACAAGGGCCCGGGTTTTGGAATGGGGTTCTAAGGAGGTAAGGCACTATGCCAGATAAGAAAAAAGTTATGAAAGGTATTTTTATACCAGCTGGTATTATTGCATTAGTTGGCGGTATAGGTGCCATCCATCACGTTGCTGAAAACGCTGTTCGTGAAGATCAGTTTTTAGAGGCCCAAAGTTTGCATCAAAACATTTTAAATTTAATTGCCGAACAATCTCAAGAAGCACTTGACGAGTTGCTTAGCAACATTAACTCTGTTTTTACCACAGCTAACGATGAATACAAAAGTTTATGTAATTTTGTAGATAGAAAAACAGAGAATATAGATGCTGAAGATTATTTAACCAAAGACCAAATGTGGAAAATACAAAATGGCAACTTATCGGAAGAAGAATTTAAAAAATTGAGTCATAAAGGCAAAGAAGCAGCCATTTTATATCAAATGGAGTTAGTTATCGATTATGTAGATACCTTTTCAAATGTAGACGAAAAAGGGTTTTCAACTAAAGAGGGGCAAAGTGGGTTCAATTGTTATACGAACTCCAACTACGATGCCGAAGGTTATAACCGCGAAGGTTATAATGCTAAAGGGTATAATGAATTGGGCTACAACGTATATGGTTTTAACGAAGAAGGAATACATAAAGATACACACACAGTATACGATTCCAATGGGTTTAACGCCCAAGGTATTCATAAAGATACTGGCACCGAATATGCGCCTAACGGTTATAACCGCGATGGTTATAACGTAAATGGTTTCAATGCAGAAGGAGTTTATAAAGATGGCTCTACCCGCGACCCACAAGGGTACGATGTAAACGGTCTAGATGAATTTGGGTACAACCGCGCAGGTTGGAAAAAGATAGAAACAACCTTAGAAGATGGTAGCAAAAAAGTAGAATTTATAAATAAATCTACTGCAACATCTTACGATGCGCAAGGTTACAATATTTACGGGTTTAACGCACAAGGTTTTCATAAAGATACAGGAGAAAAATTCAACGTACAAGGTTTCAGTGCAAAAGGCATTCATAAAGATACTGGTACTACATACGATACAAACGGTTGGTATGTGTCATACGCAAACGGAGAAACTGTATTTAAGCACAAAGATACAAATACCGAATATACAAAGGCTGGGTTTAATTACTTCGGCGAACACAAAACTGGTGGCAAATACGACGAAAAAGGCTACGATGTAAACGGTTATAACGCGCAAGGTTTTAACGCGCAAGGCATTCATAAAGACACTGGTACTCCGCTAGATCCGCAAGGATACAATGCGCAAGGGTACGATGCCCGCGGTTTTGATAGAGACGGAGTACATCAAAACCACTCTATTTACGATGATCGTGGTTTCGATGTAAACGGGCTTTATAAAGACGGAACGAAATACGATGAAAATGGCTTTGACGTGAACGGCCAATATAAAAACGGCACAGCATACAACGACCGCGGTTTCAATGTTAACGGTGTACATGAAAATGGCACCAAGTACGATGATCGTGGTTTCGATGTAAATGGTTTACGTGAAAATGGTTCTACCTACGACGATCGTGGCTTCGACGCTAACGGCTTATACCAAGGTACATCTCAATACGACGATAAAGGCTTTGATGTAGACGGATTTCATAAAGATACTGGCACTAAATATGACAACGACGGGTATAATGTTAATGGCTATAATGAATTAGGCTTCAATCGTAACGGGAAATACCTCGATGGTACCGACCGCGATCCACAAGGGTTCGATGCACGTGGCTTTAATGAAGAAGGCTATAACCGTGAAGGCGGTTTGTACGATGCGCGCGGTTTTGATGCAAAAGGTTTGTATCAAGGTGAATCCAAATTTGACCCTCGCGGGTTCGATGTAAACGGATTGTATAAAGGTGAATCCGAGCGCGATGAACGTGGGTTCGATGTTAACGGGTTACTTGCTAATGGTTCTAAATATGATGAACGTGGCTTTGACGCCAACGGATTATTAGCCAATGGCTCTGCGTACGATAGTCGCGGGTTCGATGCCAATGGGCTATTAGCCGATGGCTCTAAATACGATGCTCGTGGGTTCGATGTCAACGGCTTGCAAGCCGATGGCTCTGCGTACGATAATCGCGGGTTCGATATCAATGGTTTATATAAAGACGGCGGAAAGTACAATAAGCAAGGTTACGATGTAGATGGTTTTGATAAATATGGTTACAACGAAAAAGGCGAACATAAAGATGATTTATTAAACCAACCAAATACTGGTAACGAAAACGTATCTTCTGGTTCCGACGTAACCGCAGATAACCAAGGTTCTGATTACGGCATGAGATTATAAAGTATAAGGGCGCATACGCGTCCTTTTTTCATGAAAAGTTATCTTGACAATTTTTTTTCGTACGCATATACTAATAGTATGTATTATGGCGTATCGCGAGTTGCATTTTCAATTTTTGGGCTAGACGTGTATTGGTATGGGCTTATTATAACCTTTGCCATTGCCTTGGCGTTTGGGTTGTCTTTTTTATATAACAAACAACGCTGTCTTCCAAAAGATTTTTCATTCGATTTAATTTTAGCTATTGTTCCTATAGGAATTGTGTTCGCAAGGCTGTTTTATTGTTTATTCGATGCATCAGCTGGTTTGCAAGAATTTTTTAATTTTCGAAATGGGGGCTTAAGCATATTAGGGGCTTTAATTGGTGGTGCTATAGGTTTGTCCATTTTGTGTGCAGTAAAAAAACAAAATTTTTTAGCCGTTGCCGATGTCCTGGTTACTTTGGTGCTTATGTGTCAAGCCATAGGGCGTTGGGGGAACTTTTTTAATCAAGAAGTGTATGGAATGGTTATTACCAATCCAGCCTATCAGTGGTTTCCGCTTGCGGTAGAAGTAAATGGAACATATTATATGGCTTTGTTTTTTTATGAAAGTGTCCTAAACCTTTTAGGTACAATTGTTTTAATCGTTTTATTATACAAAACAAAAACTCCTGGTATCTGTTCCGCCGTTTACCTTATGTGGTATGGTGTCGTTCGAGCTGTGTTAGAGGGCTTACGTCAAGAAGAATATATTTTAAAATGGGGTAGTGTCCCTATTAGCCAACTTGTAAGCATTGGTATGGCGCTAGCGGGGTTAGGGTTAATGATATACTGGGTATGTAAAGTAATAAAAAAGAAAAAGGAGCAAATACATGTCTAATTTTACAAAAGCAAAAAAAACATATACACGCAGTGAGGTCGATGCATATATTCAAAAAATGATGACGTCTGCAGAACTCACGTTGTCTCAAATGCGTGCAGAAAAACAATTATTAGAAAACAAAATTGAAAAATTAACCAGAGATATTGCTTCTTATAAAGAACGCGAAACGCGCACCATTAAAGCGCTTGCAGAAGTTGCGCGAAGGTTAAAAACGAAAGAAGAAGAAAGCCGTAACCGCACGCAAATGCAAGTGGAATATCTTTCAGAATATAGCGAAAAATGGATTAAGGTTTTAGAAAACTTGCAAAATAAGTACAAATTACAACCCGACGAATTACAACTATCAAAGTTTGTACAAGATACAGAGCAGTTAGTAAAACAACTTATTGAAGACGGAACGCTTAAACCAGAACAAATTAAAAAAATAAAAATAAATAAAAAACCTTTGCTAAGCAAAGAAGAGCTAGATGCAAGGTACGAACGTATTATGCAACGAATTGAAAACATGGATATGCCAAGAAGAGGTAGGGGCAGACCAAAAAAAGCAGAAAATGCAATAACAAAAAAACCAACGGTAAAATTTGTTCCAAAAACCAACGAGTTCGATTTTGAAGAGGCTTTAAATCCAACAGAAAGTTTAACGCAAATATTGTCCGATTTATTATAAAAAAATATAAAAAAATGTATATAAAATATAAAAAAATGTATACATGTTTCAAATAAAATACATGTCAAAAATAAAAAAAACAGGAAATTTTCCTGTTTTTTATTTTTTGCTTTGTACTTCTGGAAGGTTGGTAATAAGCACTTGCGTTGTAAGCATGGTCGAAGCTACCGAAACCGATGCTTGCAAAGCCGATTTTGTTACCATAACGGGGTCAATAACGCCATTTTCCATAAGGTCAACATAGGCGTTGGTATAAGCGTTGTATCCGTAATTTTTATTGCTATTTTCTTTTATTTGCTCGGCTACCACTTCGCCATTTACACCGCTGTTTTCGGCAATTTGAATCAGTGGAGCACAAACAGAATCTGCAATAATAACACCGCCTATTTTTTCGTCGTCTTGCAGTGTTTGCACAAATTCGTTAAGGGTTGGTTGCAATCTAAATAAAGCAATTCCGCCTCCGCAAACAACACCTTCTTGCAACGCGGCTTTTGTAGAAGATATTGCGTCGTCCATACGTAGTTTTTTCTCTTGCATTTCTAGTTCACTGCCACCACCAACTTTCATAATGGCAATACCGCCTGTAAGTTTTGCAATTCGTTCTTGCAAATTTTGTTTCATAAAAGCATCTGTCTCTTGCTTTTGTTTTTCTTTTAACGTTTGTACATGTTGTTCAATTTGTGTTTTTTCACCTGCTCCTTCAATAAGAACCGTTTCTGTTTGTGTTACCCGAACGGTTTGAGCGCTACCTAAGTTTTCTAAGGTTATTTGGTGCAGCGAATTTCCTAATTCTTGCGAAATAAGGGTTGCTCCCGTATACATGCAAATGTCTTGTAAAAATTGTTTTCGTTTTTCACCAAACGCAGGGGCTTTAACAGCAACGCTTGGTAAAATGCCACGCATTTTATTTACCACCAAAGCGGCTAATGCTTCGCCGTCAATGTCTTCTGCAATCACAACAAGTGGTTTGTTTGTAGTGGCAACCAATTCCATAACAGGCACAATATCTTGAACTTTAGATATGTGTTGGCTGGTAACAAGAATGTAGGGTTGTTGCATAACACACTCCGTTCCGCTTTCATGCGTTACCATATAAGAAGATATATATCCGCGGTCAAAGCTCATGCCTTTTTGCATTTTTAACCACGTTTGCGTCGATTCCGATTCTTCTGCTAAAATTAAACCATCTTTACCTACTTTTTCTACGGCACTTGCTATCAGCTTGCCAATGTCTTGGTCTCCGGCAGAAATGGAGGCTATTTCTTCAATTTGTTTATTGGTGCAAATAGGTTGTGCGTTATGTGATAACTTTTCTAAGGCAAGTTGTAATGTTTTTTCCATACCTTTACGCATAGCAATAGGGTTGGCTCCCGAAGCTAAGTATTTCATTCCTAATTTTAACATACTTTTAGCAAGCACACATGCGGTAGTGGTACCATCACCTGCAATGGAGTTTGCTCGAATAGAAGCCTCTTTTAACATACTTGCACCTAAATTTTCATAAGGGTCTTGCAATTCAATTTCTTTGGCAATCGTTACCCCGTCGTTGGTTACAAGTGGGGTAGAGTATGGTCGTTCAATTACCACATTTCTGCCTTGTGGCCCCAGTGTTGCGCCCACCGCATTGGCTAGTTTTAAAGCGCCTTCTTGCATGCGTTGTAAGGCTTCCATGCCTTGTATAAGTTGTTTTGTCATTATGCTTCCTCCTCGCAAATTACCGCTAAAATATCACTTTGACGCAGAATAATATACATTTCTTGATCTATTTTCCACTCAACACCTGCATATTTTGTAAAAAGTACTTTATCGCCAGTTTTTATAAAAATAGCAGTATCTTTGCTTTTGTATTTTTCTTGTGGAACGGCAACAACGGTTGCTAAAAAAGGTTTATCTTGTGTTTGTTGTTCAGGTAAAAACAGTTGTCCGTTTTTTCGCGGTGGCGCATCTAATTTTTTTACAACAATGCGGTCTAAAATGGGATAAATTTTCATATACGTTTCTCCTTTTTTATAAGTATATGCCTATCAATTAAAATGCAAATACGTTATCTTTTCAAATTTTGTTGTTCCAATACGAAATTTGTCTAAATAGCGTTTTGCATAATTGTTTGTGCATTTCGTATACTATACCATGAGAAAAAAACATATTAAGAAATTTGTGCCAAAAGCGCCCAAAGTTTCGGCATTTTTTATCATTGTTATATGTATAGGTGTGTTTTTAGTTACTGTTTGTGTATGCGTGGGGTTGCAAAAAAAAGAAACGTATAAAAAAACATATTATCTCATAGGCACGTATGCCGATACGGCTGAAAAAGCCGATACGATTGCGGATGTGTTTCAAAAAAATAATGGCGCTGGCGTCATTGTTCAACCTCCATCATATACGTATTTTATTATTGCGGAAATTACAACAAGCAAACAAACCGCTTATGTAAATAAATTGATGTATGGCTTTTCTACGCAAATATTAGAAATATCGCCTAAAATTGTAAATACGTTGCTTGTCAGTGAAAAAGAAATATACTTGCAAAAACAACTACTTTCCTTATGTTACCAAACGTATACGTTTTTAACAGAAACCAATTGGGAAAACGTAGGGTATAAACAAATGCATACATTTTGGCTACAAACGGTAAAATCTTTGCAAACATGGCTTATAAGCGGTGTAAAATATGAAGCTTTCTATGAAACAAGTAAAGATATAGAAAAAGCAGTTGCTTATGCAAAACAAGAAACACAAGCTTCTATGGCCAATAATTATAATGAAAAACCAATAGATATGTACGCTTCGGTTGTTGAATTTTTCACGTATTATTTGTTTTAGGGTATAAAAGTTAGTTTACAACTTTTATTTGCTGTGATAAAATACTACAAAAAGGATGGAAATCTATGGGGTTTTTTGATTGGATTATGAAAGGCATGGGCTTTGACGCCGAAGATGGAGATGAAACCACGCAAGCAGAAAAAGCGCCTAAATTAAGCCGTAGAGAAAGAAAAAGGTTAGAAAAAGAAGCCAAAGAAAAAGAGCGTCAAAAGGTATTGCTTGCACAGCAAGAGGCATCAGCTCATATAGAAGAAGAAAAAAAGAACCCGTATTCGCAAAACCCAGATCAGTTTAACATAGGTTCTTATACATATAACGATGATGTGAATAGTTATAGTAGTTATGGTGGAAAAAACGTAGTTATTTATAAACCCAAAGATTATCACGAAGTGCAAAAACTTATTGATTTTTTAAAGCAAGGCGAGTCGGCGGTTATCGATTTGTGTAACCTTGGAGATGATGAAGCGCAACGCGTGCTTGATTATGTCAGCGGTGCTGTATATGCGTTAAATGGTAGCACCCACCGTATTGCGGGAAGTATTTTCTTACTAACGCCAGAAGGTTTAAATATTATGATACCTAAAAAAGATTCTTAAAGCATGAACGTACGTTCATGCTTTTTTTATAAGGTTTGTTTAAATTTGACGAAAAAGCGCACACTACATGTAGGAGCGTAAAATGATGAACAAACAAAATGTAGAATACAAACGCATGCAGTACATGATGCGCGTGCAACAAAAAGATATAGATTATTTAAAAAAACAAGCCGAAACACTTAGGCAAGAAAATATGGTTTTAAAACAGCAACAAAAAACCAACAATCAAACAAAGCAAACAAACATCTCATCTAGCATAAGTTTGCAGGAAAGAGCGCGGTAACATGTGTTGCTTGCTTGACACGTTTTTAAAACTTTTTATAATAAAAAGAAAGGGAAGACCGTATGTATAAAATTATTTTTGTTTGCACAGGAAATACGTGTCGCTCGCCTATGGCTATGTATCTTACAAAACATATAGCGCAGCAAAAAAACGTAAAAGGTTTACAAATAGAAAGTCGGGGCATGTTTGTTACAGAAACCAAACTTGCAGAACACGCTCGCGCTGTGTTAAAAACGTTTGGTATGCATAATCTTCGTTTTTCCGCCAAACAACTTACATTGCAAAACGTTGTTGAAGCAGATTGTTTAATTACCATGACACGTGCGCAAGCAACAAATTTAGCACTGCAATACCCTGTACATGCGTGTAAAATTTTAAGCGTGGCAAATTTTTTAAACAATCAAAAAGATGTTATCGACCCTTATGGGCAGAGTAAAGAAGTATATATGCAAACAGCAAAGTATCTTGAATTTGTTGCCGAAGAAATTGTAGAAGCGTACAAAGAGGAAGGAAAAATATGTTTAGAAAACTAGGTATTGCGGGAGATCATAATGCGTTTGAATTAAAAAAACAAATTATAGAGCAAAGTAACGATATATACGAATGGACCGATTATGGCGTTTATACTTATAACCCTACCGATGATTATACCGGCCCTGTAATTGCACTATGCGAAGCATTGCAACGCAAAGAAATTGAAGCTGGTATTCTTATGTGTGGAACAGGTATGGGTGTATGTGTGCTGGCAAGTAAATTTAAAGGCGTATATGCAGGTCGCGTATTTTCTGCTGACGACGCTGCCGATGCGCGCATACATAATAATTGTAACTGTATGTGTTTTGGTGCGGGGTATCATGGAAAAAATGTTGTGTCTGTGCAAGAAGCGCTAGATAGAATTGATGCTTTTTGTAATACCGATTTTGATGCAGTTACGCGTCGCGTGCGTAGGTTTCAAGATGTACAAAATGTAGAAAACAAGCAATAAGAGGGAGCATGGAAGCGAATTTTTCTCAAAAAAGCATGTCGCGTTTTATAGTAAAAACGATAGGGTATACAATACTAGGTGTACTCTCTTGTTTTACATGGCTCTGTATGGCACTAACCGTTTTCGTTCCCAAAACAGCCGCGCAATATTACGATTATTTGGGTTTAAATCAAGCCGAAGTGTTTTGTTACGAAACCGAATATGCGCGCACACAAAAAATTGAAGATTTATATAATGTTATTTTAGTAAATTTATCTGCCGGTAATGAACAAAAAGCACTAGATTATATTCAAGAAATTCAACAAAAAACAGACTATGCAAAGTTTAGCAAAACGTTAGATGCATCTGCTTTTGCAGTTACTAGCATAGATAAAATTGCCTATACAGCATCGGTACAAAGTTATTTTGCAAAAAAACAAATACAACTTACTTACAAAATAGGGAGTAAAGAACAAGCAAAAAGCCTTGCTATTAACTTTTTAACGAATGTGCAAATGGAACCTTATTTTTATGCAACTACGGCATATATTGATTGTGTTTATCAAGATTCCTCGCTTACTTTAAAGCAAGTGTATACACAACTCGCTGCTTTTGCCGATACGGTTACCATGGCATCTCGCGTGTATGATATTATGCTTGCTCAAGCTGAAGAAGCATACACAAAGGCAGATTCTTTTATAGGGCAAACGGAAGAAATGGCACAA
Organism: uncultured Clostridia bacterium; assembly: GCA_944362705.1. Classification (GTDB taxonomy): domain Bacteria; phylum Bacillota; class Clostridia; order Christensenellales; family UBA1242; genus CALVTO01. The sequence continues at coordinate 121,545 of CALVTO010000002.1, read as the reverse complement.
AAACAGCGTGCCGTATATTTATACAAAAGTTTAGAAATATATCAATCGAGTTACATGCTAGCTTACGCACAATATGAAGTAGCCACGGAAGATATGCAAGCGTATTGGCAAGAGCAAAAACAGATATTGGCGCAAAGCATACAGACCGTGCAAAGCGCATATACTCATTGTATCAAGGGGAAATAATATGGCAGAAGCAATACAAAACGCATTTGTACAAGCATTTGGTGAGCATACATGGCTTGCCGTTTTTCTCATAAGTATGATTCCTGTAGTAGAACTTCGTGGTGCTATTCCTTTTGGAATGAGTGTGGCTATTTGGGGTTCAGGGGCACTAACTTGGTGGCAAGCATATCTTTGTGCAGTTATCGGGTCAACCATACCAGCTATGATTATTGTTCCTTTACTTATTCCAGTTTTTACATGGATGAAAAAAACAAAGTGGTTTAAAGGTATTGCCACTTCGTTAGAAGAAAAATTTAAAAGCAAAAGTGATAAAGTTTCAGCCACTATACAAACGGGAGCAACGATACGTCGCGCCAATTTAAGAAAATTTTGGGGAACGGCTACGTTTATTGCCATACCATTACCGCTCACAGGTGCATGGACGGGTAGTGCGATAGCGGCATACCTTAATTTAGGCTGGGTTAAAGGCGTTTCTGCCGCGTTTGTGGGTAACGCTATTGCTGGGGCGATTATGGTGTTGGTTTGCTCGTTGTTTGTCGGCTACGAAGATATTGTATTGTATGCTTTTTGCGGTTTAGCGGTGCTAGTAATTTTAACAGCTATTGTTGTAAAACTTATTTTAAAAAAGAAAAAAGCAAAAAAAGAAGCTTCAGCTCCACAACTTATGGAAATTACCGATTTTACGGTGCAAAAAGAAACGGAAACAAAAACCGAAGGAAAATAAAAAGAAGAGAATTTATCTCTTCTTTTTTTTATTAAAATGCAATTTTGTTTGTAATATATGGCACAAGTTCCTCTATAGGTAAACGAATTTGTTCCATGGTGTCGCGGTCGCGTAGGGTAACGGTGTTATCTTCTAATGTATCAAAATCAATGGTTACGCACATTGGAGTTCCAATTTGGTCCTGACGGCGATAACGTTTACCAATAGAACCTGCTTCGTCGTAATCACACATAAAGAAAGTAGAAAGTTTGCTAAATACTTCTTTGGCTTTTTCGCTTAAATTCTTTTGTAATGGCAGAACAGCAACTTTGTATGGCGCAATGGCTGGGTGGAAGTGCATAACAACGCGTGTTTCTCCATTTTCTAAAGTTTCTTCATCATACGCTTCGCAAATAAGTGCAAGGGTTAATCTGTCTGCGCCAATGGAATATTCTATAACGGTAGGAATATATTTTTCGTTTGTAAATGGGTCTAGGTAAGCCATGCTTTTTCCGGAATATTCTTGATGGCGAGAAAGGTCCCAAGTACCTCTATGGTGAACGCCGTTTAACTCTTGCCATCCCATAGGAAATAAGTATTGAATATCACAAGCTGCTTTTGCGTAATGTGCAAGTTTGTCGTGGTCATGGAAGCGTAGGTGGTCGGCTTGTAATCCTAGGCTGGTAACAAAGTTCCACGCTTGTTGTTTGTAATCGTTGTAAATATCCATAGAATCTTTATCATGGCAGAATTTTTGTAATTCCATTTGTTCAAACTCTATGGTACGGAATAAGAAGTTGCCTGGAGTGATTTCATTTCTAAAACTTTTACCAATTTGTGCAATGGCAAAAGGAATTTTTGCACGTGTGGTTCTTTGTACATTTAAAAAGTTTACATATTCACCTTGGCATGTTTCTGGGCGAAGGTAAACTTTATCTGCATCGGCTTCTAACGTTCCGCGTGAAGTGATAAACATAGGGTTGAATTTACGAATAGGGGTCCAGTCTTTTGCACCGCAGTGAGGGCAATGAATGTTATGCTCTTCAATATAGGCTTCCATTTGTTCATTAGTCATGGCTTCGGCAGAAACCGCGCCCTTGCTGTGTTCCTCAATTAAGGTATCGGCTCTAAATCTTTGTTTGCAGTTTTTGCAATCCATTTTAGGGTCGCCAAAGCTTGCAACGTGTCCGCTTGCGTCCCATACGCGTGGGTTCATTAAAATAGCACAGTCTACGCCAAACGTATCGGTACGTTCTTGCACAAATTTTTTCCACCATGCACGTTTAATGTTGTTTTTTAACTCTACACCAATAGGGCCAAAGTCCCAAGTGTTGGCAAACCCGCCATAAATTTCACTACCTGGAAATACAAACCCTACGGTTTTGCAGTGTGCCTGAATTTTGTCCATGCTTACGTTTTGTTTCATATTGTTTCTCCTTATAAAAAATTGCTACAATATCTCTATGCCTAAAGACATAGGGACGATTGTAGCAACCGCGGTTCCACCCTAATTGATAGCGCTAAGCTATCCACTTTCTTTTTACTTGCTCCAAAGTGCCTTCCACAACAGCCTTACAGAACCTTCCAGCCAAGGGCTCACTCTCTAATGTGGGTTTTGTTGTGTACTCTTCTTTTTCAACGCAATATGTAATTGTTTGATAAGTATACATGTTTCGCGTTGGTTTGTCAATAAAATCTTTTATTTAGTATACAATTAAAGGTATTTCATAGTATAGTATACAAGAGGTAACATATGATAGAAGTTAAACATGTAAAAAAATATTATACAATGGGTGGCGGTAATGTTGTTAAAGCGCTCGATGACGTATCGTTTACCGTAAACGACGGAGAATTTGTTGCCATTATTGGGCCTTCAGGTTCAGGTAAAAGTACACTTATGAATGTGCTTGGTTGCCTAGACGTTCCTACGGAAGGTGAATATTTTATTGATGGCGTTTTAGTTAAAAATTTTAAAGAAAACGACTTGGCGAAATTTAGAAATAAAAAAATAGGTTTTATATTTCAAGGGTTTAATTTGTTGCCAAAACTAACCGCGCGTGAAAATGTAGAATTACCTTTAATTTATCAAGGCTTAAAACGTGAAGAAAGAAAACGGCGTGTAGAACAGGCATTAGAAGTTGTAGGAATGTCGGAAAGGGGCGCGCATAAACCAAGTGAGTTATCCGGTGGGCAACAACAACGTATAGCCATTGCACGTGCGTTTGCTACACATCCTAGCATTATTTTAGCGGATGAACCAACGGGAAACCTAGATAGTAAAACCGGCGCCGATGTTATGGAAATTTTAACACAACTAAATAGCAATGGAGTTACCATTATTTTAATTACACATGATGAAAAGGTTGCGCAATACGCGCATCGCGTGTACCGCATGATTGATGGAAAACTCACAGAAATATCTAAGCAAGAACTTTCGCATTGGCGTGAGGCAGAAACGCAAGCGCAAACAAAAGGTAACGCGCAACAAAGCGTTCAACAACAACCTACACAACCAAAACAAAAGCGCAAAATATCAAGGCGAAAATCTGCGCTAGAGGGGGAAAAAGAATAATGTTCTGGCAATCTATCAAAATGGCGTTTAAATCGCTGGGAAGCAATAAATTAAGAACGTTTTTAACCATGCTAGGGGTTATTATTGGGGTTACAACGGTTGCTCTTTTAACCACGGTAACATCTGGAGCTACCGATGCTGTTATAGGCGCATTATATAAAGAAAGTCGCTTAGTTAGCGTAAGCAGTATGTCAAACAACAAACCTATGTACCAATCTACCATCGATGAAATTGCGTTATCTTTGCAGGCCCGAGAAGATTTAGGTTCGTTTGATTACATGGTAACCGTAAAAAACAATATCAATGTTAACCAAGCGCAAAAAACGGTAGATATTACTTTACAAGGGCAAACAAGCACTATGGCAGTAACTAGCACCGTAAACTCGGTACAAGAAAATTTTACAACCATTCGTGACCTTGAAATAGAAGGCGAGTTTATACAAAATACCAATGAATGTTTGGTAGATGAATCGTTTATCAAAGCATATTTTGGAGAAAGTGTAACAATTACAAAGGTAATTGGTCAAACGGTTACACTTGGTGGAACATTACAATATGTGGTAAAATTAACTTTACCAGAGCCAATGCAAGCGCAAGCGTATTACAATGCCATAAAGCAAATGTTGTTTACACAACTTCCAGAATATAACGAGAGCTTTTTACAGGGTAATATACTTACGCTTACGGTAGAAAACCCTCAATTTTTATTAACAGAAGAAGCGATGGTTAAGTCCGTGCAAAACATTTGTCAAGCGTCGCAGCTAACTGCTCCGCAAAGTATTACAAAAACAGAAAGTTTCATGGGTGGAGAAGAGTACACCATTGTTGGTGTTTTAAAATCTAGTAGTTCTTCTATTTCCATGAGCGGTTCAACGTCTTCCACAGATGGTATGGCGGGCGTGGGAGATATGATGCAGTTTTTAAAAACAAAACAAGGCAATGTATATGTACTTTGGGATACGGCAAATATTGCATTGTTTTCTAGTACAGCTACCCAACTTAGCGAAATTCCTATTAATGCAGCCTATTTTTTATTTGAAACAGAAGATGCGGTTGATGCGGGCTCCGCAGCGCTTATGATGGAGTTTCAAACCAAAGGCTATACGGTTATGGAAGATGTGATGATTCTATCCATGAAAAGCATAGCTAGCATTGCTGACCAGGCCATGGATATTTTACAAATTATGCTTACGGTTATTTCAGGCATTTCTCTTGTGGTTGGCGGTATTGGCATTATGAATATTATGCTTGTAACCGTATCTGAACGTACGCGAGAAATTGGTATTCGTAAGGCAATAGGTGCAAAAAAATCGAGCATACTTTTGCAGTTTTTATTAGAAGCACTTGTGGTTACGTTACTTGGTGGCGCTATAGGTTTAGTGTTAAGCGCTGTAAGCGCGCTTATCATTGGTAACCTTATGGGTATAACACTTATAATGCCTGTTTGGGTAATATTTTTATCACTCGGTTTCTGTGTGGGTATAGGGGTTATTTTTGGTATGTACCCAGCAGTTAAAGCTGCTTCATTGCAACCAATTGATGCATTAAGGCACGAATAATTTTTTAAAAAATTTCATTTATGTTATGCAGGTGCTATGTGTGACAATGCAATAAAAGTAACGGTATTCCGTTACTTTTTTATATTATGTGTGACATTGTTTACTGTGGTTTTTTAAAAAATAAACGTCTAATAGCAAAAGTTCTAAAAAGTATTGTTCATTTTGTATGTTTGGGGTATACTAGAGATATATGAAAGAAGATAAAGCATTTCAAATCGTTAGTGATAAAGTTCCGCGTGGCGACCAAGAGTCCGCCATTTCTTCTTTGGTGCAAGGGCTTAACGATGGATTACGTACGCAAGTTTTGTTAGGTGTAACAGGTAGCGGAAAAACGTATACCATGGCCAATATTATTGAAAGGGTCAACAGACCAACGCTTTTAATTGCGCACAACAAGACTTTGGCAGCACAGCTTTGTAACGAATTGCGCGAATTGTTTCCTAACAATATGGTGGGCTACTTTGTTAGCTATTACGATTATTACCAACCAGAAGCTTATATTGTTTCTAGCGATACCTATATAGAAAAAGAGCAATCCATTAACGAAGAAATTGATAAACTTCGCCATTCAGCAACCTGCGCGCTATTTGAACGCCGAGATGTAATTATTGTTGCATCGGTTTCATGTATTTATGGGTTGGGTGAGCCGAAAGAATATGCGCGTTTGGCAGTTTCTTTACGCCCTGGTATGCAAATAGAGCGCGATGCAGTTATTTCCAAACTTGTAGATATTCAGTATAAACGTAATGAAATAGATTTTGTTCGTTCTACCTTCCGCGTGAAAGGTGATGTGTTAGATATTTTTCCGTCCAATCAATCTACAGCTTTTATACGTGTTGATTTTTTTGGTGACGAAATTGAAAAAATAAGTGAAATAGATGCGGTAACGGGTAATGTTTTGCACACATTACAACACGTAGCTATATTTCCAGCCAGCCACTATGCAACAAGTAGTGAAAAAATGCAAGCTTGTTTGGCTCGTATTGAAGCCGATATGGAAGAGGAAGTGCAGGCTATGCGTGATGCTGGAAAAATATTAGAAGCCGAAAGATTAAAACAACGCGTGAGTTACGATATTGAAATGATGCGAGAAGTGGGGTATTGTAGTGGCATAGAAAACTATTCGCGCTATTTTGATGGACGTGAAATTGGAGAAGCTCCTTATACGCTTATGGATTATTTTCCAGACGACTTTCTGCTTTTAATTGATGAAAGCCATATCACTATACCGCAAATACGTGCTATGTATAACGGAGATAAAGCAAGAAAAGATAATTTAGTGCAATATGGTTTCCGTTTAAAATCAGCATACGATAACCGTCCTTTAAAATTTGAAGAATGGGAACAAAAGTGGCATCAAATGATTGCGGTTTCGGCCACACCAGGCCCATATGAATTACAACGACAAGATAACATTGCCGAGCAAATTATTCGTCCAACAGGTTTGTTAGATCCAGAAATTGAAGTAAGGCCAACCAAAGGTCAAATGGATAATATTATGGACGAACTCAATAAAAATATTGCTGCTGGTGGCAGAACGCTTATTACTACGCTTACCAAAAACATGGCAGAAAAACTGACCGATTATTTAAAAGAGCAAGGGTTTAAAGTAAGTTATTTGCATTCGGAAGTAAAAACCATGGAAAGGTTAGAAATTATTAACAAATTGCGCAAAGGGGTTGTAGATATTGTTGTAGGTATCAATCTATTGCGTGAAGGGTTAGATATGCCAGAGGTTCGACGAGTTCTTATTTTAGACGCCGATAAAGAAGGCTTTTTGCGTAGCGAGGGTGCGCTTATTCAAACCATAGGTCGTGCTGCCCGCAACGCCGAAGGTAAAGTTATTTTATATGCCGATGTCATTACCGAAAGTATGCAAAAAGCCATTTCGGAAACCCAGCGCCGTCGTGCACTGCAAGATGCATACAATAAAAAACATGGCATTACGCCAAAAACCATTATTAAACCTATACAAAATACGTTATCTATTACAACCAAAGAAGAAAAATCATACGATGCAAAAAATGTTCGTAAACAAATAGAAACCATAAAAGCTATGTTAAAAGTTGCTGTGAACAATTTAGATTTTGAACAAGCGATTGAATTGCGTGATCAATTACAAGCGCTAACAAACGAGCAAAATAAAAAAGCAAAAGGAACCAAACAATGAAAGAAGAAAAATGTATTACCATAGTTGGTGCTAAAGAGAACAACTTAAAAGACGTAACGGTACGTATTCCGCGAGACAAATTTGTGGTATTTACAGGGCTTTCGGGTAGCGGTAAAAGTAGTTTAGCATTCGATACCATTTTTGCAGAAGGGCAAAGACGTTATATGGAGTCTTTGTCTTCTTACGCGCGCCAATTTTTAGGGCAAATGCAAAAGCCGGATGTCGACCGTATAGAAGGCCTTTCTCCCGCAATAGCCATCGACCAAAAAACAACGTCAAACAATCCTCGTTCTACGGTGGGAACGGTTACCGAAATTTATGATTATTTTAGGTTATTGTTTGCACACGTTGGTGTGCCATACTGTCCACATTGCCATAAACCTATTCGTTCTCAAAGCGTTGATACCATTGTTGATTCCGTTATGAAACTAGGGGAAGGCGCAAAATTTATGATACTAGCACCTGTAGTGCGTGGGCGTAAAGGCGAGTTTGTGAAACTAATAGAAGGCTTTAAAAAGCAAGGATATGTTCGCGTGCAAATCGATGGCGAGATGCATGATATATCAGAACCTATGGAACTTGATAAAAACAAAAAGCACAATGTTTCTGTTGTTGTTGATAGAATTATTTTAAAGGAAAGTTTGCGTAGCCGTATTGCCGATAGTATTGAAATTGCGCTGCATTTAGCTGAAGGGTTAGTGCTCATTGACCATATGGACGGCACACAAGATATGTACTCTAACAAAAATGCTTGTGAAGAATGTGGGTATAGTTTTGAAGAAATTTCACCACGTTTGTTTTCTTTTAACACACCACAAGGCGCTTGCCCAAATTGTAGCGGAATTGGGTCTACATTAGAAGTACAAGAGCATTTGGTTATTCCAGATCCAAATCTTTCCATTGCAGAAAGCGGTATCGATGTTTCCGGTTGGCGCGATGGTGATGTGGCAAAATCGTACTATACAGCGCTTGCCAAACAATACAATTTTTCTTTGCGTACGCCTATAAAAGATTTACCAAGAAAAGTGATAGATATTTTACTATATGGCACGGGTACAGAACCTGTAAAGGTGAAATACAATTTAGGGTCTACTACGGGTATTACTACTAACCGTCCATTTGAAGGCATTATTCCTAACATTTACCGACGTTATAAAGAATCGAACAGCGATAAAATAAAAGAAGAACTCGAAAAATACATGCAAGAACATGTGTGCGAGGTTTGTCATGGGCGTCGCTTAAACCCACAAGCTTTAAACGTGTTTATTGCAGAGAAAAACATTGCCGATGTTACCGATATGTCGGTAGATGCCATGATTCCGTGGCTTGAACAGTTAAAACTAACAGCAAAAGAAAAAACGATCAGTCAGCCGATAATGAAAGAAATTGTAGCGCGCTTGCATTTCTTGCAGAATGTAGGGCTTGGGTATTTAACGCTTTCGCGTACTGCGTCTACACTTTCCGGTGGCGAAGCGCAACGTATTCGTTTAGCTTCGCAAATAGGTAGCGGTCTTACGGGCGTTTTGTACATTTTAGATGAACCTAGCATAGGGTTGCATCCTCGTGATACATCTAAACTTATTGATTCGTTATTAAAGTTGCGTGATTTAGGCAATACCATCATTGTGGTTGAACACGACGAAGAAGTGATTCGTCATGCCGATTATATTGTCGATGTTGGTCCTAAGGCGGGCGTACATGGTGGAAAAATTGTAGCAACGGGTACTGTAGCAGATATTATGCAAAACGAGCATTCTATTACAGGTAAATATCTTTCTGGCGCTAAATCCATTCCTTGTCCTACTACAAGGCGTAAACCGAAAGATAAGTGGCTGACCATGCATAACGTTACGCACAACAATTTAAAAGGTATACAAGTTGCGTTGCCACTAGGGTTATTTGTTGCCATTACAGGTGTTTCAGGTAGCGGTAAAAGTAGTTTAATTAACGAAGTATTGCAACCTTATATATCTAATCGCATTATGCGCACCAAACAACCAGAAGGCGCTTGTGAAAGTATTGAAGGGCTTGAAAATGTAGATAAAGTGGTTGTTATAGACCAAAGCCCTATTGGAAAAACACCGCGTAGTAATCCAGCAACATATACAGGCTTATTTACGTCTATTCGTGAAATTTTTGCGTCTACACCTGAAGCCAAAATGCGTGGATACACCATGAGCCGTTTTAGCTTTAACATATCGGGTGGTCGTTGTGAAGTTTGTGGTGGCGATGGCGTGCATAAAATTGAAATGCATTTTTTACCAGATGTATATGTAACGTGTGATGTGTGTAAAGGGAAACGATATAACCGTGAAACGTTAGAAGTGTTATACAAGGGTAAAAACATCTATGAAGTGTTAGAAATGACCGTAGAAGAAGCATTAAAGTTTTTCGAAAATTACCCGTCGCTAAAAAATAAATTGCAAACACTTTACGATGTTGGGTTAGGTTATATTAAGCTGGGGCAACCTGCCACCACGCTTTCTGGTGGGGAAGCACAAAGGGTAAAACTTGCCACCGAACTTGCTAAACGCCCAACCGGTAAAACAGTATACATTTTAGATGAACCAACCACAGGTTTGCATACATACGATATAGATAAGTTAGTGTCTATTTTACAACGTTTGGTAAGCACAGGCAATTCCGTATTTGTTATTGAACATGACTTAGAGTTACTAAAAACGGTAGATTATATTATAGACCTAGGACCAGAAGGCGGAGAAAAGGGTGGTAATATTGTTGCACAAGGTACGCCAGAAGAACTAGCGCAAAACAAACAAAGTTACACCGGGCAATACTTAAAAAAGATTTTAGAAAAACAGAAAAAATTGTAAGGTACAATTTGACGAAATATAAGGGTTTTGCTATACTCAATACAGCAAAGGAGGCTTTATGTTCACAATAACAGTAGATACGTCTTGTGATGAAAGAAAAAATGTATTAAAAGAGATGGGAATTCCTTATATTCCGCTAACGTATATTATTGATGATAAAGAATATAGCGATGAGTTTAGCACCGACGAAGAATTTCATAATTTTTACGAACTTATAAGAAAAGGCGCTATGCCTTCAACTTCACAAATAACAGAGTACGCACACGAAGAATTTTTTGAAAAAGTAGCTAAAGAAAATAATGCAACGCAAATTATGCACTTAGGGTTATCCTCGGGGTTATCGTCAACATACGAAAATTCTGTACGTGCTGCTCAAAAAGTAAGTGCAAAATTAGGCATTGAAGTGGTTTCTGTAAATACAGTATCGGCATCACAAGGTAACGCGTTTGTGTTAGATTACGCTATTGAGTTACGCAACCAGGGCGTTCCATTTAAAGAAGCTTGTGAAAAAGTAGAGGCGTTTGCACATCGCGTACAGCACTGGATTGTTGTAAACGATTTATACCACCTAAAACGTGGCGGTAGAGTCAGCGGTGCAGCGGCAGCGTTTGGCACTATGCTAAATTTAAAACCTATATTGAATATTAACAACGAAGGTAAACTGTTTGTGGTAAATAAAGTTATGGGTATGAATAAAGCATTGCAAACGGTTTTACAATCTATAGAGAAATATGCTGTACAAAAACCGAATTTTTCAGCTCGTATTGCTAGCGCAGATAACTGGGCAGATACTGAAAAATTAGTGCAACTTATTCAAGCAAAATATCCGCAAGCGCAAATTAAAACAGGCTGGATTGGCCCTGTTATAGGCGCGCATACTGGCCCAGGGGTTGTTGCTGTGGTTTTCGAAACTGAAAAACGTATAGAAAAATAAGAGAGATAAAAAGGCACGTAAAGTGTCTTTTTTTTGTATAAAAATTGTGTATACGTAAAAAATTACTATATGCTAAATATGTTTTTAAGAGCCATCATTATTTATATTGTGGTGCTTGTTGTTATACGTTTAATGGGGAAAAGACAAATTGGCGAAATGCAACCCTTTGAATTGGTTATTACATTAATTTTGGCTGATTTGGCTTGTATCCCTATGTCAGAAATTTCTGTTCCACTTGCGCATGGCGTTGTTCCAATTATAGCTTTGTTTGTATTACACTATGTTATATGCTTGCTTGGTAGAAAAAGTATGAAGGCGCGTTATATTATTTCTGGGCGCCCCGCGGTGCTTATTACACCACAAGGCATCAATTATAACGAACTTGTTAAACTCAATATGAACTTAGATGATTTAATTGAATCACTTCGCGGTTGTAATGTTTTTTGTATTGACGAAGTTGCATACGCTATTTTAGAAACCAACGGAAAAATGTGTGTCATACCTAAAGCAGGAAATAGCCCTGTTACCAAAGAAGATATGCGAATAAAATACGAACCTAGTGCATTGCCTGTAAGTTTAGTTATGGATGGACACGTTATGAAAGAAAACTTGCGTGTGGCGCAAGTAGATGAAGTATTCATTGAAGAATGTAAAAGTAAATGCCATGTACACAAAACCAAAGATATTGCACTACTTACCATAGATAATAATGGTAAGGTTTTTGTTCAGCCTAAATATTCTCCGTACATTACATTCACATACCCCAACTACCAAGGAGGTAACTGGTGAAACGAATGGTTTTTATTTTCATACTATTCATTGTAACCATTATTGGTTGCATTCTTGAGGGAAGATATGTGTGTAAAACTTTTTTGTACTTAGAAGATAGACTTTACTATGTACAACAGCAGTTGCAAAAAAACACAGAAAATATGAACACAGAAGAAAATATAAAGTTATTAAAAGAATTACACGAGGAATGGACCGAAAAGAAAAAAGTATTAAAAATATTTGTATGGCACACAAATTTAAAAGATGTTGAGGTAGGTTTGTCGCGTATACAATCTTATACAGCAGAAAACGATTATACGGAAGCATATACAGAAATTCAAAACTTAATCGATTTTTCTAAACATTTTCGTCAAGATTACGAGTTGAATTTGCAAAATATATTTTAATTATGCAACACATAGCACTGAAATATAACGAAATACCGTATTTGTTACACATAATACCCCTAGCAAATGCTAGGGGTATTATCTATGCGGTTGCCTTTGCAACCTTGCGTTTTCTAAATAAAATAATACGGAAATTAGCCAAATTAAAAATAGCGCAAATAGAAACAAATAAACCTACGCTAACAGCTCCAGTAATAGCGGTCGATATAAATAAACTCATATAATGACTAAGTATTTGATAGAACCATTTAGTAAATAAAATGCAAGGTATGCTTACAACGAGTAAAAGCAAAATGTTTTTTACATACGTAAAAGATAATAAGTTTCGTTTATGCAGCATAACTAAATTTAAAATGGTGGTTACAAAATATAAGCTACCTAAGCCAACAATTAAACTAACCGCGCCAATCCACTTAGGCAAAAAGAAAATAGATAAAAACAGTAAAATGGCACCAATCGCATAATTTATAAGCGATTTCATTTCTAAGCCTAAAGAGTTTAAAATGCTTGAAGTAATTTGCGATAAACAAATGGGAAGCATAACAATGGCGGAAAGCATTAAATAGTAGCCAGCTTTTTCATTGTGAAATAAAGCTTCTCCAATCGGCATGCCAATCGCGGCAAAAGCAGGGAATAGAATAAACGCTATTACAATACTTACATTTACACAAAGGTTAATATGCGTTTTTAATTTTGCAAGTTCGCGTGGTGGTTGTTTGTCAATGTTATCGGTTTGTCCACTAATTTCAGGAACAAAAGCAACGGCTATAGAACTAATGAGTGTGCAAGGAACCATAAGTAAAGGCAACGTCATACCCGTGGCAATACCAAATTCTGCAAGTGCTTCTCCTTGTGTAAGCCCTGCTGCCATCAAGCGAATAGGTATAATTAAGGCTATAAAAGATTGTACCAAACTGCTAATCGTTCTAACGGCAGTAATAGGCGTGCTTGTTTTTAAAAGTGGTTTAATAAAAAATTTAGGTTGTTTTACTTTTCCACCAACAGCAAAATAAATAATCGTCGCTAATATGGCGCTACCTATGCAAGCTAAACTTAAAGAAAGCCCCGCAAGTTCAGGTAAAGATAAGGAAGTAATTCCAACACTTAATAGTATAGCGCATAAAATCATGCGTAAAACTTGTTCAAATAGTTCGGTAAAACTAATGGCGAAAAATCTTTTTTGCCCCCACATAGCCCCGCGGAAAATAGAATATAAACTGCTTGAAATAAGTGCAGGTAAAAGTAGAAAAAGCATAGTGGAAGATATATTGTTGCTAAATAAAGCGGTAATTGCATTTGGAATAATTAAAATAACAAGCATTACAATAATGGTAATAGCTAAAGAAATACATAATCCCGCGCCAACAACTTTGTATTCGCCCTCTAAATCGTTATCCGCACGCTTACTTGCCACCGAGCGTGAAACAACCAAAGGTAAGCCACTACAAATGAAAGTAAGTAAAACACCAAAAACACTCATAGCCACCTGATATTCACCTAATAACTCGGCGCCAAGAGCTCTTGATAAAAATATACGAAATAAAAACCCTAAAGCTCTCGTTAAAATAGAGAACACTGTAATAATGGCTACAGCCTTAAAAATTTTTCTACCGCTCATATATACTCCTTTTTAATAGTATGTGTATGCAAAACAATAAATACTTAAAACGAAATAAAGAAATTTGTTTTTTAAAACACTTGTCTAATATTGGAAAAAAATATATAATCAAATATGTGCAAAAAATAGGAGATACTTATGGTAGAAATTAAACAAATACATAAAAGGAAAGATTTAAAAACGTTTGTAAAATTTCCAATGAAATTATACAAAGATAGCCCATATTATGTTCCAGCTATGGAAATGGATGAATTTAATATGACCAACCCTAAAAAGAATGCTAACTACGAAGAAAGCGAAGTGGTTTACTTTTTAGCATATAAAAATAATCAAGTGGTTGGCAGAATTTCAGGCATTATCAGCCATGCATTCAATTTAAAAAACAAAGCAAAATATGCTCGTTTTTCACGCTTTGATTGTATTAACGATCAAGAAGTTGCCACAGCGTTGTTGTCGGCAGTAGAAACATGGGCAAAAGAAAAAGGCATGACTACCGTGCATGGTCCGCTTGGCTTTAACGATTTAGAGCGCGAAGGCTTGCAAACCGAAGGGTTTGAGGTTGAAGGAACCTTTTTAGGGAATTACAATTACCCATATTACCAACAACTTGTAGAAAATTATGGGTATACACCAGATGCAAAGTGGGTAGAATGGCGCATTTATGTACCTAAAGAAAACAACCCACGCGTAGAAAGAGTTGCAGGAATTGTAGAAAAACGTTACGGTTTCCATGAAAAACATTTCCGTAGCACCAAAGAAGCTATTGATAAATACGGCAAAGAAGTATTTGAGCTTTTAGATGAATGCTATGCAAAATTATATGGTACCATTCCGTTTACAGAAAAACTAGTGCAACAAACGATCAATTTATTTAAGCTAGTGTTGCATAAAGACTATTTGTGTTTAATCTTTGATAAAAATGAGAAACTTATTGGGTTTGGTATAGGGTATCCGTCTTTTGCTACGGCTATGCGTAAAAGCAAAGGTAGACTTTTACCTTTTGGTATTTTTAGATTATTGCATGCTTTAAAGCACCCAAAAGCCGTAGAGCTGGTTTTAATTGCGGTAGACCCTAAATATCAAGGCATGGGTGTTACAAGCGTTATTATTACAAATATGTTGCGCAGACTTCAAAAACACAATATTGTATATGCCGATACAGGTTTACAACTGGAAGATAATTTACCAGCCATTGGCGCGCTCGATATGTTCGAGAGAGAACTTATTCGTAGAAAGGTATGTTATAAGAAAGATATTTAATTCACTTAGGTTAAAGGGTATAAAAAAAGTAGGCTTTTATCGCTAACTTTTGAAACTAGCAGTATTTTTTGAGAAAGAAAAGAGTATAAATTAAGTTTTATCTTAAAATATACTCTTTTTTTGTTATATCACCACATACACATCATAATTTTTGATATAAGTTCTTGTATCAAGACAAGCACACGTTTAACAGCCAAATTATATTAAAGTATCTTTTATGATTTTTTAAATTTCTCTAACAACATAGTCAATTTATATTCTTTTTTATTTCAATACACACTTTTATTATCGTATAGATTTATTTTTTCACCATACGATAGACAATACATAAAGTTTTATGATACAATAATTTTAAATTGAAAATCAAAAAATTAAAGGATTTTTATGAGTCATATTATTGAGATAAGGAATTTAAAGAAATTTTTTGGCGACACAAAAGCAGTTGATGATATTACATTTTCTGTCGAAGAGGGTGAGTTGTTTGCTTTTTTGGGGTTAAATGGAGCAGGGAAAAGCACAACTATCAATATTCTTGTTGGCGTGTTAAAGCGTGATAGTGGCGACTGTTTTGTTAATAATTTTTCAGTGGATGAAATTTCTAAAATTTTACCAAGTATTGGAATTGTTTTTCAAACATCTGTACTTGATAAAAAACTATCTGTGTATGACAATTTAAGATATAGAGCAATGCTTTATGGTATGGACAAAAAAGAATTTGAAAATAATTTAAAATATTTCATAGATAAACTTGACCTCGGACAAATCTTAAAAAAACAACTTGATAAGTTAAGTGGTGGTCAAAAACGAAAAGTGGATATTGTGAGAGCACTTTTACATAAGCCCAATATTTTAATACTTGATGAACCAACAACTGGGCTTGACCCAAAGACAAGAAAGCTTGTTTGGGATACGATTAACGAATTAAGAAAAACAACAAATTTGACAGTGCTATTAACCACTCATTATATGGAAGAAGCAAGTATCGCCGATAATGTTGTTATTATTGATGGTGGAAAAATTGTTGCCGAAGGTTCTCCTTTAACTTTAAAGAATAAGTACGCCAACGATTACATTAAAGCATATAAATACGACAACAGTATTTTTGAGATTTTAGATAAGGCAAAAATACCATATAAAAAAGAAAAGAATTGCTTAGAAATACTGTTTAAAAGCACAGATGAAGCGAAAAATTTTCTAGTGAAGCACAACAACCTATTTAAAGATATTGAAATTGTAAAAGGTTCAATGGATGATGTCTTTTTATCTATCACAGGAAAAGAATTGAAGGAGAATATATGAATAAACAGTCAGAACTAAGAAAGATGAGGTATTTGACTTTACGAAATATAAAATTATACTTCAAAGACAAAATGACCTTTTTGGTTTCACTTATAACCCCACTTATTTTACTTGTTCTCTTTATAGCTTTTTTAAAATCAACTTATGAAGACAGCATTCTTTCAATAATCCAAGGTTTTGATTTGGACCAAAGCCTAATTGACGCCCTCACTGGTGGGTGGCTGTTTTCATCCGTTCTTGCAACTTCTTGTATAACTGTTGCATTTTGTTCAGGAATGATGGTTATTGATAAAATAAATAGAGCAAACATAGACTTTATGGTATCGCCAGTTAAAAAAAGTACACTTCAATTAAGTTATGTGTTAGCAAATTTATTTTCTACATTTATAATTAATTTTGTTTTACTCATAGTCGGGCTAATTTATCTTGCCTGTGTTGGATTTTATATCACTTTTGTTGATATTTTATTAATTGTTTTTGGGATTATTATAACCTCGCTTTTTGGTACAATTTTAGCAAATATAATTTGGACCTTCACCCATTCCCAAGGAGTAGTAAGTGGGGTTTGCACTCTTGTTTCTGCCTTATACGGATTTATTTGTGGTGCATATATGCCAATTAGCGCAATGGGGCAAGGTATGCAATACTTTGTTTCTCTTTTGCCAGGCACTTACGCAACCGTTTTGTTCAGACAAGGGTTTTTAAACAGTGTTTTAAATAGGATGAGAGAAACTTTGCCACAAGAAATGATAAATGGTATTGCCAGCGGGTTTGATGTGAAAATGTCGTTTTTCGGCCATGATGTTTCAACACTTGCACTGATTTTGGTGATAAGCATTTCAACAATTGTATTGCTTGGAGTTTTCTTGTTTATAAATAAATTTAAGAAAAAAAACTAAAACTCAGTAATCTTAAAATTCAAACACTTTATACACTACTTATCAAATTTTTATCTGTTTCAAAAGTATTTAATCTGTCTATAATTTTTGAAACTAATTATAAAAAAGAGTTTTACTTTAAAAGTAAAACTCTTTTTTCTTGTTTATTTTGCTAGTTTCAAAATGATTTGACCTTACGCTTACTTTTTTTTTGTTTTATTACACAATACCGCCATCAGGTTTTGTATTGCTATCTGCACCGTTATCGGTTGGCTGTTTAGGGTTATATTTGTTTTCTACATGTACCGTGTTGTGTTTTGGTAATTTTTTTATACCCGAACCAACTAATGCAATCACTAAAGATGCTACCAATAAAATAGAGGAGAATACAACAAATAAAATAGTTGCGGTATCTGTATCATCTAAATTAGAATCTGAAACACTTGTTGAAAGGTCAATGCTCTTGGTATGGCTTTTTGAAAAATCTAATTCTTCTAACGCTGTGTTATAGTCTGCCTTAGTCAAGGTGGTTATCGTGTAGTCTGAAACAAAAACTGTACCCTGAGCGTTGTTATCATTGGTTCCTAACTTAAATTCAACGCCTAACGAAGTTACGGAAGAAGTTCCTGTGCGAACAAGTAGGGTATAGGTAACGTATCCATTCGCGTCAACGTCGGTACTTGAAGAGGTGTCAATATCTGTCCATGCAAAATTAAGTTTAGGAATAGAAATTGTAAATTTACCGCCAGTTAGTTCTGTTGTTTTTACGCGAACGGTAAGTTCGTAATAGTTATTTGAACTTAATGTTTTTGTTACGCTTGGTTGCAAATACGTGTAGCCTGCTTCTTCATGGTTGATAACCAATACATTGTTATGCGTTGCTTCTTCGGCAACCGTAACATCATTTGCATTTACACCACTAAACGTAATTTCTGCATAATCATTTCTAGATGTGTCTAAAACGCCCACAAAAACGTTTTCGGTAGTGCTGTCTTTATGCGTTGTGTAATTGTTAATTGTATACAACCCTTTATTTGCATTGTTATCTGGGTTAGACGCAATCATTGTCCAGTTTTCATATTTAAAGTCTAGGCAAGTGTAATGTTGCCTTTGTTGTTCGTTTATGGCAATATCTGCCTTTTCGGCAAATAACTCATCGGTTGTTTTGTCATCTGTTTTGTCAATGGTTTGTGTTCTAAAATCTGCCACAAAAAACGTTCCTTTACCAACGGTATCCAATACGGTATCACCAAATCCAAATTGAAGTTTTATAGATTTTGAACTGCTATCGGTTTGTACATAAAATGTGTACGTTTGCCAAGTGTTTGGGGTTGCTGTTTCTGAAATGTTTATCGTCGACATAATTGCATCGCCAAACAATAAACTGCAAGTTACATTTTCTGTGTTTTCAGTCACATATACTTGGAAAGTAATTGCATACACTTTGCTTGAAGAAAGGGTAAAGGTGGAAGATGTTCTTGTAAAATATTGTGTTTTGTTGTATGTATCGCTGTCGGCGTCGTATGTACTCATCATATATACGTTAAGGCCGTTTCTATATACAGGAATGTTGCGAATGCCACTGTTTGCACCGTTTAAAAGACCTTTTAATGCTGCCGATTGGTACATGTCTTCTGCGTTAATATAATTGGTATATGAAGTATTGTTTGTATCTACAAAAACAATTTCATTGTTGGTAGGCACAATACCACTGGTAACCGCAAAATCTTTGTATTCTTCTTTATCGGAAGCAACACTGCTCCAAGATTTTGCAGAAAGAGGGTAAGCAACATTTTCTTGTTGAATGCCTTCCGTAGAAGCCCAGTTAAACGAAGCGTTAGACATAATGCTGTCACCAGCGACTAGGGTAGAAGGTGCTAGGTCTAATTTGTTGCTTGCACTGTTGTAAGCACTGTAATCTACACGTTGTACAGAAATATGGTCAACATAAATGGTGGATTTCGAGCCTGCAAATAGGTCGATATAAATTTCTGTGTTATATAAAGAATGTCCTTGTACATAAATGGTGTACTCTTGCCAGCCGTTTAAAATATCAGATGAAGAAGATGTATATGGGCTAGACGTAATTTCTTTACTAAATTCTTTGTTAGGTGTTCCACCTGTGGTTATTTCAGTATACGCTCTTATTTTTAATTGCGCGTCTTTATCTGTCGCTTTTGCATAAACTGTAATTTTATAGAATGCTTGTTGAAGTATGGTAATTGGAGCGCTTCTTAAAGCCATTTCCATAGCTTTACCGCTATTGGTTAATTTTAAAATATTATTGGTTGCACTTTCGCCAGCAAAATTGTTTGTGGTAGGGAAAGTAGCATAGCCAACTTTTTCTGTTGTGGCATCGTCGCCTTCACCAACAGTTTTTTCTACCATTAAAGCTTCTTCTGCGGTTTCTTCTACAATGGTGGCTAAATAATTCTTTTTCGAAGATTCAGAAATGTTTTCATCATACCAAATGGCCCAGTTTGTGTTGTCAACGTCTTCCGACCAAACCGCAAAATCGCTTTGGTCGTCAAAGTCAGGGTTGTTTAATGTGTTTATACCTGAGTTGTAGAAAAAGGCAGTGGTTTCTGTTTGATTGTACTTTGCTTCTGCAAAATCATAATAACTAATTTTGTACACTTGTGCTGTAGAAAATAAAACCGCGCCAGTGCTATAGCGTGCTTCCGTATCATCGGTAAAATTACCTAACGAAACCTGCAAGTTTACTTTAGAAGACGAAGCAGATTCTGTGGCAATGTATAAATCGTATTGCGCCCAATCGCCGTTTGTGTTAACTTCAACCACATGTTCTAATTCATTGCTAATACCTACATAGGCTTTCGTGCCTTCACCCAAAGTTTTTACAACAAACGAAATATGGTAATAACTGTTTGAATCCATGGTAAACGTAGAATTTGTTTTATAAGAAAACATAGAACCGTTATTTACTGCGTTAAGTAGCAAGTATTTTTGGTTGGTTGTATCTTGCATAGGGTCTAAGTTTATAGTGCTTGCATATGCGCCTAAACCGTATTTGTTTAACACTTCTGTACTGTAAGCGTCATCGGTTTTTGCCCATTCTGCTTCTGAAACATCAATAAAACTATACACTAAGTTACCCGTAGAACCACTTTCTGCGTAAGCGTATTGTTGAAAACGAGTTGTGTAGTTGTCTAAATCTATTTCATATTGCGCATAATCTTCTTTATATTCAGGGTTTTGTGTACCGTCTTCATAATCTTCGGTTACATAATCTTCTGCCTTTGGTGCTGTAGGCTTAGTGTAAGAAGTAGCTGTTACCCACGTACTACCAGAAGAAAAAACATAATCTTTTACTTTGCTCGGTTCATAAAAAGCACTAGCTAAAGCAAACATAGGTGAAACTATATTTGGAATAAACATCATGCATGCTAATAAAATTGCCCAAACCGATTTTTTTAATTTTGTCATAAAAACCTCACTTAAACGAATTTGCTGTATATATATTAAGTAATACAAGTAGTATTATACAAAAAAACATAGGGAATATCAATCATTTTTATAATCTTGGTATGAAAATAATGGCTAAAACACACACTATTTGTATGAAAAAAGGATGGAAAGTAACAATACTTATTTTTATAGGCGCGCTGGTTGGTTTCGTCAGCGGTTTTATGGGGGCCGGGGGAGGCATGTTGCTGGTTCCTGCACTGCATTTTATTGCTAAAGAAGATACGAAAACAGCACACGCAACCGCGGTGGCGGTTATTTTACCTGTTTGTTTCATCAGTAGCATTGTGTATATTGTAAAAGGATACGTGCAAAGTGCTGTGTTTTGGCCTGTTTTATTAGGTACGCTTATTGGGGGCGTGCTAGGAACAGTAGCGCTAAAAAAATTAAAAAGCGAGTATATAGCGCTTATTTTTGCATTACTCATGATAGCCGCTGCTGTAAAAATGATATTTTTTTAAAAGGAGAAATATATGGATTTTTTATGGTATGCACTTATTGCTCTGTTTAGCGGGGTTGTTGCCGGCATGGGTATGGGTGGTGGCACTCTTTTGTTACCTTTACTCACGCTTTTTATGCACACGCCACAACATGTGGCACAAGGTGTCAATTTAACCGTATTTGTTCCTATGGCGGTTATTGTTATCATTATTTACACAAAACAAAAACTTATCGATTATAAACAAGGTTGGTATATAGCGCTTGCAGCAAGTATTGTTAGTGCATTAGGGGCTATTTTAGCTGTTGAGGTAAAAGGGAAAATATTATCCATCATATACGGGGTATTTATTGGCCTAATTGGTATTGCAAGCCTTATACAAATGATTGTACAAATTGTGAAAAAACATAAGCAAAAAAAGAATACATAATACATTTTTTAGCACTTGCACGCAAGTGCTTTTTTTATGCTTACCCCTAGGCAATTATTTTACAAAAAAAGGCGCATTTGGTACAATAGGCGTAAGGAGAAAAATTTGCATGAAGTATATTTCTATAAAGCGAGGTATATCCTTACCGCTTTTACACGAACATACAAAAAACAATAAGCCCGATGCTGTACCTGATTTTGAGTTTTATCATATAGATTTAAAAACGCCTATCGACGAAGCTCTTGATATTCAAGTAGCTGAAGGTGATGTTGTGAAAGAAGGTCAACTTTTAGCACGCGGGAAGGGGAAAAGTTCTGCATTTTTTGCACCCGTAAGCGGAAAGGTTGTTACTATCAATAAAAGTTTAAGCGCGCATGGTGTGGGTTGTAAAACCATTGTTATCAGAAACGATTATCTTCATAATAAGCAACTATTAGAAAATGTGCAAAAAAACCGCGGTGGGTATATTAAACGCATGTTAGAAGCCGGCGTTGTTTGTACAGAACCTATGATGCAAGGCGCGTTATATACACAATATTTGCAAAACACCATTCAAGATTTTACGCATGGTGTTATCATAAACGCTACCGATACCGAACCTTTTAAAACAAACGAGCAAGCGTGCTTGCAATATTACATGGAACAGGTTGTGCAGGGAAGTATGTATCTTGCCGATGCGGCAAATACAAAGAGCATTATATTTTTAGTTAATAAAGAACAAAGTCCGCTGGTGCGAGATTTAGAAAAAGTGTTTGCTTCTTATAAAAACTATCGTTGCCAAGTATATTTGTTGCCGAATATATACCCATTGTATGGTACATATATATTGCAATGTTTAAAAAAAGCTAAAGTTTTAGCTTTGCACGGAAAATATACGTTGCAAACAGCGTGTGATGCGTATGCTATGTACCGAGCATGCGTAGAAAATGAAGTAGATATAGAAAGAATTATTACCGTAGAAAGTGACGAAGATATTCGTTGGGGAAATTATTTCATCAAGCGTGGTACGCTTATTCAAGATATTTTAGACTTTGTTAAAGTACAAAACATGAAAGCCGAAACCGTTGTGGCCGACAGTATCATGCGTGGCTATGCGCAGGAAAAACTAGATATTGGCGTTTACCAAGGTATGCGTGGGTTGTTTTTCTTACACAATAATATACTAAGCGAAAAAGAAACAACATGTATTGATTGTGGTAAATGTGCCGATGTTTGCCCTGTTCGTTTAATGCCTATGTGGTTAGATCGTTACGCAAACGAGAAAGATATGTCTCGTGCAAAAAAATACGGCGTAGAGCTTTGTATAGGTTGTGGTAATTGTAGTTATATTTGTCCAGCACGAAGGCACGTAACGCAACGCATTGTTGAATTTAAAAAAGGGGGCATGTAAAACGTGAGCAAAATGAAAATTACATCAGCACCGTTCGATCGTGCTTCATCTTCGGTATTTTCTATGCAAATGGATATGTTGTTTGCGCTTACCTTAATTATTGTGGGTAGTTGCTTTGTGTATGGCGCACAAGCGCTTATTCTATATTTATTTGCGGTGTTTGGAAGTTTTTTTATAGAATTTTTATGGAACGGTCTTGGAAAAAATCAATGGAAAATATATGATGCAAGTAGTATAATTACAGGTATACTTTTTGCTAGTTTATTGCCCATCCATACGCCAACGTTGGCCGTTATATTGGGCGCAATGTTTGCCAATGGTTGTATTAAAGTATTGTTTGGGGGCATTGGTAAAAACTTTGTCAACCCTGCGGCCATGGGCGTGTTGGTTGTCAGTTACGTTTTAGGTTCTTTATCAACGTATATGGGTAGTGGTATTACGCAAAACATGTTGCAAAGTCCGTTTGTACTTGTTACGGAAAATACGCCTTTTACATGGCACATTTTTTATAATCTATTGCTAGGTAATGTGCAGGGAAGCATTGGCGGTGTTATGGTAGCATTGTCTTTGGTTTCTGTATTGTATTTGTTACTACGAAAAACTGTTTCTTGGCGTGCTATGGTTCCGGCTATTGTCACGTATGCACTTATTATTGTTATCTGGAAAGGTGTGGTATGTCTGCCATACTACCTATGTGCAGCGAACTTTATTTTCATTATGGTATTTATGCTTACAGACCCGTCAACATCCCCAAATTCCGCGGTTTCTACCATGTTTTTCGGTGGGGTTTACGGTATTATGTCAGGCATACTTGTATGCGTGGGCACGCTAGAAAATCTTTCCTGTGTCGTGGCGCTGTTAGTTGCAAATATTTGTGTTCCGTTACTTGAAAAAGCGTTGTATCCAAAGCAAGCAAGGGGGAAAATCGTATGAAATATACCGCATTTAATTCCTTAGAAATTGCAACATTAGCGGTATTGCCGTTGTTG
The DNA here is from genome assembly GCA_944362705.1 of uncultured Clostridia bacterium. GTDB lineage: Bacteria > Bacillota > Clostridia > Christensenellales > UBA1242 > CALVTO01. The sequence continues at coordinate 97,620 of CALVTO010000002.1, read as the reverse complement.
GTTTTTATCAACAATACGCAAACGGCACTTATGCTTTTGTTAGCAACATTGGTTGTGTACGGGCTTAGTTACGTATGCGTGTATGCGTTGCGTCATGTACTTACAAAAACGTATAAAATATTGTTTTACTTAGTTTTTGCTGCAACGCTTGTGTCTATGATTACATTATTATTTCAAATGATTGAAATTTCCACGCTTGAATCATTACACAATGGTACGGTGTTTGTATTGTTAAGTTCTAGCATATTAGCCATAGCACCTTTGTATTCATCTGAAGCCCCAGTAGAAAAAATTATAAAAGAAATTTTAAGAACGGTCGTTTATTTTGTGGTCGTTGTGTTTGTATCCGCTTTGTTCATAGAATGGTTGGGGTATGGCACTATATTTTCGCAATACATAACAAACCCAACAGAATTTTTTCAAACATTTTTAGGTAAATTTATGGTGGTTATTGCTGTATTGTTTGTTTGTACAAGTATTACATATTACATACAAAAAGTACAAAATTCTTACAAGTGGCTGGTTGCCAGATATAAAATAAACTTCCGCTTCATGCGAAGCGAGCAAATAAAAGAGAGTAAAGGAGAAAATAATGAGCTTTAGTGTTTGGTTGTCTATTTTGTTAGGTGCAATGGTAAGTTCCAATATTGCAGTTACCACAGGTGTAGCCATACCATCTCTTTCTTTTCAAAGACGTGAATTTCCTGTATCCATATTTGTGGGGTGTGTGTATACCATCGTCACATGTATTACAGGTATTTTGTATTACGCATGTATGCGGTATCTTCTCATTCCAGCAAATTTACAAATGCTCTCTGTACTCATTGTTACCGTAGTATCATCTATTTTTTACATGGTGGCACTAGCCGTATTTAAAGGCAAAAGTAAAGAATATATGCTGGTTGTAGAGCAATCGTATATGGAATTATTATTGCCTTTGGCAACCATAGGGTCCGTACTTTTTTTACCAGTTACTGTAAGTTGGGGCGTTATGCTTACAATTTGTGCAGGAATGGGCTTAGGGTTTTTCATGGTTTCTATTTTGCTATCGGCTATTAAGTCAACCGTATCTAGCGAAATGTTTCAGCCTTGGGTAAAAGGTTTGCCTTTTGTATTGTCCGTGTTGTGTATTATTGGGCTTGTTTTTTCAAGTATTATTTTGTAAAGGGAGTGAAACATGATTTACGTTTATATTTTAGTGTTAGCCATTGCGGTTTTAGCTACCATTGTATGCATCAATTTGGTAACCAAACAAAGAAAAAAAGATAATAGAGAAATTGTGTACATACAGTCTTTACTTCCAGACTTAAATTGTAAAAAGTGTGGAGAAAAAGGTTGTAAATCGTTTGCCGTTAGAGTAAAAAATAAAGAAAAAAGCATCACTGCTTGTCCTTTTATTTCTTCACAAGATATCGATAAATATAGAAAATATTTCACCGAAGAACAATCGGCCAACTTTCAACAAGTTGCAGTAGTTCATTGCCATGGCGGTTGTGATGCTTGTCAGCTAACGGAATACGTTGGTTCGCAAACATGCGCTTCAGAAAACTGTGTCAAAAAAGGTAGATTTTCCTGTAAAAATGCGTGCCTTGGGCATGGAGATTGCGCCAAAGTGTGCCCAACGCAAGCCATTATTATTAACGAAAAAGGCGTGGCGGAAGTTTTGCAAGAGCGTTGCATAGGCTGTGGTCATTGCGAAAAAATGTGTCCAAAACACTTAATACAAATGATCTCTGCAAATGCTTATGTGCAACCGTTGTGTGCTTATACAGGGTCACAGCCAGTGCAAGATGATTGTAAAGTGGGTTGTACGAAATGTATGCGTTGTATACAAACGTGTCCAACCGGAGCCATATACGAAAAAGATGGTGTCATAAAAATAGACCATTCCAAATGCACTTCTTGTTTAGCGTGTGTGCGTGTATGCCCAACGCATGTCATATCAAGAATAAAATAAAATTTTAAAAGAAATTATATACAAAGCAAAAATGTTGTGATATAATTCACATATACGAAAAAAAAGGAGACCATAATTTTGGAAAATGTAGCAGTTATAGTTGTAGACGCATACTTTGCCAAACTTCGCGTAGCAAGTGTAGAGCCAAACAATTATTTTATTATTAAAGATGAAGAAATAGATACAGTAAAACTAGGCTTAGACATGGAAAAAGACCATTTTCTAAAAAAGCCTCAAATAGAAGCAACCATACAAACATTAAAAAACTTCAAAAAAATATGTGATATTCATAACGTAACAAAAACGTATGCATATGCTTTGTTTAATGAGGCAAACCGACCTAAAAATCTTCTTAGTTTTTTTGATGAAGTATTTACAGTTACAGGTTTTAAATTTGATTTAATTAGCGACGAGTATCGTAATACGGTTATATATAGAGGGGTGTTAAATACTATGGACGCTCCTAAAGGTGTTATTTTAAATGTTGAACCCGAAAGTATACACATTGTGCATTATAACCGTAGAAATATTTTGCATCAAGAAACACTTAACTTTGGGCCAATAACGTTATTAAATATGTTTCCAACAGAAAACTATGCGTTTGAAGCACAATGCAAAGAGTTTGCAAATTATATTGAAACGCAAATGAAATCATTGTCGTGGGTAAATGAATTAGAGCCAGAAACCACCGTTGTAGGTGTTGGAAGTTATTTTGTCGATATGGCAAAAATGGTGAAAAAGTTAAAAAAGCACCCAGTAGAAATAGATAACAACTATACGTTCGAAGCAAAAGATTTGCAATCTATTTTTGAACAATTAAAAGCGTTAGGTATGGATAAAACGAAAAAGATTCGTGGTGTAAACGAATCACGCGCCGATGTATTCATTACAGCAACGCAAACTATACTTCAAATTATGCAGCAATTTCAGCTAAACAATGTACTTGTATCTACCTATGGCATTATAGAAGGTGTATTATTTGAAAATATTATTCCTTCCGTATTAGATAAACCAATTTCCGATGTTTTAGGTTATAGTCTAACGCGAGAAAACGCTTATTACGCAGCCGAAAATAGCAAACATAACGAACAAGTATATAATTTGTGTATGTTGTTATTTAAACAACTTCGCGTATTGCATAAATTACCAAGAGGATATATTAAAATTTTGCGCGTGGCATCTTATTTGCATGATGCTGGTGAGCGAATCAATTATCATCAACATGCAAAATTGTCTTTCGGGGCAATTATGGGTGCCGATATTTACGGTTTAACACATCGAGAACAAGTGTTGTCTGCCTTTGTAGCATCATTGCATCAAGGCGGCGATATTGTCTTAGCCGATTGGTTAAAATATAAAGACTTGGTAACCGATGAAGACTTAGACGCAGTAAGAAAATTAGGTGTTATTTTACGTATAGCAGAAGCGTTTGATAGAACACGTAGTAATGCCATTGTAGATATCAATTGCGATATTCTAGGCGATTCGGTTATTATGAAAACAGAAACCACGCAAGATAATGGTTTTGAAATAAAAAAAGCGCTTGAAGCGTCAAAAGATTTTGAAAGGTTCTTTAAAAAGAAAATTGAAATCCTATAAAAACGGTGTCATGCCGTTTTTTTTCATAGCTATGGTAAGTATTTAATTGCCTATAGGGCATAAATTTGGTATACTTACAAAAAGAGGTGTGTCAATGGCAACAGTATTGTTATCTATGAATATGGGTACAAGTACCACAGCAATTTATAAAACAGGTGAAGGGGTTGTTTTGTTAGAACCCAGTTTGGTAGCGGTGTCTGGTACAGGTAAAAATAAAGTTATCAAGGCGGTTGGTGCAGGCGCAAAAAAAATGTTGGGTCGTTCCAACGGTGTAACGGTTGTAAGCCCAGTATTTGAAGGCCGTATTGTCGATGGGGAAATGGCTGTTGTTATGCTTAAACATTTTATATCCAAAGTTGTTCCGGGTAAACTATTTAGGCCAACCATAAAAGCTCTTATTTGTACGCCTATCGGTTTAACAGCCACCGAAAAAAGCATGCTCGAAAAAGTATGTTATGCTTCAGGTATTGGAGAGGTTGTTCTTGTTCCAACCATTATTACCACAGCACTGGGGCATTCGTTAGATATTTCTTCATCACGCGGTCGTTGCGTTGCGTGCATGGGTGGTGGTTCTACCAATATAGCCATACTAAGTTTAAATTCTATACTCACAGGTATAGATATTGGTTTAGGTGGAGGCCGTATAGATGTAGCTATTGAAAAATACATAGAAGAAACGTATCATATCAATATCGGTGCAGGTGTAGCGGAAAACATTAAAATAAATATTGGCAGTTTGTACCCTAACGATACAAATTCTATGGAGTTTACGGGTATCGACCAAGAAACCAAAGCAACAAAAAGCCAAACAATTACATCTGCAGAATTATATCCTATCATTGCAGAATTTTACGATATGGTAGCCGAAGCTATATCATCTGTGCTTGCGCAGGCGCCAACCGATATTATTGCCGATATCAACAACGAAGGTATTTATTTATATGGTGGGGCATTTACCATAACAGGTGCAGAAAACTTCATGCGTAATAAATTGCATTGCAATATCAATGTCGACAGTTATAAATTCGATGCCGATGTGCTTGGAGGTAGTATGTTGCTTACCGATGTAAAACTATTAAAAGAAATTCAAAGCAATTTATAATCTTTACTTTATATACTTATAAAAAAGCACGCAAATGCGTGTTTTTTTAATATGTATAAAAACCGTAACAAAAACATATAATTCGTCAAATTTCTATACGTAAAAAATGTACGGCGCATGCTATGGTAAATAAGGAGGTACTTATGGGGCGTAGCATATGCATTACATCAGGTAAAGGTGGTGTCGGAAAAACAACCATAACAGCGGCATTAGGTTGCGCAATATCCAATTTAGGGTATTCTGTTGTAGTTGTCGATACCGATTTTGGCTTAAACAATTTAGATTTAGCCTTGTGCGCTGAAATGCAAGTTGTTTATAATTTGGCGGATTGTTTGGAAGGCCGATGCCGTATTCGCCAAGCGCTTCTTCAAGATGCAGAACACGAAAATTTATATTTGCTAGCAAGCACGCAACCCTATACATATAAACCTAACAAAAAGGCGTGGAAAGCCTGTATGCAAGAGTTAGAAGATATGTTCGACTTTGTGCTTATAGATAGCCCTGCTGGTGTAGATGCAAATTGGCAATTTTCTGTAGAAGTTTGTCGTGAAGTTTTGGTGGTGGTTGTGCCACAGCTGGCTTCTTTGCGCGATGCCGATAAAGTGTTGTCCTTAATCGAGCCTATGCAAAAAGAAGGGGTAGGGCTTATTGTGAATCGCTACCGCACGGAATATGTTGTGCAACAAAAAATGTTAAGCGCGCAAGATATTGAAGAAGCTCTGCATTGCGAAGTTGTTGGATGTATTCCCGAAATAGATGTATTAACAGTGGCATCTGTGCAGGAAATAGGCATACATATGCAATATTTTGAAAATATTGCGCAAACCATTATTAGTGGTGAAAAACGCGTTATAACAACGCACACACCTAAATTAGGTGTATGGAATAAAATAAAAAAAATATGGTCGAGGTCGGCAATATGAGAGAATATACATTAGATTATACAAAACAAAGATTACGTAATGTTTTAGTGTACGATAAATTGCAGTTTCCAGAACACATTACAAAAATATTGGAAGAAGAAGTGGGTATGTTGTTGCAAAACTATATGGCATTAAATCAACGTCCGCACGTAGAAATTTGTATAGAACAAAGTGGAAATTATCAAATTTCTATGCACGCGTCAGCTCATAGGCTAAAACAAATGGGTTTACTTGGTAGAACGTAATGTTCTACTTTTTTTATTATTTTCATATAGTTTACTATGCATACGTGGTCCAAAAAATGGGTGCAAACTTTTGTTAGCATTGTTTGTGTTCTGCAAGTTTTGTTTTGTGGCTTGCTGTTTTCTTCTAGTATGTCTTTGCGGGTCAAAGAGGTTACAGAAAATTTTTCCACACCACTAGAAGATATTGGTAAAATTAAATTTGTGTTTGCACCGAATGTTGGAGATGTTGAATTGCCGTCAAATCAAACTTTGGTATTATACAGTCCTGTTATAGGTGGCGAAATACAAATGATAGAAAATGGCACTTACCAAGTCGCGGTGGTGGGCAACACGGGTATATATGCACCGTTTACAGGCATTGCTGTTACGCTTGAAGATGATGAAAAAACCATACGTTGCTATCATGCAAGTGGGGTGTATTGTGATATTCAATCCGTTTATATCTCAGGTGTTAGCGCGTCTTCATGGCAACATATTATGCAGGGAGATATGTTGGCACTAACAACTGCACCCGTTATAACATTTCAATTGTTTTATGCCGACGGAACGCCCATACTTGTGTAGTATTATGTCACGCGAGTTCTGTGTATTTTGTTACACGTACTATTAAAATTTAACGGAATATCGTTGTTTTATGAAGAAAAGAAGAATACATAAAAACAAAATGCGGTTGCAAATTAGTCCATGGATTTTTTTATTATTGCCATGGATTTTTTTGCAAAATCAGGTATTTTTATATGTGTTGTATTTGTTGTTTTTATGTCTGCATGAAGGAGCGCACGCTTTTGTGGCAGCGCGCTTGGGGTATAAAAGTAGATGTATTAAATTATCTTTGTGTGGGGCAACGCTTGAAGGTTCATTTGAAGATTTTTTAGAAAACGACGAAATAAAAATTGCTTTGGCAGGGCCTTGTTTTAATTTGTGCATAGCAGGGCTTGTTATGTGTTTTTGGTGGATATGGCCCATAAGTTATAGTTATACGCTTATGGTGTTTGCTGTTAATATTTCTATTGCGGTTGTAAATTTGTTACCATGTTTCCCATTAGATGGTGGACGTGTTTTATTAGGTATTTTTGCAAAAAAAATGCAACGCAAAGTGGCTGTTTGTTTGGTAAAATATATTACCATTGCATTTTCTATTGTGTTGTTTTTGCTTTGCATGGGTTCTGTTTTTTTCACCTTTCAGCCCACATGGGGAATTTTTGCCATCGTTTTGTTTAGTGCAAGCTTAGAGCAAAACCCGCAAACCAATTATCAAAAAATGTGGAACATTGCACAAAAGCAAGCGGGATTATCTAAAGGTTTAAAACATGCTTACATACTCATTAGTCCGCAAGCTACTTTGCAATCTTTGCGTAAGCACATTCAACAAAATACATTTACAACCTTTGAAATCATGGATACATCTGGTGATATTGTTTGGCAATTTGAAGAAGACCAGCTTTACTCTTACATGCAACAATATGGCGTACAATCTAGTGTTTCAGTCATATATGAGCACATGCGGTAACGATCAATTATTACAAACGCTTGTGTTCTTTTTATTTTATAAAATAACTTGACAACGCGCTTGCGCGTGTGCTATATTCTTACATGTGCCACATGCAAAAGGTTTCAAAGAGGTGGTTTGTTCACACACCTTCGCAGTGAGACTGGAGAGAGGAGGGTTTGTTACATGTACGCAATTGTTAATGTAGGCGGCAAACAAGTAAAAGTAGAACAAGGCAAATGGTTCAAAACAGAACGTATGTCAGCAGAAGTTGGCAGCAAAGTAGAATTGCCAGTAGCTTTACTTGTAGACGATGCAGGCAATGTAAAAGCAGATGCTGCATCACTTGCAAACGTTAAAGTAGTATGCGAAGTACTTGCACACGGCAAAGATGATAAAATTGTTGTTTTCAAGTATAAAGCAAAAAAGAACGAAAGAAAAAAACAAGGTCACCGTCAACCATACACCAAACTAAATGTAGTTTCTATTGGTTAAACGCATGACGAAAGTAAAAATACTTAAAAACAAAGGGCACATTGTAGACATAGAGTGTGACGGTCACACAGGCTACGGCGTGCAGGGCGAAGATATTGTTTGTGCATCGCTATCATCTATCGTGCAAACAGCCGCACTTGGTTTATTATACGAAGCACAAGTGCAAATAGATATGCAAAGAGATGAAGCGCGTGGCTATATACATATTCGCATACCCAGCGGTTTACAATCTACAACGCAAATAAAAGTAGATGCCATTTTAAACACCATGCTTTATGGCATTGCAGATTTGTACGAAGGGTTTTCAGACTTTATAGAATTGGAGGTAAAATGATGATGTTTATTAACATTCAGCTTTTCGCTCATAAAAAGGGTGGCGGTTCTACCAAAAACGGTCGTGATAGCCAAGCAAAACGTTTAGGCGTTAAAAAAAGTGATGGGCAAGAAGTAAAAGCAGGAAACATTCTTATTCGTCAACGCGGTACAAAAGTTCACCCAGGTGAAAACGTAATGCGTGGCGGAGACGATACGTTGTTTGCAACAGCCGATGGCTTTGTAAAATTTGAACGTAAAGGAAAAGATAAAAAACAAGTTTCTGTTTATGCAGAAAGAAAATAAAAAAAACAGCAAAAGCTGTTTTTTCTTTTTTTTAAGGCAACTATTATTGCCTTTTCTTTTTAATATTGTTTCTAACTTTCCACTTATAAAAAATGCCAAGTTCTTTTACAGCGTCTAACTCTGCCTGTTCGTATACATTGTGCAAAATTTTCATTGTGCGCAAGTAATCTTCTTCATTGCGGTAGGTAAAAGAACGTTTTTTCATTTGTTCTATGGCGTAGTTTTGTGCATCGCGCTCTAATACTTGCATTTGGTAAACCGTTTTGTTTTCAGCGCTTTCAATATAACCATTCCAGTTTTCTTTCCACTTTTTGTACGTAAACTGATACCATCGTATAGGTTTTGAAACTACGGAATACTGAAAAGCGTGTCGACCTTCGTGGAAAATAGTACTCAGTGCAATAAACCTATACAAAGGGTCTTCTAATACAGGTAACCCAATGGCAATATTTCTTGGTTTGCCATTCACAAGGGTTAAATGCCCCAACTGTTCTAGTGTGGCGCGCGTATCTACCACCACAGGCAAAGCATTTCGTTTTTGTTTTTTTGCCATGTGTTTTTCCACTTCGTTTAAGTAGGTCAATTTTTCGTTCATGCTTAGTCTTTTCCAAGCACTTTTTCTAAATTTTCTATAAACAAAAAACAGTAACATATATTTATTTTACCTTAAAATAGAGTGCGTGTCCATAAAACATTTATTTTTTCTAAACAAAATTAAAAAAATACCAGAAATTTTAAAAAGGTATTGAAAAATAAAAATTTGTGTGTTATAACAGGTTTAGAAGCAGAGTCCCCCAAGTTTTGCTTCAAAGAAAAATAAAGAAGGCGTTTTCGTCTTCTTTTTTTGTTTTTTTTTAAAGTTTGCCAACTCATGAAATTTCAAAAAGGGTATTGAATCTTACATATACATATGCTATACTTTAATAAATAAAAGGGGAAAAATTTATGGGAAATATTTTGTTAAAATTAAGTGGTGGCGCTATTGCAGGCATTGTTATTGCAAGCTTATTAGTTGTGCTTGCCATTGTATTTATTTTTGTATTTGTGCCTCTTCGCCTATGGTTCCGTGCGCTTGTTTCTGGTGCGCATGTTTCTATGCTTAGGCTCATTGGTATGCGCGTTCGTAAAGTAAATGCACGCGCCATTGTCGATAGTTACATTTCTGCAAAAAAAGCGGGTCTAAAAATAGGTATCGACGATTTAGAAACGCACTTACTAGCAGGGGGCGATGTGTTAAAGGTGGTTCGCGCCATGATATCTGCGCATAGCGCCAATATAGATATGTCGTTGCAAACTGCGCAAGCTATCGACTTAGCCGGCCGTGATGTATACAGTGCTGTGCAAGTCAGCGTTATTCCAAAAGTTATCGAAACACCAGCCATTAGTGCCATTGCAAAAGATGGTATCGAACTTATTGTACGTGCAAAAGTTACCGTAAAATCAAATATGCATAGGCAAATTGGTGGTGCCGATGAAGAAACCATTATTGCGCGTGTTGGTGAAGGTATTGTTACCACCGTTGGTAGTGCCGATACACACACCATCGTACTAGAAAACCCAGACCTAATTTCGTCTACGGTTATCAGCAAAGGTCTCGATACAGGCACGGCTTATGAAATTTTATCTATCGATATTGCCGATGTCGACGTTGGTCGTAACGTTGGTGCGCAATTGCGTATCGATAGTGCCGAAGCAGATAAACGTATTGCACAGGCTAAAGCAGAAGAACGTAGAAGTATGGCTTTAGCGCTTGAACAAGAAATGAAAGCAAAAACGATTGAAATGCAAGCAACGGTTATTAAAGAACAAGCCGAAATACCTAAAGCTATTTCTAAAGCATTAGAAAAAGGGAACTTAGGTATTATGGATTACTATAATATGGAAAACTTGCAAGCAGATACACAAATGCGTAATCATTTGGGTGGAAAAAAAGATGATAAAAACAAACCCGATGGCTATAACGGGTACTAAGTCAACATAAAATAAACATAGGAGCAAGTATGTTAGAAACAAAGTACATTATCATGATTGTTGCGTTTGGCGTATTGGTCGTATACGTTCTTGCTTCTATTTGGTTGCGTAATTTTAAAATACAAAAAAAAGAAAAAGCGCCTAAACCTAAAAAAGAAAAAAAATCTCGTCAACCGTTGTTTAAACAAACAAAATCATCTAGAATACATAAAATAAGAATCAAAAAAGATAAACAAGCACAAGAAGCCAAAGTGGAAAAAGTATATCAACCGTCGGCACAGCCTGTTAAAGTAGAAGATTTAGTTGCAGAGCAAGACAAGCAACTGGAACAATCACAGCCAATCAGTAAGCCCGTAATCGCCGATGTGGTTAAAGAAGAACGTGCTGCGGCGCAAAAACAGAGTACAAGCGATTCTTACGTTACAGATTTTGATCAACTTATTGCGCGTCAAAGAGCGCGTAGGGCAGAAGTTGCTCGTCAAAGAGAAGAAATGCGTAAGTATTTTGAAAACAGAAATAACACAGGCAGAACAAGTGCATATACGCCATTAAGGCCAACCGTTAAAAGTTCTCTAGATGTTGTGGAAGAAAATGTAGATGTCAGTGTCCATCCAAGCACTACAACTGTTTCACGAACCATGACCCGTGCAGACTATGAAAAAGTTCTACAAGAGCGTAAATGGGGAACCGATTATTCTAAATTTAATCAACAAACTTCTACCATTTCAGATACCGACCGTTTAGCGGAAAGTATGATGATTGGTGAAGTTGTTGCACATGCAAAATCAAAGAACAAAAAAAATACATATTTCCATTAACCAATCGAGCCGTAACGGCTCTTTTTTTATGCTAATTTTGGTGTTTTATGCATATAGTGAAATAAGGAGATAGCAGTATGATGTATTTTGATGAAATTTTGCAAGATATTGGTTTGCCTATGCAAGATGTAGCAAATGAAGTAAAAGTAGTTATTTTGGGTCATTTAGGAGCCTTTGTGCAAGGGTTTCAAAAGATAGAGCATGTCGATACAGAATGTATTTCCGTTCGAAAGAAAAACCAGGTTTATATGTTTGAAGGTAAAAATTTGCAAATCAAAGGGTTAAGCAAAACAGAAATGCAAATTACGGGAGAAATAACAGCATGGAAAAAACAAGCATAAATGGGTATGCAAGTGTGTTTGTTGAAACAGCGCAAACGGCATATGTTATCAATTTTTTAAGGCATGCACGTTTAAAAAATATACAAATCACAAAGCAAGGGGTTTCCTTTTACATTCCTTTACGTAAAAAGGTTTTACTTCAAAAACTTGCGTTAAAAGGGTTTCGCGTGCACATACTTAATGAAACAACGTCAACATCTATCTGGAAAAAATGGATATTTCGTTTTGGCGTTATATTAGGGCTTGTTTGTTCTTTCGGTATTGTATTTGGGTTAACTGCACATACATGGAGGGTGGATATTGTTTGCGAAGAAACTTTAACCGAACAGCAAACCCAACAATTACAACAAGTTCTTGTGTCCTATGGTATTTGCATTGGTGCCAAACAAAATACGCAAACACTACAACAGGCTGAGCGTGCGGTTGTTGCAGGGGTTCATGGTATATCGTATTGTCGAATACTCTATGAAGGTGTCATTGCGCAAGTAAAACTTGTGCTCGCAACAAACCCGCAAGAACAAACAGGTGAAGATATTGTTGCAAGCCAAACAGGGCTTATTCTTGAAATGTGTGTTACAAGTGGTACATCCCTTGTAAAAACAGGCGATGTGGTACAAAAAGGACAAGTATTGGTGCAAGGCGATAAACAAACAGGTAAAAACGCAGAAGCAACCATTCGTGCCCTTGTTCAACTTACGGGAAATGTCACCTACGATGAAAATAGCGTTCGTTATGTTCGTACAGGCAATGTAGCAGAGTACATTGTTTATTCTATTGGCAAATATACATTAAATCCGCCTAAAATAAACCATACGTTTACACTTACAGAAAAAGTAGAAAAACAATCCTATATATTTCCAAACTTGTTGGCACCTATTGTAAAAACGAGTATACTATATTATGAAATAAAAGAGGAGAAGGTTGCGCCACTAAAAAAAGTGTTGCCGGTATTACAACAACAAGCGTACGAAAAGGCTCTGCAAACATTGCCTTATGGGGTACAAATTTCGCAAGTATCCTATTATACACAACAAAAAGAAGGTTTGTCGGTTGTGGTAGCGGTTTTACACACACAACAAAATATAGCGCAATATCAAGAAGAATGATTGTAGATTTTCAAGATAAACGTAGTATAAAGCAAGAACTTAGGCAAGAATTAACTGCCATGGCGGAGTATGTTTTAAGCAAACAACAGAAATACACAAAATTTTATATTTCTGTTAGCACGCTTACAAAAACAGAAATGCAACAATTAAACGAAAGAACGCGTAATATTGCCAAACCTACCGACGTATTAAGTTATCCGTCCATGAATCTTACAGCGGGTGAAAAAATACATGTACGTAATGCCGATGTGCGTGCATTACAGGTAGATGAGGAAGGAAATATCTCGTTAGGTGATATTGTTTTGTGTATCGATGTTGCAAAACAACAAGCCAAAGAATTTGGAAATACCCTAAACCAAGAAATCAAAAAATTGTTTTTACACAGTCTTTTGCATTTGTTAGGGTACGATCATATGCAAGATGAAGATTATGCAAAGATGAGAAAAGCTGAACAAAAGTATGGCAAGTTATTTGATATTGGAAAATAATATGGTATAATAAATGTAGCAAAAAAAGCTACATTTTTTTAGGAGTTCATTATGGGTAAAACAGCATTTGTTGCCGTTGTGGGTAAGCCGAATGTGGGTAAATCAAGTTTAGTAAACGCATGGGTGGGCGAAAAGGTTTCTATCACAGGGCCCAAAGCACAAACCACAAGAAATAAAATTATTGGCATACGTAATACAGAAAACTACCAAATGGTGTTTGTAGATACCCCAGGTAGGCAAAAACCTAAAAGTAAACTAGGCGAATATATGGAAAAAAGTAGCGAACAAGCTACAAGCGGGGTCGATGTCATTGTTATTGTTATCGATAGTTCTCGTATCGACGAGCGCGATTATGCATTGCTAGAAAAATATAAACGCGCCAAATGTCCTGTATACGTAGTTTTCAATAAGCTCGACTTAGTTACATACGAACAAATTTTCCCAAAACTTGCCACTTTCAATACATATACATATGTGAAAGCATTTTTCAATGTATCGGTTAAACGTAAAAAACATTTAGAAAAAGTGCTAGACGCGTTAGAAAAAGAATGTAAAGAAGGGGAATATTTTTACCCAACCGATGTATATACCGATAAAAGCATGCGCTTTATGGCAAGCGAAGTTATACGTGAAAAGGCATTGTTGTTTTTGCAAGATGAAGTTCCACATGGCATTGCTGTTGAAGTTACATCATTCGATGAAGAAGAAACCGAGTACTACATCGAGGCCGATGTCATTTGCGAAAAAGAATCACATAAAGCTATGGTGATTGGTGCCAAGGGAAGTATGTTGAAAAAAATTGGAACAGCCAGCCGTAAGGCGTTAGAAAAAATGTTTGAAATGCCCGTTGTATTAAAACTTTACGTAAAATCAAAAACGGGTTGGCGAGATGATATTAGCGCATTAAAAATGCTCGGGTACGATGCAAAAGATATATAGTGTTATGTAACACGTATTATTAAAATAGTGCCAAATACGGTTAATTTTTAATAATATGTCACAAATAATACTTGTGCGTGTAGTGTACTTGTTTTTTACAATTTTACATGCTAAATGCGCATCTTTTAGGCGCGTAATTCATCAAACCTTTACAAAAAAGAACAAAAGTCGAAAGTATCAAAAGGTACTTCTGGGTTCATACTTTATATAGAGGTGGTACAAATGAAACAACAAAACAAACAACCAGATCCAGCCATGATTCTTGATGATATGTTTTATGCAAGCAAAGGAAGAAATATTGGCGCTTACTTGTTAAGAAATCGTTTGCTAGAGCCAGAAAAAGTAAAAACCCATAAACAAGAAGAGGGGCGTAGTCGCTAAAACTACTGTTTTATATGAATGTGCAACAATGTCACGGCATCGTGCTTACGTCTAGCGTGTATAAAGAAGCCGATAAAATTATCACATTGTTAACGGCCGAAAAGGGTATCATGCATGCTGTGGTTAAGGGAGCGTTAAAACCCAAGGCTAAGCAAGCATACTTAGCGCAACCCTTTTGTTTTGCACAGTTTGAGTATGTGCAAAAAGGTGGGTTTGCAACCATAACAGGTGCAACAGAAGTGCAACTTTTCCCCGAACTCATGCAAGATCTGCAAGTCTATGTTTACGGTTCTATGGCGTTAGAGGTTGCAAAAATTGTAGGGCTTGAAAACGTTCCGCAACCCGAGTTGTTTGTACAGCTCGTTACGGCTATCGCTAAACTTGCAAAACAAGAAAATGTAACTATTACCATGGTGACTTATTTTCGCCATGTTTTAGAAATTTCGGGCTATGCGTTACAAATTTATCCAACCAAAGGGGCAGAGCACTACGCTTTTACGCATCATAATGGCGAAATGAAAGCACAATCAAATGGCGCTTTTAGTCGTAATCAAGTTATGGCGCTTTCGGGGTATTCTGCAAAACTTACACTTACCGAAGAACAATCTTTGCTTAAAAACTTAATTCAGTATTTTGAAGAAAAAACAGCAACCAAATTAAAATCTATACAAGGGTACGAACTTTTCTAAGCTTCGTACTTTTTTATTTTGCTTTTCTATGGTGTGTAACTACTCGGGCAACGTATTCTGTTTTTATAAACTATGTGTTGCATGTTGTTGCGTATGTTTGTCATCTTTTTTTTATAACTCAAATAACTCAAAAATTATTTTGTAATAAGTAAGCAATATGCGTATATTGCGTATATTTTTATAACAAAGTATAAAAATTTATGTAAAACATTTTACATGCACACGCGGTAAATGCTATACTTATTCGCGGATGATTTTGAAAGGAGTGAAAAATATGACAAAGAAAAAATACGTTTATCTTTTCAACGAAGGAAACGCAAATATGCGTGAACTTTTAGGTGGTAAAGGTGCTAACCTTGCAGAAATGACCAACATTGGTTTACCTGTTCCACAAGGTTTTACCGTTACAACAGAAGCTTGCACGCAATATTATGAAGATGGCAAAAAAATCGATGCATCTATTCAAGAAGAAATTTTTGCTGGCTTAAAGAAAATGGAAAAAATTACAGGCAAAAAATTTGGTGATGCAACAAATCCATTATTAGTATCTGTACGTAGTGGGGCAAGAGCATCTATGCCAGGTATGATGGATACCATTTTAAACTTAGGTTTAAACGATGAAACCGTAGAAGGTTTAGCAAAACTAACCAACAACCCACGTTTTGCATACGATTCTTACAGAAGATTCATTCAAATGTTTGCCGATGTTGTTATGGAAGTTCCAAAGCCATTGTTTGAAAACATTTTAGATGAAGCAAAAGAAGCCAAAGGCGTTAAACTAGATACAGAGTTAAACGCGAACGATTTACAAGAAATTGTAAAAAAATTCAAAACTTTATATAAACAAAAGAAAAATCAAGAATTCCCACAAGACGTTAACGCGCAACTTATTGCTGCTGTAGAAGCCGTTTTCCGTTCATGGGATAACCCACGTGCGATTGTATATCGTAGAATGAACGATATTCCAGCATCATGGGGAACAGCTGTTAACGTACAATCCATGGTATTTGGTAACATGGGTGACGATTGCGGTACAGGTGTTGCGTTTACGCGTAACCCAGCAACGGGTGATAACAAATTATATGGTGAATACCTAATGAACGCACAAGGTGAAGACGTTGTTGCAGGTATCCGTACACCAAGCCCAATTGCTACCTTAGCGGAACAAAACAAAGCCGTATACGATCAATTCCAAAACATTTGCAATATCCTAGAAAGTCACTATAAAGATATGCAAGATATGGAATTCACCATCGAACATGGTAAACTATATATGTTGCAAACACGTAACGGTAAACGTACAGCAAAGGCTGCGTTAAAAATTGCTGTAGATTTTGTAAACGCAGGCGTTTGGAGCAAAGCAGACGCTCTATTAAAAATCGAACCAAAACAATTAGATAGCTTACTACATCCAACATTTGATGATAAAGCTTTAAAATCAGCAAAAGTTATTGCTAAAGGTTTGCCAGCATCTCCAGGTGCAGCCGCAGGTAAAGTATGCTTTACATCAAGTGAAGCTATTGAAAGAAGCGCTAACGGTGAAAAAGTTGTTCTAGTTCGTCTAGAAACCTCTCCAGAAGATATCGAAGGGATGGCAAGCGCGCAAGGCATTTTAACCGTTCGCGGTGGTATGACTTCACACGCAGCAGTAGTTGCTCGTGGTATGGGTGC
The DNA here is from genome assembly GCA_944362705.1 of uncultured Clostridia bacterium. Taxonomy (GTDB): domain Bacteria; phylum Bacillota; class Clostridia; order Christensenellales; family UBA1242; genus CALVTO01. Next base: position 80,788 of record CALVTO010000002.1, on the reverse strand, counting down.
ATGCTGTGTTGCAGGTTGCTCCGATATTGTTGTAGATGAAGAAGCACGTACATTAAAAGTAAACGGTAAAGTATACACCGATCAAGATTATATTTCTATCGATGGTTCAACCGGAAATGTATACGGTGAACAAATCGCAACTGTTCCAGCATCTTTATCCGGTGACTTTGGCACCGTTATGCAATGGGCAGACGAATACCGTACCTTGCAAGTACGCACCAACGCCGACACTCCAAAAGATGCAAAACAAGCATATCATTTTGGTGCACAAGGTGTAGGTTTGTGCCGTACAGAACACATGTTCTTTGAGGCCGATCGTATTATGGCAATGCGTGAAATGATCGTTTCAAAAACAGTAGAAGAACGTAAAAAAGCATTAGCAAAAATTCTACCAATGCAAAAGAAGGACTTCGTTGGTATTTATACAGAAATGAAAGGTAATCCCGTAACCATTCGTTTACTAGATCCACCTCTACACGAATTCTTACCACACACCGATGACGAAATTCAAGCTTTGGCTAAAGAAATGGGCTTAACCTTCAAATCTTTAAAAGATACCGTTGCATCCTTGCATGAATTTAACCCAATGCTTGGGCACCGTGGTTGCCGTCTAGCAATTACATACCCAGAAATTGCTGAAATGCAAACAGAAGCTATTGTTTCTGCAGCTATTGAAGTGAAGAAAAAACATGGTTACGATATCGTTCCAGAAATTATGGTACCGCTTGTTGGTCATAAAAATGAATTAGATTTCGTATGCAAACACATTCGTGAAGTTGCCGATAGAATTATTAAAGAAAGTGGTTTAAACTTGCATTATAAAGTAGGAACCATGATCGAAGTTCCACGCGCAGCTGTAACAGCTGATGAAATTGCAAAAACTGCAGAATTCTTCTCATTCGGTACCAACGACTTAACGCAAATGACATTTGGTTTCAGCCGTGACGATGCAGGTAAATTCTTAAACGACTACTATGCAAAGAAAATTTTTGAACAAGATCCATTTGCACGTATCGATGAAAATGGTGTAGGACGTCTTGTTAAAATGGCAGTAGAATTAGGTAAATCAACACGTAAAGATATTAAACTTGGTATTTGCGGTGAACATGGTGGCGACCCAGCAACTATTGAATTCTGTCACAATGTAGGTTTAACGTATGTTTCTTGCTCGCCATTTAGAGTTCCAATTGCACGTTTAGCAGCAGCGCAAGCAGCTATCAAAGCAAAAAGAGCAAAATAGTTTTATGTATAAAAAGTTCGGTTTTGCCGAACTTTTTATTTTTTTTAAAAATAAAAAAGGGTTTTTCAAATGTATTACGAAATATATAAGTGTGAGCATTTAATTATTATTATATAACTAACGCAAATAAAAGGGAGTTTTACGCGTTGCAACAAGTACAAATGTCGGCATTTATCGAGGAACTTAAACAAAAAAATGATATTGTTTCCGTTGTTTCTCGTTATGTGCCTTTAGTAAAAAAGGGTAGGTTATATTGGGGGCGTTGTCCATTTCATGGAGAAAAAACGCCTTCTTTCACCGTCAATGAAGAAAATCAATATTATCATTGTTTCGGGTGTAAAGAAAGTGGCGACGTCATTAAATTCGTTCAAAAAATAGAGAATGTCGATTTTATGGACGCTGTAAAAATGATGGCGGAATGGGCGCACATGCAATTACCTCAGTTTAGCTCCACCGATAACGAAACCATCGAAGCGCAAAAGAAAAAGAAAGAGCGCCTTCTAGCTCTCATGAAAGAAACAGCAAAATATTATCATGCTAACTTGCAACGAGAGGAAGCTGCACCAGGGCTAGAATATTTAGCCAAACGTAAAGTTGATGCAAAAATGATCACTGCGTTCGGGTTAGGCTACTCGGTCGATTTTCAAGAACTTATTACACACTTAAAACATAAAGGCTATACCATAAACGAAATGTTAGATGCAGGCGTCGTCAAACAAAAAGACGGCAGGTATTACGATAGCATTGGCGGGCGTTTGGTGTTTCCAATCATCAATGAATATGGGGAAGTTGTCGGTTTTGGTGGCAGAACACTTAAAGCAAAAGTCGATTTTGCAAAATACTTAAACACGGCCGAAACCTTTTTGTTTAAAAAACAAAAAATTTTATATGGGTTTAACTTAATTAAAGCAAAAAAGAAGAAAGATCCATCTGCGCAAATACCCTATATTATTGTAGTCGAAGGTTATATGGATGTTATAAGTCTGCACTCTGCAGGGTTTACTACCGCCGTAGCAAGTATGGGAACGGCGCTCACGCCCGACCAAGCAAAACTTGTTAAACGTTTTACCAATAACGTTGTTATTTGTTACGATGGCGACTTTGCAGGTCAAAAAGCCACCATTCGTGGGTTAGAGATTTTAAAAGATGTGCACGACCTAAACATAAAAGTGGTTACCTTGCCCGAAGGGCTCGATCCCGACGATGTCATTAAACAACGTGGGGCACAAGCTTATCAGCGTTTAGTCGATGAAGCTTTACCGCTTACGCAATTCAAATTAAACTATGCAAAGCAGTTATATAACCTAGAAAACCCAGATGAAAAAACAAAATTTTTAAATAAAGCCATTCAAATTTTGCAAGAATTACCCGATCCTGTAGAAAGAGAATCGTATATAGAATACCTGCGCGAACTTACCAACACAAACCGAGATTTTTTACGAAAAATGTTGGCCCACCATGTAACGGTAGAAGAGCCAAAACAAGAATCCGAACCCGTGCTAAAAACCACTAAAGATGTGGTGCAGCCTATGTACGAGTCCAGTACATTGCAAGCTGAAAAGTTTGTTTTATCCAGTTTGTTGCATAAAACAGACTATGCGTCAAAAGTGCCAGCACTTACGCAAAAAATTACCGATGCTTCCCTTAAACAGGTCGCACAATTTTTAGAGCAATACTCAGGGCTAGAAAAAGAAGAACTTATGCGTTTGTTTAAGGCGCAGTTTGAAGAAGAAAACACAGCTCTAACAGGCGAATTATTAAATTATTTGGTAGCCGAACAAACGCCCGAGCAAGCCAAACAATATTATCAAGACTGTGTATGGTTGTTGCAAAAAAATCAGTTAGAAACAAAGCAAAAACAACTTATGCACCAATTAAAGTGCGAAAGCGACGACACAAAAAGAAAACAAATTTTAAACGAAATTCAAGAAATTTCTTTAAAATTGAGAAGTAAAAAGGTGGAATAGAAAAAGTGAAAAGAGAAAAAATAGAACAAGAGTTACAAAAAATTATAGAAATTGGTAAACAAAAAGGTTCTATCACCATAGAAGAAGTATCCGAACGTTTTGCGAAACTTAACGCGGATGAAATTGATGAAATTTTAAACGAAATACAAGAACAAGACATCAAACTTATCGAGCCAAACGAGTTAGAAAACGATGATGAACTCGAAAAACTCATGAACCAAGCCAATATCGACGATCCTGTAAAAATGTATTTAAAAGATATTGGTAAAGTACCGCTCTTATCTAAGGAAGAAGAATCCGAACTAGCGCAGAAAATGCTCGATGGTAGCGAAGAAGCAAAACGTAGATTGTCCGAAGCGAATTTGCGTTTGGTTGTATCTATTGCAAAAAAATATGTGGGCAGGGGTATGTTGTTTCTCGACCTAATTCAAGAAGGCAACTTTGGTCTAATGAAAGCGGTGGAAAAATTCGATTATAAAAAAGGTTTCCGTTTTTCCACTTACGCTACTTGGTGGATTCGTCAGGCGATTACCCGTGCTATAGCCGACCAAGCGCGTACCATTCGAATTCCTGTGCACATGGTAGAAACTATTAACAAACAGGCACGCGTAGCAAGACAGCTTTTACAAACCCTAGGCAGAGAGCCAACCACAGCAGAAATTGCCAAAGAAATGGGTGTTAGTGAAGAAAAAGTTATCGATATACAAAAAATATCACAAGATACCATCTCACTTGAAACCCCAGTAGGTGAAGAAGAAGATAGTAACCTAGAAACCTTTTTGCAAGATAAAACGGCGTTGTCGCCAGCCGATGCTGCAACAAACCTAATGCTTAAAGAACAACTGCTCGATGTGCTTACTACACTCACACCAAGAGAGCAAAAAGTTATTATGCTAAGGTATGGTATTGAAGATGGTCACCCAAGAACGCTTGAAGAAGTAGGCAAAGAATTTAATGTAACGCGTGAGCGTATACGTCAAATTGAAGCAAAAGCGCTTAAAAAATTACGTCATCCAAGCCGTAGCAAAAAACTAAAAGATTATTTAGACTAAGGAGAAATGTATGCAAGAAGAATTATTAAAATATCAACAAATCGATGCCAAAAAGCGTAAAATCGACGCCGAAATTGCGAGTAGCGATGAACGTAAAAAAGCAGCCGATATGCAAAACTATTTAAAAGAGTGTCAGGCAAAATTGCAAAAGTTCGAAACAGCATCAGAAACCATTTTGCGCAATTATAAACGAGCAAGTGCGTTTATGCAAGATTTAAACAAACGCGCCAAAGAACTCAACGCGCAAGCACAAAAGGCAACGGCAGAACAAATTGCGTCTATTAAAAAAATTGTAGCCGACTATGCCGATAAAATGGGCAAAATTGAAAAAGAAGTTACGGCGCTTGCGGTTCAAGCCAAACAAATTTCTCGTGAGGTAGAAACGGTTATGAAAAATGCCGTAACCGCTAAAAAGAATTATTCCACTTATAAAAATGCATACGATGCCGTTCGTGCATCACGTGAGCCAGAAATCAAAGCATTGTTAGCACAAATGCAAGAACAAAAAAGCAAGGTCGATCCTAAACTTATGCACATGTACGAAATTAAAGCCGATGCAAAAACATTCCCAATCTTTGTACCCGTAAAAGAGGGCAGATGTTCAGGCTGTCATGTGGAATTATCCGCAGCCATGAAAAAGAAACTTGCAGAACAAAAGATGGTAGAGTGCGAAAATTGCGGTCGATATATTTACGAGTAATATGTCAAACATAACAATCAAAAATTGCGGAATACCGCAATTTTTTTATGTTATGTCGCGCATAGCATATATAAAATCTACTAAAATATGGCATACAAAGGTTTTCATTGCGTATAGTATACTATGCGTAAACCTACCGTCTGGAATGCATTTGCTACCATCATAGCTACTATGGTGGGCGTGGGGTTCATTTCAGGTAAAGAAATCTACACATTCTTTCAAGCATACGGCGTCTCGGGGTATGTCGGCATTTTCATTGTCTTTGTTTTGTTTTTTGTTTTATGCCAGCAATTTTTAACATTAAAAGAACGTTTGCAAATCAAAGACGTCACGCAATTCCATCGTTATCTTTTTCAAGGCAACATGCAAAAAGTGTTTCAGGGTTTTGTTTTTACCAGCCATATTTGTATTGTTTGTTCTATGTTGGCAGGTTTATTTTGGGTCATACAACACATTACAGGTGGTGTAGGTGTGGTTTGGTTTATTCTTGCGATAGAAATTTTGCTAGGTTATATTATGTATCAAGGTGTTTCGTGCAGTTATAAGGTTATCGCATGTATTGCTCCATTTTTGTTGTGCATGTTTGTGTTGGTAACTTCTCTGTCTATACGTCAAGGCCTTTACAATGTATCTTTACAAACAGTTTCTCCCGTTATGTGTTTTTATGCTATCATCGCAGGTTTTTTATATGCGGGCATGAATCTCCAAACCACCTCGTCAGTTATTATGTATGTAGGTAGTCGCTTTACAGCAAAACGTAATTGGAAAGTGTCTTTATTTGTATCTACCTGTTTGTTTATCTTTTTGTGCATGGGCACAGTTGCTTTGTGGGGAATCCCTACCGAAATGCAAACCAGTGCTATGCCGTTTTACGAATTAGCGCAAAGTCGAGGTGTTTTGTTTACCATTTTCTATCTTATAGCGTTGTTTTTAGGTATTGTAACCACGCTTATTTCCTCTGCGCAAACCGCAACCGATATTCTCACCGTTTCATGTAAACATAACAAAGGCTTGGCTGTTTGTCTTGTACTAGGCGGAAGCACATTATTTGCGTCGCTAGGGTTTCAAAAAGTTATATCCTTTTTATATCCGTTTATGGGTGTATTGGGTTTAGTGTATATTTTCATGGTGTGTATGGCTGTCAAAAAATATATATCTCACATGTAAAGTAACCGGTGTAGGTTACTTTTTTTATACATACTTCTATTGTGGTTTTCGCAAACTAACTATACATATAAAAAAAAAGTGTTTACAAATGTTTGGTAAAATTTTTTTGCTATGGTAAAATACAAATATATATGTTTATATATTTGTTTTAGTTTAGCAAAATAAAAAGCGTGCTTGGGGGTTGTATGAAACATAAGTGGTTTGCGTTTGTCATAGTAATGGTTATTTGCCTGTCGTCTGTACTTGTAGCGGTGGGCTCGTTTTCTTTATTTTCTAAAAAAACGTCGCAAACAACAACCGCACCTATTGTCAACACCCCAGTCAATAGTGGTATCTATATCCAAAACGCATCTTTGTTGCAAAACACAGCCACACAAAATCAAACCAACTTAACGATAACATATACGCGGTGGAGTGCAAACGGGAGTCTACAAGACACAGGCCTAACCTATACCGACCGTGTTTCCGTAAATTATGGTGATACCGTAGAATTTACAATCACTGCCACGCGTGGGGATTACATACAAAGCATTACAACAGGGAATGTAGGCGAAACGCTTACGCAATACACAGCAAGCAGCGATATAAAAAATGCCAATATGGCTACGTATAATCTAATAGATACGTCAAAAACATCAAACAAGATTAAGTGTGAATATAAGGCAGATGAGAATGCCACCTATATCGCAACATACAAAATAGCAAATATTACGCAATCGCAACACTTTTCTGCCGAAAGTGCCCAGCACGTTTGGTCACTCACCATTCCGCACAGTAGCGCATTTGTAGTTTCGGATATTTCCGTTGATGATCCATCTAATACAAGCACCAATGCTAATGGTAGTATCACTATATCAAATATAACATATAGTTCCGTAGTAAAATTTAAAGTCGAAGCAACAAAAATTGCAAACGCTTCCTACACAAATATTTATAAATATAAATTAACTGCTTGTGCATGGGGAAATAGTGTATACCAAACAGCTACTAATTTCAAAAGGTCGCAGGTCACTTTTATTGAAGAAGAAAACGGAGCAAAACATGCGGTGCAGTATGGTGAAATATCTAACTCTGTAGGTTTCTTCCGTGGTAATAACACGCTAGATGTAAAAACCGAACAGTTAGTAACCAAAATCTCTATACCAAATTTCAGCACGCTTTCTAACTATGTCAATTTTTATATACAAATAAAAAACGAAGATGGTTCTGTTGTTCAAAATTGGCAAACACCAACAACAGGCAAATTTGAAATTTTTGTAGGGCAAACGTTTACGTTAAAGTTTAGTCCAAAATATAAAAGCCAAGGCAACGAAAGCCAAGGCAACGAAAGCCAAGGCAACGGTTACTACATTTCTTCCATGGTGCTTACAAGAAATAATAAACGCACAGAACCCTACACAAAAACCTACACAAATGCGGCTTTTCAAAATTGGTTAGGCACGAGTTGGATAGGGTTTATCAATGAGACAGACAGTCTAAAAAATTATGTTACCCAAAACGGCGCTGAAAAAATTGATAACACGCCTAGCGCTATTTCCGTTGAAGAAGGCGTGTTGCACGCACAAGAAGTTACCGATCCTCAAATGGCAACACTTACCATTCATGGTTTGTATGGTACGGTTGCATTACAGATTACGTGTCACCAATATCTGGCGTTTGAGGTTGATGGTGGTTTATCCAATGTTTCTTCTAATTGGTCAGGATTAAAATTGGGTTGGGAGTTTGAAAATTTAAAGTATATTCCTAATGATGGTGAGCCGTATTTTCAATATACGCCAACAAACGAACAATTTCCTATTTTATATCACGATAGTAACAAGAAGTTCGTACTTCAAGTTCTACTAGAAACACAAACCGTAAATACAGGCAACTTTTCTGCCATAGATCCATTTTTATTCCAATCATCTAAAGAGGTTTCTTATCCACATTTCAATAAGCAAGCAAATCAAAGGTGCTCATATTTGCAATATTCAATAGAATTGTCCGCTTCCTACACAATAAGCATACAATACACATATCCGTCAAGCGGTGTCGTAGATGGCGAGTATAACGCTTACGAATCTTGTTACATTATTGGGGATGAGGGAGAACTCACCAAAATACAAGTCCAGTTAACTGAAGCAATTATTACAAAGGGTTACAATTTAACGCTATCAGCCAATCCAAATTATGATGTAACCGTGTATTTTAGTGGAAAGCAAGTATTTAATGGTAAACCTGCCGAAACGGACATTATTTCAGCTTACACTACGTATATTACAGGTGGCACGCAACTTGTTAAGAAGCTTACAATCAACCAAAACTTATATTTGTACGTAGAATTCACGCCAAAAGCTTACGAAATTTCGTTCAAAACACCGCAAACAGGTTTTAGTACCATACAAAACATGCCTACAACGCAAACGTGGTACTATTGTGGGTTTATACAAAACACTTCAGGCTTTTTACCGCAAGCCAACGGCTATACGTTTATGGGCTTTTATACGAAGCCAAATGGTCCAAATGGTAAAGGCATACAAATCATAAATGCTAGCGGTGAAATTGTTTCTCCTAACGGCAACAATGGGTATTTGTCAGATTTAACATTCGATGGCGAAAAAACGAATATATATTATGTTGGTGGGCAAAATCTTACACTTTATGCACATTGGCAAGTAAACAATGTACAGTTTACTTATCAAATGGCAACCGTGGGTACAAGTACCATACAGGTTCAAATACCGTCATCTGCTTCATCTATTGATAATCCTCGTGGCTTTAAACTGCCATACGATACCGTTTTAAACGGGCAAACGCTAACCGCGTCTGCAACAGGGTACACATATCTTGGCATGTATGTCATTCTGCAAGGGCGAGAGTATAAATTAACCGATGCGCAAGGTAATTTCTTACTTGTCGAAGGTATTACAAAACTATATGAAGAGGAAATAGTGCTCGCACCAACCAATGCAAATACCTCTATACAAATCGTTGCTTACTGGCAAGCAAATCCATATACCATATCCTTTAAAATTTCAGGCATAGGTAGCGATAGGTACCAAAATTCGCAAAAAAATATAACCATTACATACGATACAGCTTTGCAAACCAAAGTAAATGTTCCTACAACCATAGGGTATACATTTGCTGGTTGGTATTACGGAGATGAGCAAATTTATGATGCAAACGGAAATTTGGTTGCGTCTAATTCACTACTTTCAAGTGGCAATTGGCATCATGCAAATAATGTTACGCTCACATCAAAATGGGTAGAAAAAGAGTTCACACTTAGCTTTATCATAAACAATACAGGGTTAAAAGATGAACACACCTTTAAAGTCGACACAACATCTGTCAAACTCAAATACAATACTTCTTATACATTACCAACTGCCACAAGTGCTGGGTACAATTTTCTAGGTTGGCTAATGGGCGCGCAAACGTATCAAGCAGGGCAAACCATAGTAGTTAATGCCACCACATTAGGGGAAGAATGGTTTATGCAAAACGCAACGTCTGCCGTTGCGCAGTGGCAAATCAAAACGTTTCGGGCACCAAATATTGAAAATTTGGAATATGGCTCTATTACATTTAACAAACAAGAATACGAGTATGGTGAAAGCGTCATTATTACCTTCACCCCAAATGCATTCTATTATGTAAACCAAGGGCTTACCATACAAGGCGTTACCATTGCTACTACAAGCGAGTGGAACGAAAACTTGTCCGCAAACATCACATTTGTAACAACAACCAATGTAAACAATGCAGAAAATCAAATGTATCATCCATCAAAGGCCATTGTCGTGCAATCTAGCAACACATACACAAAAACCATTACCATCGATTATCTTCTTGAAGAAATTACGGTAAAAAACGAGCATGGCTTCTTTGCACAACAAACGTATCAAGTACAGGTCATCGATGCATATAATCAATCTGTTCAAACACAAAAACAACTTGCACTTTATACGCAAGAGTTCGCACAAAGTCTATATTCTATACCAAATTCAATACCCGTTCCATCGCATTATCGTTTAGAGTTTATAGGTTGGGTCATTCAATCTACCAACACAGGGTTGTATTATAATTTTGTTGATAACGAGTTTAATTTACCAGAACTAACAGAAAACGCTTACGCAAAAGATTTCACAGATTTGCAACAAATAGCGTTTACATTGTCAACCAATGTGGTCATTTCTGCAATGTATAAAGTAGCGCTAAAACAAAGTGCGGTGTTTTACTATTATAGTGCCCAAGATCAAGCGTATGTACAGCACGAAGAGCAGTTCTCTTTTGATGAAAATAACTGTGTGTATATCAACTACTATGTAGAAAAGAATTCTGTTGGCTATGTTGTTGTTGTCAATGGAGTGGCAACAGAAACATCCATTCCCATCGACGAAGTTGAAATAAACCTTCAAACAAGCATTATAAAATATCAAAACCAAACATTTGAAGCATATTTCGAAGCCGATAGTCAGGGCGTACAACGGTTCGATTTGATCACCGACTTAACGGTCGATCTTCCAGTTGAATCTACAAGTTTCTTACCAGATGCTTCGCTAACGTGGGCTGGTTGGGTATATTTCAAAGAACAGCAAACGTTCGAAACCTATTTATTGCTTACGGAAGATGGTGTTATGTGTGGTGATGCACCAATCGAAGCGCATTGGTTTACTAACGAAACGAATGTCGATGACCAATACTACGTATATCAAGTATACAAACAAAAAGGAGTGTAAAAGCGTATATGAAAATTCGTAAATTTTTATCTATTATCATGTGTGCAGTCGTGTTGAGTTTTGTTCCGTTCATGTTTTCTGCATGTAAAGAAAAAACGTATCGTATTACAGCTTATGTAAGTTCTACCTTTGGCGAAAAAGGCGAAGGTGGAACAATTACGCCAGAAGGTACGACAACGCTAGAACAAGGTAAAAATCAAAAATTCGTCATTAGTGCCGCTAATGGTTTTGAAATTGCAAACATTATCGTCAATGGCGTCGAACTTGAAAAAAACACCTATAATACAAATTACTATGAGTACACGGTGCAAAATATTCAAATGGATACCACCATTGAAGTCGTGTTCGATTATAAATTAGTGAATATTAAGTTTGTATTAGTAGAAAACGATACAGAAACCTGGGTCGACTTAACAGGCGCACCAACCCAAGCAACAGTTCCGCAACCTATGTTACAACCAATTACGTTTCCGGTGGTTGCAGGTAAAACTATTGAATGGCGCCTAGGCGATAAAACAAATGGGCAAATTTTAACTGCAGAATCTGTTTTAAATAGTTCTGCGTCCATCATTACAATTTATGGTATTGTAAAATAAAAAAGGGAAAAATATGTTAAAAATAATTAAGCGTATTAGTTTCATCATTTGTGCGATATGTCTACCATGTCTTCTTTTTGCATCTTGTCAAACAGAACCCACAACGCCTGCAGATGTTTTTTACACGATATCTGTTTCGGCAAACGAGGGAGGTGTAGTTTCACCTAATGGTACAACTACCATAAAAAAGGGAAATAGTGTAACCGTTTCCATACAAGCCAACAAAGGGTATTTTATAGATAGTGTTACGCAAAATGGCAACACATTACAAGGTGTTGTAGGTATGCAAAATTATGAGTTAAAGTTAGATAACGTACAAGCAAATCAAACCATAGTTGTTTCATTTTACCAACAATATACCATATCCCTTACACAAAATTATCAAAACGAAACCTCTCAATCTTCGGTGCAATATATAGATAAACATCATCCATCTATTACTATTGCCCAAAGAGAGTTTTATCAAATTTCACAAATTGTATTGCAAGCGTTTACAACCACCCAGCAAGATTTCACAATTAACTTTACAGAAAATGGTGATGGCTCACTTTCTGGCGCTACATGGAATTTATCCACAAATATAGGAAAGTATATTCAGCATGAATTAGGTCTCGCGGTAGAAATAACGGAGCAAGCAATTATACTTTCGTATCAAACCGTAGCCAACGCGAGCATACAAGTAGAATACAAAGCCCAAGAAGTTTCGTTTAGTGTTATGGGGCAAGTGTTTGTGGATGATGGGCAAGGTGGGTATTGGATTAACGATTACTTAAATCTATCTTTCAACAACTATACATTTACATACCATTTTACGTTTAAAGCGGGAACAAGTATGTTGGAAACATTGCTAAGAGAAATTACAACTTGTGATGCTTCCTATCAAGCGGTAGGTTTGCGTGTTATGCGTAATGGGGTACAGGAATTTATTTCATTAGAAGATATACAAAACGGCCGCTTGCAACTAACCAACGAAAACGCTTTCGAAGTGGTGTATGAAAGTGTGTAAAATCATCCATTCATAAGTTCAATACATGCAAAGGTAAGCAATTATTGGTACAACACACCTTTTTAAAATAAAAAAATCTAAAAACGGCTTTTGCCGTTTTTTTTGTCGAAAAAAGTTGTAATAAAAAACAAGCCAACATATACTGTTATAAAGGTAAATTGCTTGCAGAAAATGATAAATTTTTGTATAGTAATAGCAAGAGGAAAAGTCATGAAAGCATCGCAAAATAATCACAAACAAAATCTTGCACAGCCTTTACAACAAACAAACCAAACAGAGGTTTTGGCAAATGCAAATAGTTGTCCCAATAACGCAAACAGCACAAAGGGTGAACAAAGTTTGCAAAATTCGTCATTGCAAATGAGTGAATCTGTTGTGCAAAATGCTTTTAACGGCGAAAAAAATGAAAAAAATTTAGAAAATAATTTAAAAAAACAACAAAAAAAAGCACATAAATACTCTAAAAAAATTAAAATGGTACCAGAACAAGCACCAAAATCCATTCACAACAAACGTGTGCGCAAAGAAGCCGTTAAAATACAATCTGCACAAAAAGAAGCATCTTCGGTTACGTTAATGCAAAAAAATCCGTCTGCGGCAAAGGCAACCACCAAGCGTATTACATCGCTTATTTCTACCATGTTTACGGTCGTGTTTGCAGTGCTTACAGGCCTATTTTTAGGGGATTTCTACTTGAATTTAACGCGCGAAACCAATTATAATTTTAACGAGGCTGAATTGCGCGATAACGTTGAAAACGCAGCCGCACGTGTAGAACAGTTAGGTATCTTAAACGCTTCTGCTATCGATGTTTTTATTACAGCTGAAAATAATTTACAGCTTATTGAAAAATATCAAATTTTGGGCACCGGCAATGTAAAAAATAACTTTTCACCGCAGTCCATTTACAAATATTGTTATAAATATAACGACACCTTTTATGCTGAAAATATTAGTTATGGCAGCATAAAAAAAATAGCACAAGCTGTTAAATATACGCCTTTATCAAGCCTTGAGGCGGTAGGCTCGGTGCAATGTGTTCAAGGTACCAATATACAAACAAACTCTGCGGTATGGAACGGTGCAAAAACAGAATATAGTTATGTGACTTATAAAGAATTTAATGGCGTTGCAGCAGATTCATTTATTCCATATATTGTATCGTCAAAAACGGTTTTACCGCAAAGCAATATTCAAATGACTGATAATCAAGATGGTACATATACAGGAACTTTAAAACTTACCATCGATAGTTCGGTATGTTTGTATGTAAAGCAAATGAAAACGCTTAGTGGGTTGTCGAAATATCCTAATTTCAAAAAAATTACAATAACCTTTACAGTAGATGAACAATGTAGGTTTATATCTTTAGTTTCAAACGAATCGTATGATACAAATGTTGGATTTATGGTGCCTTGCGAAGGTGACTTGACATTAACTTTTGACTACGATTCTGCTTTTGATGAGAAACTTATATAATGTTTGCTTTTTCTTAAAATATATGGTATACTAATTGCGCTAGAAAAAGAAATTGTGCAAAGCCAAGAAATTGCGCTATGAAGAAAATATGAAAAAATTTTTAAAATTATTTTGTATGTATATATTTGTTACACTCAGTGTTGCTGCCGGTTACGTATTTGTAAACGGCGGTTTTTCTGGTAATACAACTACAACGCAAAGTAATGCTAGCCAAAATGTAGATCCTGTTGTAAATGCGTTTATGCAAAGCATTGTAAAAACATCTACAGTTTCTACAGAGGTAAATATAACACTTGTTACCGAAAGTGCTGGCTCGCCGGTGGATTTGGGTATTGAAGCAAATATAAACATTGCAGATATACTGGCAGGCAGGCCGATGAACGGGAATATTGTGATACGTACAAGTGTTTTGGAATATCCTGTGTATATGTATACCATGCAAAACGTGTTGTATGTAAAATATAACGATATTTCATTACAGGTAGATGTTAAAGAAGCGCAAACCGTTATTACACAAGTTATGCAATGGTTGCAAATAGATATCAATTCTTTAGTTGGTATGGATATTGGTGCTATTTTAAACCCAACCGTGTTGCAATCTATGTTTATGGGCATGACGAGTGCTGAGAATGAAGATGGCACATATACGTTAACTTTGAATTTTGATGGTATGGTTACAATTGAATTTGTAATTGACGAAATGTATCAGTTACAAAAAATACAAATTCCAGAAACAACCATGCAAGGTGCAACCTTTTCTGTAAACGCAGTTGTTCAGACAAACGGGGAAGATTTTTCTATAGCAACCCCAGAAGGCGCGTTTAAAGATGTAACGCCAATTATACAGTTGGCAAGAGACATGTTGCCAATGTTATCACATCAAAAATTTGCGTTACAAATAAATATACCTAAGTATAACATATTGGCTAATGGTTTGTTAGAAATTATGCCAGAACAAATGTTGCGAGCGCAACTTAATGTGCAATACAACAATAGTGTTATGCAATTGGTTTTGCAAAACAATGCAGCGTATGTTGATGTTTTAGGCATGCAATTTTGTATGCAAATGCAAAGTTTGTTCGATATGTTTGAAGAAGTAACACAATCTTCTGTTGTGGAAGATGTTCAGCAAAGCGTTAATGATTTGTTAGAGACCGTAAAGAAATTTACCGTTCAAGATTGGTTGCAAGAATGTAGCATTGAAAAAACAGAAAATGTTTACAAAATAAGCATTTTTGACACAGAATTTTTTATTGAAATAAAAGAAGAAGGTTGTACATTTATTGTAGATGTACAAGATGTGACTGTTGAAATGCAACTTTCTAAAACGGAACAAAGTATTCTAGAAATAGATACTAATGCATATGTATCGATAGATGCTTTGTCTCACGTAATACCAAAACTTTTGCCATTTATAGAAGCGAACACAATTTCGTTTGATGTTAATTATAGAAATAATGCAGAACTTTATGTGCAAGGAAATGTGGCAGTAAATATTGCAAATAAAAGCTTATGTGCAAATTTAGTTTTACAACAAATTCCTGTACAGGTATATATACAAGATGAAATTATATTTATTACAATAAAAGGCGCGCAAATTAAGGCAAGTTTAGATGATCTAGGTGTTGTTGAAAACTTTTTGCAGTCGTTTGGAGTTAGTGTTTCTACCCAAGATTTGCAAAATGTATTCGACGATGTTTTAAAAGAAGTTTCTTCATTTAAATTGTTTAATGTTATTGAGAAAGATAATGGCGTGCAAATTGATTCAAATATGTTCTCTTTATTTATAGGTTTGCAAGAAACTATAAACCATATAAAACTTGAAATTTCAAATCACTTTGTTGCTATTGAAAATATTACGCTTAATTCAGAAGTGGTTATTGATGTACAACCTGAAGAGTTTGTATCTGTATCGGAACTAATGATGATGGCAGAGCAAATTATGGCTTTTAAAAATTATTCTCAGTTTAATGCACTTTTGTTGATGCAAGGTTTATATCAATTAGATATGAATATTGGTTTAAATTTAGATAAACAAATGTTTGGCATTAGCGGTACGTTTAATGATAAAGTTTTAGGCTTAACCATGCAACAATACCAAGGTGCTTCTTGGGTATTTGCACAATACCAAACAATAAAATTCGGTATTCAAAAAAATAGCATTGCAAGCGCATTAACAGAAATAGGTCCGGTTGTTGGAATGTCGGATGTATGGGTGGGACTCATTCAATCGGTATTTAGTGCAGATTCTTTTGATGATATTTTTGCAATGGTTTCATCGACTATGTTGCCTGAATTTTCTTCAATAGATGTAAATATTACTTTTGAAGATGTTATTTCTGTACTACAAAATATAAAAATGGTACGCGTTGCGGAAGACGGTATAGAAATTGTATTATCTGGTAAAGTATTTTCTGATACTAACACGCAAGATGTAACATTAAAATTACAGGTAAAAGAAGGTAGTTTACGTGTAGATATAGAAAACATGCCTGTTTCGGGCGTGCCGATCAATATATCTATTTTGTTACAGGGTTCTAGCACAACGCCAGCGAATATACAAGAAGTTACAGAAGAAACATTTGCGGAGTATATGGATTTATCTTCAATTGGTGATTTCGCAAAAAGCTTCCGTCAAACGGCAGATATAAAAACGTTTGAAATGAGTGGTAAAGTAAGTATTGCAACAACAGGAAGTGTAAACTTTAATCTTGCTGATTTAAATATGGATATACGCATTCATGTATACGATGATTTAAGCTTTGATGTTGAAATAAATATATACGATTTGCCAATTGGTTATATGCTAGGCGCAATAACGCAAAATGCAGATTTTGTTGCGAATTATAGTACGTCGAATCGTAATTTAAAAATTGTGTACAAAGACGATATGGTTTACTTTAAGCGAGATGTACAATATAAGCAAATTTTCTTTGGTTCGAACACGTATAGAAAAATAGAATGGGAAGAAACAGTTGCTCCGCAAACGGTTATAGATAATATGGCCGAATATATGGCAAAAGCATTTGCTTTAACCGACACAATAAAAAATACAATTGCTGATGCGTTTAATAAAGAAAAAGATGCCGATCAATCTATAGAAGCTATTATTCCGCAAGATGCGTATGCATATTATGCTTTAGAAAATAGGTATGCGCTTAAAGTAAATGGCGGTAATTTAATAGGTGATTCAAACATTGGTTTAATTACAGCCAATATTTATCAACGTGATGACGGGTATTTGTATAAATTAGATGTTACAATGTTTATGGTAGACTTTTTACAAATATCTTTAAAAGAATTAACTTTAACCAACATATAAAAAGCACGAAAATTTTCGTGCTTTTTTATTATAATAAGCATTAGTGATACATAATGCAAATAATATACGTCAATTGGGATAAAAAACGAGCTTTGAAACATATTCAAGGCTCGTTTTGTTTTTATTGGTGAGACAAGTGATAAAGTATCCGAACCAACTATAAGTCCAAGTTGGTGTGGGTTATATGCAGATGAGAATTTATTTTAATTGTTTTACTTCTTTACTATGAGATTTTATTTGATCAACCACCGTATCAAGCAATATTGGGAAAAAAGATTCTATGTTTGGATATCTTTTTCGATGGCTTGAATAATTTTCAAGGCAAGCAACAACTTTTTCGATATGCTCAAACCCTTGGGTTTTTTCCATATTTATTTTTCTTTCAATAAATTCAGTGGAGCACTGCATATGTTTGCATAAAATAATTTCAGCCGCACGAATTATGGAGTCGTTGATAATTGATTTAATTTTTCCGTAATGCTGAATTTCTAATTTTGTTTCTACATTTCCTTTTAAATATTTATCTGTTAATGGGTTGATAACAGGATGGCTCATTTCATGAAATAAAAATGTAAATGAGCAAGGAAATTGTTTTTCGCCTTTAAAATCCACAATTAATGAAGGATATAATATGCCATTAATTCCTACACCAAAACCACCGCGACAACTATTTGTTAACAGCAAGTTGCAACGCACATTTGGAGATTTGTCTGTGCCATAAAAATTTAAAAAATATTGTTCAATATTCAAAGGAAGTTCTTGCAAATATTTCTGTTGAAAATTAATGCACATATTATAAAAATCAGAATGGTTTTTGTAGAACTCTTCGAATTTTGTTCTATTCGCAAAACTAGGAAGTTCATGTAAAAATTCTTGTATCAATCTTCCATTTAATATATCAAAATATTCGGGTTTATCAGCACTTTCAACAGGATTGAAATTTGTATCAAAATACCTCAAAACTAAATCGAGAGGTGTCGCATAATTAAAATTTTCATATTTGTCTATGATTTCATTAGTCAATTTAATAAATTCGTCATTTTTGTATTTATTAAACCATTGCATTATATCATTAATATATTCTTCATTTGAATAGGTATTTTTTAAAAATTCATATTTTTGATTATATTTGCTTAACATCAAAATTATACCTATAAATTCAGTTCTTTTATCAACAATAACTTTCATATTAAATTTACCTCTTTAACTGTAAAACAATTATATCATACAATTATCAAGTTTTAAAACGAAAAGAAAGAAATACGGATTTGAATTTAGCGATTATCTTTTAATGCCCCTATAACTTTTCTTTCTTCTTTTTTATTTCTTATTTCAAAAATAATCCGAGTGTAAAATAAAAGTGAAAAACGAAAAGTGAAGAAATAAGAGTACAAACAAAAATAATCCTCGCCTATCGGTTCGGATTATTTTTTTTGGTGCCGAAGGCGGGACTTGAACCCGCACGGTATCGCTACCAACGGATTTTGAGTCCGCCGCGTCTGCCATTTCACCACTTCGGCAATAGATACTTTACGTACATTAGTTATTCTACCATATGCTAATAAAAAAAGCAACCGCTATGCACGATTTTTCTTATAAAAGTGCATATAAAGGTGTGTGAAATAAAAAAGATATGGTATAATAATACTAATAAAAGAGGTGCGCGCCATGGAAGAAAAAATAGTTTTAATTGATGGGAATAGCATTTTGTACCGTGCATTTTATGCTTTGCCGTTGTTGAAAAACAAAGAAGGTGCTTATTCTAATGCTATTTACGGGTTTTTAAATATTTTAACGAAAGTAATTACGGAATACCGGCCTAAATATTTAGGTATAGCGTTTGATGCAGGTAAAATAACGTTTCGCCATTCTTTATACGCTGCGTATAAAGGAACAAGAAAGCCTATGCCTGAAGAATTACGTTCACAATTACAGCCACTAAAACAGATTCTGCAAACAATGGGTATTAAAGTAATTGAAAAAAATGGTATAGAAGCGGATGATATTTTGGGCACATTAGCGGCGAGGTTTGATCTTCCTACAAGTATTGTTACTGGTGATAGAGATTCTTTACAACTTATTTCTTCGACTACGCAGGTGTATTTAACACAAAAAGGCATTTCGGACATTAAAATTATGACTGAAGAATCGTTGCTTGAAACATACCATATAGAGCCTTGGCAAGTGGTGGAACTTAAAGCCTTACAGGGAGATGCTTCGGATAACATACCAGGCGTGCCTGGCGTTGGCGAAGTAACTGCGCAAAAATTGATTGCTACATATAAATGTATTGATTCCGTGTATGAACATGTAGATGAAATAAAAGGTAAGCTTAAAGAAAAACTTATAGAAGGCAAAGAACTTGCATATTTATCTAAGCAATTAGCAACCATTGATTGTAAAGCCGATATACCGTGCGAATTAAATGATTTGCTGTATGAATTTCCGTTCTCAAAAAAAGTATACGACATATTAGAAACGTTTAACTTTACAAGTATATTACAGCGCGCGAATTTATTTGCAGAAGCGAAACAAGAAAAAAGAGAAATTACTTTACAACGTATTCGTGTTGGTTCAATAAATGAATTACAAGAATTTTTGAGCAAATGCGAGAAAATAAAAGATGTATGCCTATACGCAAACGAAGTGGGTGTACAAGTGTATGTAAATAATACGTTAGTAGATATATTTTATGAAAATATGTGCGCTAATGATATGTATAAAGCGTTTGCTGTTATTTTAGAAGATGCTTCTATTGAAAAGATTGTTTTTGATGCAAAAAGCCTTATGCATATATTAAAGAAGGTCAAAGTAAGTCTAAACAACTATTTCGATTTGTGTATTGCCTACAATATTACAGCAGGCGTTGGTGTAAAAAATGAAGCGAGTTTAATCAGCAAGTTTCAATGTGAAATGTCGCATATAGCGTATGATATGTATAAAATGAAAATGCATTTAGCGGAACAAATAAAAGATAAAAATCAGACGTATTTGTTTTATGATGTTGAAATGCCGTTGGTTAAGACTTTGTTTGATATGGAAGTTTATGGGTTTAAAGTAGATGTGAATAGACTTTTGGAATTAAAAAATAAATATGAAACTGAGATTGTGTCTTTAACAAAAGAAATTTATGAATTGGCAGGAAAAGAATTTAATATAAATAGTCCTAAACAGTTATCTGAACTTTTATATGATGAACTTAAACTAAAACACAATAAGAAAAAGTCTACTGATATTGAAAATTTGCAGGCAATTTTAAACGACCATCCAATCATTGAAAAAATTATTCGATATAGAAAAGTTGCTAAATTGCAGAATACATATATTGAAGGCATGTTGCCTCATATAGAGGCGGACGGTGCAATTCATACGAACTTTAAACAATCGTTGACGAATACGGGCAGGTTGTCGAGTACAGAGCCGAATTTGCAAAACATTCCTATACGCACAGAAGAAAGCAGAGAAATAAGAAGTATGTTTGTAGCTCGTGATGTGAAACATGTTTTAATTGATGCAGATTATTCGCAAATAGAATTACGGTTGCTTGCGCATTTTTCACAAGACCCAGCATTGTTAAAGGCGTTTGACGAACATTTAGATATACATAAACAAACGGCAATGAAGTTGTTTCATGTAGATGAAAATTTGGTAACGCCCGAAATGCGAAGAATTGCAAAGATTGTAAATTTTGGAATTATATACGGCATGAGTGATTATGGGCTATCGGAAGATATTCATGTAAGTGTAAGCGAGGCCAGAAAATATATAGAAAATTATTATGCTTCGCACCCATACGTGAAAACGTACATGGATAAAGTAGTTGCTGACGCAAAACAAACAGGGTTTGTGCAAACATATTTAAACAGAACAAGAAATGTGTTAGAGGTGACTTCGAGTAATTACATGATTCGAACGCGTGCTGAGCGTATAGCTCAAAATATGCCTCTGCAAGGAACGGCGGCGGATATTATAAAAGTTGCGATGGTGCGCGTATCTGAAAAATTGAAAAAAGACGAATTGAAAGCAAGGCTTATTATGCAAGTGCATGACGAATTGATTGTGGACTGTCCTGAAGATGAAGTAGATGTTGTAACAAAACTTGTTAAAAATGAAATGCAACAAGCTGTTGCGTTAAGGGTACCGTTGGAGGTAGATATAACAACGTCGTACAGATGGAGTGAAGGACATTAAAGTTTTTTAGCGTATATAAAAAGGACTTAATTAAGTCCTTTTTTGTTATGAAAGAAAAAAAATTGGATATAGTAATAATATGGGTTTATCTACAAAAGCATTAAGTATTTTGTTTTTATTTTCTGCATTCTTTGTTGTGTGTTTGTTTTCTATACAACTTTATTTTCCGTGTAAATACTGTGACGATGTAAAAGCGTATGCGGAAATTTATGAAGTACCAGAGGAACTTGTGTATGCGACAATTCATACGGAAAGTAAATTTGACGCAAATGCTGTATCAGCCAAAGGCGCTATAGGGTTAATGCAAATATTGCCCAGTACGGGTGCTTGGATAGCTCGACAAATTGCGTACGATAATTATGAAAAAGAAGATTTGTATAATCCACAAATAAATATTCAGTTTGGTTGTTATTATTTATCGTATTTATTAAATAAATTCGAGTCGGAAGCTTTGGCTATTTGCGCATATAATGCAGGAGAAGGAGAGGTTGTAAAATGGTTACAAAATGAAACTTTTAATACAAACTCTATTCCTTATAAAGAGACAAAAAACTATTTAAAACGTGTACAGTTTGCTGAAAAAATTTATAATTTATATTAAAAATCGCAAAATTAAGTTAAAATTATTGAAAAACAATGCAAAAACCTGTAAAAACGTGGTATAAAACGGAAAAGTAAAAAATTTTAAGTATTAACTAACATAATAAAAAGGCTCCCTAAAGGAGCCTTTTATGGTGCGAGAGATGGGACTTGAACCCACACAGGAATTTTTCCTACAAGCACCTCAAGCTTGCGCGTCTGCCATTCCGCCACCCTCGCATTGCTTTTATTATATGAAAAAAATGTAACATTGTCAATCTATTATTTTGTATAAAACTGTTGACAAGTGTATACAATATGCGTAAACTATAAGTAGAGTTTGATTTACTTTGACCTTTAAATTAAAAGGAGATTTTTTATGGCAAACATAAGTGATATTATTGAACAATTTATTTTAAATACATTGGGTGAAGATAAGGATATTGATATTTCAAGAAATGAACTTGCAAGCTTTTTTTCGTGTGCGCCTAGTCAAATAAATTACGTTCTAGAAACAAGATTTACTCCAGATAAAGGATTCTTAAAGGAAAGTAGACGTGGTGGTGGTGGATATATAAAACTTACACGTATACCTATTGAAGAAGATTCATATGTGAATAATTTGGTTTTAGAAAGTATTGGGGAAGCGCTAACTTTTAAAAGAGCGTCTCATATTCTTGAAAAGCTGGTTTATGAAAAAATTTTAACCGAAAGGGAAGCTGGCATTGTTAAAGCGGCCATTAGTGATGATTCTCTGGCTATGCCATTTGCGATTAAAGATAAAGTTAGAGCAAAGGCGTTTAAAAACATGTTGTTATATTTGTTAAAGGAGAAGGATTGATGTTTGATTTTTATAAATCGTTGTCCGATGCCAATCAGGGTAATTTTTGGAATGTAAAGCCAGACAAAATGGAGGCTGATTTGGTTTGTCCTAAATGCTCGACGCATGAATCAGATTTTTTAGAAACAGGTTATTTAGGGTGTCCGTATTGTTATAAAGTGTTTGCTACATCTGTTGTTAAATATGCGCAAGATATTCATGGAAAGCGTGAACATGTTGGTAAAATGCCACTTAATCAGTTTAACCGTAAAAATAAATCTTTGCAGTTGCAACAATTGTTAAAGCAAAAGGAAGAAGCGATTGCTTCAGAAAATTTTGAGCTTGCTGCTATTTTAAAAGAAAAAATTGAAAAGCTTATGGGGGAAATGTAAATGATTTCAAGTAAAACAAATGAAGTTGTTATTTCCAGTAGAATACGTTTAGCTAGAAATTTACAAGATTTTGCGTTTCCTGCACGTTTAACGGAAGAAAAAGCGAAACAAGTTTTAAATAAAGTAGCTGATTGTATTGTTGCTCTTGGTGGGTTTAAAGTATATGTAATGCAGAAATTAGATTATTACGATAGTATGGTAATGCAAGAAAAACATTTAATTAGCAATAAACTTGTAGAAAACCCTAGCGGTGCAGTTTTGTTGAACGAAGACGAAACAGTAAGTATTATGGTAAATGAAGAAGATCATATTCGCGCACAGTGTATTTTAGAGGGTTTGGAACTAGAGCAAGCGTACAGAATTATAAGTGATATTGAAGATGAAATAACAAAAAATATTGACTTGGCGTTTGATCAAAATTTGGGGTATTTGACGGCGTGTATCACGAACGTTGGTACGGGTATGCGAGCTTCTTGCATGATGTTTTTGCCTGGCTTGACTTTATCTGGAAACATGACGGAGCTTGTGAATTATGCTTCTAGTAAAGGCTTAACCATTCGCGGGGCGTTTGGCGAAGGAAGTAACTCTGAAGGGTATATGTACCAAATTTCAAATGCGACATCTTTAGGGCTTTCTGAAAGAGAAATTATAGGCAGAGTGAAAGAGGCAGTTGAACAAATTTCTGCAATTGAGCTTGCTGAACGTGAAAAATTGGCTAAAAATTCGCCAATTTTAATAAAAGATCGTGTTTTTAGAGCGTGGGGTTTGTTAACCAATGCCTATACGCTTTCGGACAAAGAATTTTTAAAACTTATTGGAGATTTAAAACTTGGAATGTATTTAAACATCATTCGTTTAAAGACTCCGCAATTAGTGACAAAACTCACATTTCAATGTATGCAACATAGCATGGCGAAAATTAGTGGTAAGCATTTAACGCAAGAACAAATAGAAGTGTATCGTGCAGAATATGTTGCGCACATGTTAAAATCTAAAAGAATATAAGGAGAAATACTATGTTTAATATTTCAGTTACAGATAATGTAAAAAAAGTGATAGATAATGCTGGAAAGTTAGCATACACCATGGGCGAACAGCAGGTGGGAACGGAGCATTTATTGTACGGGTTATCTAGTGTAACTTCGGCAGTGGCTTCTAGGATTTTACAAAAGTTTGGTGTAACGGCAAATGAACTTGCAGGTGTGATTCGCCAAACAAAAGCAGTAAGTAGAAATTTTTACGGAAATGTAGAAATTGACTATACGCCACGTGTAAAAGATATTTTTCGTGCGGCGCAACAAATTGCTTATGAAATGGGGCAACCGTACATTGTAACCGAACAACTTTTGTATGCATTATTGCTTGATGAAACCTCGCAAGCAATTACGATTTTGTCGCAGTATTTTAACGTGAATATACAAACGTTAAGGTCGGCTACTTTGCGAATTATAAAAGGGGCTACAGATGCTTCTTTTACACAAAATTCTGCAAATGGCGGTAGAGAATATGCAAATAACGGTGAAAATTATGCAAAAAACGGTGCAAAAGGTGCTGAAAACTACAATGCGGAGCTTCCGGAAGTGCTAAGAGATATGGGTGTAGATATGACAGCACGCGCACGTGCAGGAAAGATGGACCCAATTATTGGACGTGAAAAAGAAACGGCTAGAATTATTGAAATTTTATGCCGTAAAACAAAGAACAACCCTGTGTTAATTGGAGAGGCGGGCGTTGGTAAATCTGCAGTTGTTGAAGGTTTGGCACAAGCAATTGTTAAAGGTGATGTACCTGAATTTTTACAAAATAAAATTATTTTTTCTCTAGAAATTGGTTCTTTAATGGCGGGAACAAAATACCGTGGAAGCATGGAAGAAAAATTGAAAAATGCCATTGAAACCATTATTGGACAAAAAAATATTATTGTGTTTATTGATGAAATTCATATGCTGGCTCAGGCGGGTAGTAAAGATGGCGAGGTAAGCCCAGCAGATATGTTAAAACCTTATTTGGCGCGTGGGGAAATGCAAACCATTGGTGCTACAACAACCGATGAATATAGAAAATTTATTGAAAAAGATAAAGCACTTGAAAGAAGATTTCAACCAATTATGGTAGACCAGCCTTCTGAAGAAGATGCTGTTAAAATTTTAAAAGGTATTCGCGATAGTTATGAAGCTTTTCATAAAGTTAAAATAACAGACGAAGCAATTGAAGCGGCAGTAAACCTTTCGGTTCGTTATATTATGGATCGTCAGTTGCCGGATAAAGCAATTGATTTAATTGATGAGGCTAGTAGCCGTGCTAAAGTAAAGGGTAGCTTTGCTCCGAAAGATTTAAAAGAACTAGAACAGCAATTAAAAGAGCAGGAAATGAAAAAACAAGAAGCTGTAAAAATTGACGATTTTGATAAAGCAAGAGAGGCACGTAATCAAATCAATATCATTAAAGAAAAAATGAATGAAATACGTAATCGTTGGCAATCTTCTCGTCAAAGCCAGGAAGGCGTAATTACGGCAGAAGATATTGCGGCTGTGGTTTCTAGTTGGACACAAATTCCTGTTTCTAAGTTAACTGAAACGGAAAAAGATAAACTTATGAAGCTTGAAGAAATTTTGCATAAACGTGTGATTGGTCAAGATGAAGCGATTGTCGCTGTAAGTCGAGCCATTCGAAGGGCGCGTGCGGGGCTAAAAGACCCGAAACGTCCTATTGGTTCCTTTATTTTCTTGGGGCCTACGGGTGTTGGTAAAACAGAACTTACAAAGGCTTTAGCGGAAGCTTTGTTTGATGATGAAAATGCGATTGTTCGTATTGATATGAGCGAATATATGGAATCGCATTCGGTGGCAAAACTAATTGGTGCGCCTCCTGGGTATATTGGGCATGATGATGGTGGTCAATTAACTGAAGCTGTTCGTCGAAAACCATATTCTGTTGTTTTGTTTGATGAAATTGAAAAGGCGCATCCTGATATTTTTAATATTTTATTACAAGTACTAGATGATGGACGTTTAACCGATAGCCAAGGAAGAACCGTAAGCTTTAAAAACACGGTTATTATTATGACAAGTAATGTAGGCGTTGCGCAACTTCCAAAAAATACGGCAAGACTAGGGTTTAACAGTGATGAAACTTCTTCTAAGAAAGAAAATACAAAAGATTTGTTAATGAAAGCGCTTCGCGAGAAATTCAAGCCTGAATTTTTAAACCGTGTAGATGTAATTACAATTTTTGATAATTTAACCAAACAAGATATTGAAAAAATAGCGTCTATCATGATTCATAATGTAAACAAGCGTTTGGCTGATAAACATATTACATTAGAGTTTGCGCAAAATGCTATGGATGCTTTAGTTGCAGAAGGGTATTCTGAAGAGTATGGGGCACGTCCTTTAAAACGTGTGCTTGAACAAAAAATTGAGGATAAATTAGCGGAAGAATTGTTAGAGGGCACAATTGGTGAAGGTGATGTGGTTATTGTTGATTATGTAAACAATGCTTATTGCTTTAGAAAGAAAAAATAAAGTTTGTGGGAATGTTAGACAGAAGGACCTTTTATATGCTATACTATAAAAAAGAAACAGGGGGATATTTTTATGAAGATAGAAATATTTGAAAAGAACTATACAGTTAAAGAAAAATTAAGAGACTTAATTCAAAAGAAAATTGAAAAATTAGAAAAGTATTTTAATAAAGATGTACAATGCAAAGTTGTATGCTCTATGCGCGGCAAAGATAGATTTAAAATGGAAATAACGTTATCTACCGCCGGCAGATTTATTCGTAGTGAAGTAGAAAGTGATAACATGTATACCAACTTAGATACATGCTTATCAAAAATTGAACGTCAGGTAGTTAAATATTCGGATAAACTTCTTGCAAAAAGACGTAAAGAGTTTGTGAACGATTTAATGTTTTTTGATGAGGTACCTGAATTTACAACGCCTAAAATTGTAAAAACAAAAGCTTTTGATTTGGTTCCTATTACAGAACAAGAAGCTATTGAACAATTAGAATTGTTAGATAATGATTTTTATGTATTCTTAAATAACAAAACGCACCGCGTAAATGTTATCTATAAACGTGCTGACGGCGATTATGGTGTTATTGATACAAAATTTTAGAAGGAAAAGGGCTTAGCCCTTTTTTCTTTCAAGGAGAAGTATGTTGCAAGTAAAAAATGTGTCTTTTGCATATGAACCAAATGTTTTTGTTTTACAAAATATATCTTTTACAACGTCAAAATGTATGGTGAATATTTGCGGAGCTCGTGGGCAAGGTGTGACCACGTTGTTAAAATGTATAAGTGGACTTTTGCCTTGTGCGTCTATGCAATGTATTGTCAATGATAAACATTTGGAAAAATTGACGGCAAAAGATAAGAAAATTTCTTTATTGCTACGGCGGTTAGAATTCTTGGAGCATAAAACGGTTGCCTTTAATTTGCAATATCAATTAAAAGTTCAAAATATTTCACAATCTTTAGACGTGTGTTTGCAAAACATTCCAATTGATGTGCGTAATTTATTAAATAAAAAAGTAATAAAGCTAACATGTAAAGAAAAATTCAAAGTAGCCCTTGTGCGTGCTTTATTAAAAAAGCCTTCTATTTTAATAGTGGATGATGCAGATGGATTTTTTGAATTGTTGGGTAATATAAAAGAACTTGAAGGTGTTTTTAATTATATACGTTTGTATGGTGGCAAGGTTGTTTTAGGTTCGCATACGCCGTTATTATGGTTAAAAGGGCAATCCGATTTGTTTTATTTGGAAAATGGTGAACTTGCTAAATATAGTCGCGAGAAATATGTATTAAAGAATATAAAAACCTTACATCAGTTTACTGTTTTTTATGGGGAAAAATATTCTTCCATAGACTTATCCTATCAAAACGAATGTTGGTATAATATGCAACAAAACTTAGCTTATTTTTTACCAAATGATAGTAAAGAAGAATTTAAGCAAGATGTGGTTGTTTTTATAGATTCTGCTTATTTTTTATATAATATGACTTTTTTTGAACTGCAGTCATTGATAAAGCAAGAGAAGGCATTTTTATTTTTAAAACTTACAGGGGAGAGAATTTTTCTGTAAATTGACAAAATAAGCGTGTATTTGTATAATAGTTTAGGTGAATACTTATGACAAAGCGAAATGAACTAATATTAAAAACATTACAAGAAACATATGTGCAACCGCAATGCGAATTGCATTTTTCTAGCACGTACGAATTGTTAGTGGCGGTTATTTTGTCTGCACAGTGTACAGATAAGCGCGTGAATGTTGTGACAAGCACGTTGTTTCCGTTATATAACACACCAGAAAAAATGCTGACTTTATCGCAAAGCGAGTTAGAAAAACTGATTCACTCATGTGGGTTTTACCATAATAAAGCGCAAAGTATATTATCCGCAAGTGAAGATATTGTACATAAATTTCATGGGAAAGTGCCTGGAACAAAAGAAGATTTACTATCTTTACGTGGGGTTGGTGAAAAAACAGCCAATGTGGTGCTTGCTGTTGGGTTTGGTGTTCCTGCTATTGCTGTGGATACGCATGTATTTCGAGTTTCTAATAGATTAGGTTTAGTTAATGCAAAAAATGTGCAACATACGCAACGCCAATTGGAAAAAGTGATTCCTAAATCTTATTGGATTGATGCCCATTATGCGTTGGTTTTGCATGGAAGGTATGTTTGTAAGGCATTAAAACCACAATGTGAAACATGTTCATTGCGTTTGTATTGTAAATATTTTCAAAACATGGAGAAAAATCATGGTAACAGATAGAGTAAAAATTTATATAAAAGCAGGGAATGGTGGTAACGGTAAAACAAGTTTTCATACAGAAAAATATGTTGCCAAAGGCGGGCCAGATGGTGGCGATGGCGGGAATGGTGGAAATATTGTTTTCGCATGTGACCCTGGCATGACCAATTTAATAGATTTTCGTTATCAAAAACACTTTCGAGCAGAAGATGGACAAAATGGAGGGTCTGCAAATTGCACGGGGAAATCTGCTCCTGATTTGGTGATAAAAGTTCCTTGTGGTACGATTATTAAAGATGCTGAAACGGAAAATATCATTGCTGACATGTTTTATCCAACGGACCGTAAAGTAGTGCTTGAAGGCGGTAGAGGCGGTCGCGGGAATGCTCGTTATAAAAGTAGCCGACGTCAAGCACCTTCGTTTTCTCAAACAGGAGAACTAACAAAACAGCGCACAGTGTTGCTTGAGCATAAAACAATTGCAGACGTGGCGCTTATTGGTTTTCCAAATGTTGGCAAAAGTACGCTTCTTTCTATGTTAACTTCGGCGCATCCTAAAATAGCAAATTATCATTTTACTACGCTTGAACCAAACGTGGGTGTAGTGAAAATGTATGATAAAAGTTTTGTTATTGCCGATGTTCCTGGGTTGATTGAAGGTGCAAGCGAGGGCGTTGGGCTGGGACATTATTTTTTAAGACACATTGAACGCGCAAGGCTTTTGGTGCATGTAGTTGATATTTCTGGTAGCGAAGATAGAGACCCTTATGAAGATTTTAAAATTATATTACAGGAATTAAAAAAATATGATCCGGCTTTATTGGAAAAACCACAAATTCTTGCGTTAAATAAAAGCGATATGTTGCAAGGGTCGGAAAATGAAAAAGTTTTTATACAAAAAATAAAACGATTAAAACGAAAATATACATGTGTTTCTATTTCGGCGTTGAACCATCAGGGTTTAGAAGTTTTGTTAAAACAAATTTGGGAAGAATTAAAGCAAGCTCCTGAAATAAAACCAATGGAATTTGAACCATTTGTATATCCAAAAGAAGATGCTACAAAATATGAAATTTTAGATTTAGGCAATAATACATTTGAAATCGTTGGTGGGTTTATTGACCAGTTGGTAAGGAATGTTGTGTTGTCCGACTCACAATCGTTTGCATATTTTCAAAAGATTTTAAAAGAAAAAGGTGTGTTTAAAGAGTTAAAAACTTTAGGCGCAAATCAAGAAAGCACCATACGTATTAAAGATATGGAATTTACATTTGTAGAATAAAAGGAGGAAGTATGATTACAAGTAAACAAAGAGCTTCTTTAAAAGCGTTAGCCAATGGTTTAGACCCTATTGTTTTTATAGGGAAAGAAGGTTTGACTGAGAATATTGTTGTGCAAATAGATTCGGCGCTTGAAAACAGGGAATTGATTAAAATTAGCATTCTGCAAAATTCACCATCTAA
The DNA here is from genome assembly GCA_944362705.1 of uncultured Clostridia bacterium. Lineage (GTDB taxonomy): Bacteria > Bacillota > Clostridia > Christensenellales > UBA1242 > CALVTO01. The sequence continues at coordinate 50,322 of CALVTO010000002.1, read as the reverse complement.
CGGTAAAGTTTTGGTAAACGAACTCGCTCAAATCTTGCATGCGGAACCAGTTGGTTGTATTGGAAGAAAAATGATTTTATATAGAAAAAGTAAAAAACAGGGTGTTAAGCACATAGAGTTTTAAAATTTAAATAGGAAAGGAGGGTGACTCCTTTTTCTTTTTCATTTGTAAAATTTTAATTGTTGCCCATAACCCAAATGTGAGAATACAACAAAAAATATATATCCAAGAAAAAGATGAAAAGTATGCAAAAGATAAAAACAGTGAGCAGAGTAATAAATAGCGGTTGGCTTTTTCTGGCAAAAATATCATATTGTAAAATTTGGATGCTGGTTGTTGTGTGTTACTTGGTTTCAGTTTGGCAACTTTCATTAAATTGCAAAATTGTAAGTAACTTATAAACTGTAGTTTGTTTTTTAAGTAATAGGGTGTTTGGGGTATGGGCTCGTTTAAGCAAATGCAAAACCACGTAATATGGTTATGGTTGCGCAAACAAATTTGATACATTTTTTGAAAAAAAGAAGTTTCAAATGCATCGGGTAAAAAGGTTATGGCCAATTGCTTTTCTGGTAAAAATATAAAATTATGGTATATTTTGCACTTTAAATTTAACTTTTTGCATATTTTTTCTAATAAAGTTAACTGCAATATGCGGGGTGATCGCTGTAAGTGTTCTTTAAAATTTTGCCACAATTTTACTTTGGCTTCTTTAGTTTGTTGTTTTAAAAATAGCTTTGTTCGTCTTTTGTATATAAAAATAAAAAAGGCACACGATATAACCAAACTTATTATAATGCGTGTGTTATTCGTTATTTTTGAAAAGGATAAAAAAAACAACGTAACGCCAAACGCTATCATTGATGATACGACAGAATGTAAAATAATCATCCATTTTTGTTTCATACACAAAGTATATCCAAGCAAAAGGCGCTTAAACGTTTCGTGTTTAGTTGCCAATGCAATTTTAATAATGCTATAATTACATATATGAATATGGTATCGATTATTAAGAAAAAAATATCTGGTGCAGAGTTAACCCAAGAGGAAATGCATTCTTTTATATCTTGTTTGCAAAAGCAAACCATTAGCGACGATGAAATAAGAACTTTGTTGCTGGCTTTTTCTGTAAAAGGAATGAGTGATAACGAAATATATAATTTAGCTATGGAAATTGCGTTATCGGGAACGATGTTTGAATTACGTAAAGATTTTCCTGTTATTTTAGATAAACATAGTATAGGCGGGTTTACGGACCCTGCAACGGTCGTGCTAATTCCTATTTTAATGGCGTTAGATTTTCCGGTGATAAAAATAAGTTCTTCGGGGTATGGTGAATATGCGCGTACACTTGATAGATTTCGGGTGTTTCAGGGTTTTCATTCCTCGTTTACAAAAAAACAAATGATTCTGCAATTACAAAACATACATGCTGTGGTTTCGGAAATTCCTAAAGATTTGGTTCCTGTAAACAAGGTTTTAGAAGACTGGTACAAAAAATTAAAAATACAAGATTTTTTACCTTTTATAGCGGCGTCTGTTATGGGGAAAAAAATAGCGACAGGGGCTTCTGTTGTGGTATTAGATATAAAATGTGGTGAATCTTCACAAATTACAGATGTTGATAAGGCAGAGAGTTTGGCCAATTTGTGTATTATGATAGGTAGGCGTGTAGGTATAAAAATGAGTGTCATTATATCTAACGCAAATCAACCTTATGGTCGCTTTGTAGGAGCGACTTTGGAAATACGTGATATTTTAGATGCCTTGGCCTCTGGTAGAATCGTAGACAAAAGTTATTATGCGCTTGTACGTGAACTTGCAACGAATGCTTTAATACTTGCAAAACGTTGTAATGGTCGATCAGATGCATATGACGCAATTGATGAAGTAGTAGAAAATAAAAAAGCATATCAGTGTTTTCAGCTTTTGGTGCAAAGCCAGGGCGGAGATGTTTCTGCATTTGAAGATAAAGAAAGTTTATTGCCTGCTTTAAATGAAACCTATATAACGGCACCAAAATCCGGTAGATTGGTAGATATTAAAAATGAACTTGTTTCAGCAGGAGTAAGTTTATTGGGTAGAAATGCGGAAGGCACAAAAATTGACCCACATGTTGGGTTTGAGTTTTTTGTTACCGAGGGCGAGAAAGTGAAAGCTGGGCAAAGGTTGGCAAAAGTATATTATGATGTATCCGACCCCGCGTTTGCTCAAACTATAGGTGTATTACGTTCTGCGTTTATAATAGATAAAAAGCGCAGAAAAAAGCAAAACCTTATTTATAAAGTTTTAATTTAAAGGAGAAAAATGGGGTGTTTTGGTTTGCGAAAAAAGTTTCTAATGTAAAAAGCGCAGAAGATATTTTAAAAGATTTGAATGCATGCATTGATTATACATTTGTTATGCCTACCGTTACCAATAAGCAATTAGAAGATGCTTGTAATACAGCGTATAAGCAAAAATATCGTTCTATTAGTGTAAATGCATTACACGTAGCGTATGTGCGCTCTTATTTACAAGAAAAGTTTGGCGAACCGCCTATAAAAATAATCGCAAACATTGCTTTCCCTTTGGGTGAGTCTACGGCAGAAGTGAAAGCTTATGAGGCGAAAAGGGCCATGCTTGATGGCGCAGACGAAATACAAATGGTGCTTAGTATATCGCAAGCAAAAAGTGGAGCGTATGATGCTATTAAAAACGAAATTCATCGCGTGGTGCGCATGGTAAAAAAATGCAAAGTTGGGGTAATTTTAGAGACCTGTTATTTTAATAGGGAAGAAATTGCTAAACTTGCAAAAATATGTTTAAAATGCAAAGTCGATTCCATGATTACAAGTACAGGCTACGGAACCAACGGTGCAACCGAAGAAGATATTGCGTTGCTTTCAAAAATTGTGGAAGGTAGATGTGATATTGTGGCATCGGGCGGAATTGCTGTGAAAGCCGATGCTGTGCATTGTATTCGAAGCGGTGCGACAAGAATTGCAACAAGTAGAGAAATTTGATAGCAGGGGTGTTTATGGTTTATTATTCACATAATCGGGAAGAAACTTTAAAGATAGCTAAAGAATTTGCAAAATCGTTAAAATCTGGTGATATTGTTTTGCTGTACGGCGATTTAGGGGCCGGCAAAACTGTTTTTGTTAAGGGTGTTGTTTCGGCTTTTTGTTCTTGTGTTGTAACAAGTCCAACGTTTACGATTGTTAATACCTATGAAGCAAACATACCGCTGTATCATTTTGACCTTTATCGTTTACAATCGGAAGAGGAATTGTACGATATTGGTGCTGAAGAACTATTGTTTGGAAATGGTATATCGTTGGTGGAGTGGCCTGAAAAGAAAAGTTTTTGGCCGCCAACTTGCTACAAAGTTTCGTTTGAAAAAATAGATGAAACTACAAGAAAGATTTGTATAGGAGAAGCATAAATGAACATTTTAGCGTTTGACGTGGCTATGGGACCCATTCGTATTGTGTTAAAAACAAAAGAGAAGATATTTGCTTATACAGAAAACGAATCGAATAAACATATGGCGGAAAGTTTATTGCAACACATTGACGACCTATTAAAACAGGCAAACATTACGATAAAAGAAATAGATGTTATAGGTGTTGGCGTGGGGCCGGGTTCGTTTACAGGAATTCGCATTGCTATAGCCACAGCAAAAGGTTTTTTATGCGCAAACGCGCGTATAAAACTGTGCGCGTTTACATCCTTTGAAGCACTTGCATACACTATAGAAGAAAACCAACCGTATGTGGCGGTTATAAAGGCGTTTTCTAATTTATTTTATATATATAATTCTAAAACACAGAGCATGTTGTGTGATTCGTTGCAAGCATTGCAAAAACAAACACAACCTACAACGCTTGTTACAGACGAGGGAACGAAAGATTCTTTACAAAATATCTCTTGTACTATAGTTGTGTCGAAGGGGGACATTTTATCTGTTGTAGAACAAAAAGTTCGATTAAAAGAATTTTGTGAATTAAATGAGATAAGCCCTTGTTATGTGCGCGCGAGTCAAGCAGAACTGCAACGAGCGCAAAAGGAAAGTGTATAATGGCTTATATAGAAAATGTTCGTATGCGAGATATTCCGCAAATGGTCGTTGTTCAAGATGCATGTTTTCATGAAAAGACGCCACAGATTTTTGAAAAAGAGTTAGCAAGTACGGCGATAAAATATTGGTGTGCAAAAGAAGATGATGAAGTGGTGGGGTACATTTGCATTTCGATTATTGAAGATGAAGCAGAACTGCACTCTATTGCTGTGCATCCGGCGCATCAAAATAAAGGCATTGGGCAACAGTTACTTACGCACGCCTTACATTTTGCGCAAAAAAACAATGCGAAAAAAATGTTTTTGGAGGTTTGTGAAGATAATGTTATTGCGCAACGGCTTTACAAAGCAAATGGTTTTTTACAGAAATACACAAGAAAAGACTATTATGGAACAAAAGACGCCTATATTTTAGAGAAAACATTTGTATAGGAGTTGTATGCATTTTATAGAACAAGGCTCGGGAACCTGTGTATTGTTTTTACACGGTTGGGGCGGAAATTGTTATAGTTTTTATCAACAGTTTTGTATTCTTTCAAAAACATATCATTGTATTGCTGTTGATTTTCCTGGATTTGGCAATACCAGCTCTCCCGATGTGCCATATACGGTGAAAGATTATGCCCTAGAATTGCAAACATTTTTGCAACAACAACGTATTGAAAAGTTGCATATTATAGCACATTCTTTTGGTGGCAGAGTGGCGGCGGTGTTATTTCAACAAATTCCGCAAAAAATTTTGTCTATGGTATTTGTAGATATTGCAGGCGTAAAACCTAAAAGAGGGTTGCGCTATAAGATCAAAGTTTTTCAATATAAATGCACAAAATGGTTGGTGAAGCATGGTTTATGTAAAAAGCAAAAACTCGAAAAATTTGGTTCAAAAGAATATAAAGAGCTTTCGCCTTGCATGAAACAAACTTTTATTTATGTAGTAAATGAAGATTTAAAAACATATTTTCAAAAGATTACATGTCCTGTGTTATTGGTGTGGGGCTCTCAAGATAAAGATACGCCTTTGTATATGGCAAAACGCTTGAATAAATGGATAAAAAATAGTAAACTAGTCGTATTCAAAAACGCGTCGCATTTTTCATACTTAGAAAATCCTGTGCGTTTTGAAAGTTATGTCGATGCATTTTTAAAGGGGAAACTATGAAATATTTTTCACATTGGTTATTAGAACCACAAAATATGCCTGCTCCATGGGGCTTTGATAGTTGGCTTACATTGTGGACGGTTTTATTTGTGGCACTTTTAAACGCGGTTATGCTTACACTTATTGCATACAGGTTGTTACAAGTAATTCAGCTTTCGGGTTATAAAATAAAAGGTCTGTTTGCTTGGTTTAAAGATACAAAACGCTCTTATTTTTGGCGTTTAGTTATGTTATCTTTTTTATCGGTAGCGGCTTTTATGGTAACAAATGTGTTGCTTGAGAGTTTTTTTAAATACAAAATTATGACATACACTGGACTATTATTTTACTTTGCTTTTCTTACAGTATTTGTTGTTAATATTAGTCAAACGTCTAAAAAAACGCCGCTTAAATATACACGCCGTATGAATCGTTTAATTGTTGTTACAGCGTTTATTATTTTTATTGTGTCGTTTGCGCTAACTTCAGTAAGCGCGGTGTATTTATCTTATTTTACATTTGGTGCTTTGGGTCTTACACCAATTTTGTTGCCACTGTTTGTTATTATGGCGTTTGGTGTTACGTATCCGTTTGAAAATGCAAACAATAAAAAATATGAAAAACGTGCGGTTCAAAAGTTGGCCGAACGTAAAGATATAATAAAAATTGGTATTACGGGAAGTTATGGCAAAACATCTGTAAAAAATATTTTAGAAGTTTTACTTTCGCAAAAATATAAAGTTTGTGCTTCGCCTTATAGTTACAATACACCGCTAGGGTTGAGTAAAACTATATTAGAACAATTAAAACCAACCGACGAAGTGTTTATTGCTGAAATGGGTGCGCGAAATAAAGGCGATATTGCTTACCTTGTGCAAATGATTCATCCGCAATATGGACTTTTAACCGGTGTTGGAAATCAGCACATGTCCACTTTTGGCACAGAGCAAGTTTTAAAAGATACTAAGTTTGAATTATTGCAAGGAGTAGAAAAAGGCTTGTGTGTAGTAAACACAGAATCTGCTGGAGCTTTGGAATTATATGAAAGAGCCAAAGGAGAAAAAATTGCAACAAACATAAACGATACACAGGGGTTTGCTTACATAAGCAATATCAAAACTTGCAATGAGGGGTCCAAATTTGTTTTGCATATAGACAATCAAAAGGTATCTTGTGAGACAAAATTGTTGGGCAAACATAACATATCTAACATTTTATTGTGTAGTGTGTTGGCGTATAAATTAGGCGTAACCGTAGAGCAAATTCAAAAAGCAATTGAAACGTTAAATCCAACGGCGCATAGATTGGCTATTGTTCCATCGGGTAATGCGCTTACAGTTATAGACGATGCTTACAATGGTTGTGTGGAAGGTGCGAGTGCGGCGCTTGAGGTGTTAAAAGAATTTTCCGGCAAAAAAATTGTGATTACCCCGGGTCTTGTAGAATTAGGGGAAGAAGAGTTTAATTCTAATTTTGAATTTGCGATTCATATGGCAAAGGTTTGCGATTATGTTATTATTAACGGTACCACAAATTATGAGGCTTTATATCATGGTTTGTTATTTGGCGGGTTTGACGAAAAAAAGATTTTTCGAGCAAGTACAGTTTCGCAATCTGTAGAAATATTAAATACAATAGCTGGCGTTGGCGATGTTGTTCTTTTTGAAAATGACTTGCCAGATAATTACGCATAATGAAAAAAACATAAGAAATTTTGCAAATGAACCCTAACAAAAGTTGTAAAGGAGGGAATCATGAAGCAAAATGTTGCAATTATTTTTGGTGGAAATGCCACTGAAAAAGAAATATCTATTATTACTGCAGTACAAATGATGGAAGGTTATACGAAGGAAGAATTTAACATTCTTCCTATTTTTATTACTTCTAAAGGTGTTTGGTTGTGTGCCAGAGTTGGTCAAAGTGCTTCTTATTATGCGTCCTTAGAAAAATGTCCTGAAAAGGCAAAAGAAGTGTTTTTAAAAGTAAATGATGCATCTTTGTATACAAAAACATGGTGTGGGGTAAAAAAAATTTGTATGTTACATGCGGTGGTAAATGCGTGTCACGGTGGGTTGGGTGAGTCTGGCGAATTAGATGGCTTGTTGCGTATGTGCCATATTCCATCTACGAGTGCAAGCGTGGCGGGAATGTCTGTTAGTATGGATAAATTTCTTACAAAATTAGTTTGTAAAGGCTTGCATATTCCGGTTGTTGAAGGTATACAAATTCAAAAAAATGAATTTAAGCAATCAACAAAAGAGTTTGCAGATAAAATTGAAAAAGTGGTTGGGTTTCCTTGTGTTGTAAAACCTTTAAGGCAGGGTAGTAGTATTGGAATTTCAAAAATTCAGCACAAAGATGAGCTCGTGGAGGCAGTTGATGTAGCCTTTGCTTATGATACATGTGTGGTTGTGGAATCTTGTGTTGCGTATTGTAAAGAGTTTAACATTGCCATTATGGGAGATGGCGATAAAAAAGAATCTCTTATTGTAAGCAATATTGATGAACCGGTGAAAGATATGTCGTCTATTTTAAGTTTTGCAGATAAATACATGCGACATCAAAAAGGAAAGTTAAAAACTGCTAAAATGGGAATGAGTGGCTTAACAAGAAAAGAACCTTTGGAATTGTCAGACGTCGAAAAATTAGAAATGAAGCAAAGTGCGGCTTCTTTGTTCAAGGCGCTACATATGCAAGGTGTTGTAAGATTTGATTTTTTATATAATGCAAAAACAAAAAAATGGTACTTAAATGAAATAAATGCGGTTCCTGGTTCGCTTGCGTATTATTTCTTTGATGAAAAGGGAATGAGTCGGACAGAGATGTTGGAAAAGATGGTGAAGGACGCGGTTCTTAAAGCGCAAGCAGAATCTTTTTCACAAACCGATTATAACGTGCATGTTTTATAAATTTTATGCGTGTTTGTTGTGCGTAAATTAAAAGATATAAAAAGTAATAACTTTGAAAATAAGTATATAAAAAAAAGAGCTGACGGCTCTTTTTTTATATGCTGTTGTTTTGTATTATATTTTTTGCTTCGTTAATTAAAGCGTCGCGTACAGCTATAGGGGAAATAACTTTTACATGACGTCCTAAAAGTAAAAGTTTGTGTAGTAAACCTTCGTTAAATAAAACATTGGCTGAAGCGGTGGTGGAAGAAGATAGGTTTTCTTCGCCTAACCAATCAATAATTTCTGCTTTTACATCTGAGGAAAAAGAAATATTAAGTAAAATAGTTGGTGTATCGTTTTGTAAAGAAGTGTTCCATAAATCTGGTGAAAGTGATATATTCTTTCTTTCAAAAGTTGTCTTTAAAATATGGTAAGATTGAATTCTGCTTACGCGAAACAAACGAAATTCATTTCTTTGTAAACAAAAAGCGTAAACGTACCAAATGGCGTCTTTAAGTATTAAAGCGTAAGGCTGAATGGTGCGGGTTTCGGTTAAAGCATTTCTTTTTTGGTAAGAAATTTCAATTTCTTGCTGCGTTTCAATGCTTTCTTTTATGTGTTTTAGTTTTAAGTTTTCGTGATAAAAGGTTCCCCATGGGGTAGAATCAATAAAAAATTGTTGTGAAAGTTGTTGCACGCTGTTGGGCTCTTTAATGGCGGAATAATTTAGTTTTTGTTTAATATCGTCATCAATTGTTTCGTTTAAAGGGCGGGTAGAATCAAGTGCGTTCCATATGCGGGCAATTTCTTTTTTTGTAAATACGGTTGTGTTAAGTTTAAATGTGCTGGCAATTTCAATGCCGCCATTTTTTCCCATATAAGAAATGGTAGGTATGCCTGCACAGTCTAAAAAAGATAAATACCTATATACGGTTTTTGTAGATATTTCATATTTTTCAGCGAGTTGTTTTGCAGTTTGCCTACCTTTGTTTAACAGTGTTATTAGTATGCCTAATAGAATATAATTTCTCATAAATCTACTATACCATAAATAAAAAATAAACGCAAGAAATATTAGAACATTTGTTCTAAATAAAAATTTTTGCCAAGTTATTAAAATAACAATATTTATAAAAATTGCAAAATAGTTGTTAATATTGTTAAAAAGTGTTTTGAAAACTAAAAAAACACATACAAAAACGGAAAAAATAAGTGTTTTTTGATAAAATACATATTTTTAATTTTCTTATAGTGCGTTATGTATACATTGTTTAATTTGTATTTTTTTTTATTTTTGCAAAATGTTTGTTTTTTTCAATTTTTTTATTAAATTTATACCATTATTTGCTTTTTTGAGTATTTGTTTTTGTTGTTTGTTTTAAGATTGTTTTTTAAATTTAAATTTTTAACGAATTGTTTGCTTAAGATGCTAGATTGTTTTATAATAATAGTAATATTTACATGGGGTAATTTGTATGGGTTTATTAAAAAAATTGTTTCATAATTTTGCTTACAAAAGAGCGGAAAAAGAATTTTTAGAAGAAGTAAAAAACGCGCAAATACAAGATGACACGCTTTCCGTTCAACCTACACTAGTAAACGCTAACGAAACTGAAGATCTGGCGATGCTTCAGCCTGATGGTGCTAGCGTGCCTATAATAGAACCTGTTGAAAAGAACAGAGTTGAAAATGTTCAAAATGATTCGTTGTTATTAAAAACTTCACCACGGGTAAAAAGTTCCGCTGAAAGTGAACAGTCAAAGAGTAATGAACAAGCTGGGGAGAGTGAATTTAAGGATAAACCTTCTTTTGTTTCTATTGCACAAAATAAGCCTTCAAGTGATGTTTCGATGGTACAAAATAAAAAAACGGAAAAAGGTGAAAGTGTTATAGACGCTCGAGAAGTGCATAAAAAATGGTTGCAAGAATGGTTGGCAAAACGTAGCGCTGTTGAAAATGAAGATGAAGACGAAGAAGGAGAAGGTGAGGAATAAATTTCTTTTTACATTATTGCTTATTATTGATAAATTTTTATTACTATAATGTTTGCATCATGCTTTTTTTGTTTTGATTTTTACAGAAGTTTATCATTTTTCTTTCGTTGTAAGGAAAAGTTTGTGAAACGTGATTGTGAAGAATGATTTGTTTTTAGGAGGTTTGTGTTGAAAGAAAGATTAAAGACAACTTTTTTCGCATTATTTCCTATTGTGCTCATTGTTACATGTGTGCACTTTTTTTCTTATTCTTTCACTACGGAAACCTATGTAAAGTTTTTACTTGGAATTGTTTTATTGTTTGTTGGAGAGTTGTTGTTTTTAACAGGGGTTGATACGTCAATTATGCCTATGGGAAATTATGTTGGCGACGCTTCTGATAAATTAAGGCGGTTCTTTATTCTACTTATCTTTGGGTTTTTCTTTGGTTTTTTTGCCACCATTGCAGAGCCTGATGTGCAAGTTTTAAGTGGTCAGGTAAATGTTTCTAAATGGGTGTTTTTATTTGTTGCTGGGGCGGGTGTTGGCGTTGGTGTTGCGTTAGCGTTGCTGAAAATTGCTGTTGGTTGGAATATGAAGTGGATTGTTTTGTGTTTACTTGGCTGTGTGTTTATTTTGGCATTTTGTGTTCCTAATTCTTTGGTGGCTATTGCGTTCGATGCAGGTGGCGCAACCGCAGGTATAGTAACGGCGCCGTTTCTTATTGCTTTAGCGTCTGGTGTTGCGAAAAACAAATCTTCAAAAACATCTTCCAATTCTTTTGGTATGTTGGGCATTGTTACTTTGTGTCCTGTTATTGTTATGTTAATACTATCGTTGTTCTATCAAATACAGGGCGGACAGGCAAATGCTGAAAGCCAATATTCCATTGTGATAGACGCTTTGGTAGACACTTCGCTTGCAATAGTTCCTATTTTTATAATTTTCTTTGTTTTTGAAGCGTTGTTTATAAAACTTCCTAAACGTCAAGTTGCTAAGTTGCTTTTAGGTGGGTTGTTAACATTTGTTGGATTATTTTTGTTTTTATATGGTATAAATATTGGCTTAATTGAAATTGGTAGAAAATTTGGTGTTTACTTAACGTCTATGCCAAATTGGTTTTCTGTTGTTTTATGTGGCGTGCTTGGTTTATGTATTGCTTTTACAGAGCCGGGAGTTCGAATTCTTGGCAAGCAAGTTGAGCGTGTTACTAAGGGAAATATAAAATCCCGCATTGTTGTATGCGCTGTGGCCGCATCTGTGGCGTTGTCGGTTATTCTTTGTTACATATTCAATGTGTATGCAGTGCCTATATTGTGGGTGCTGTTGGCGGGCTATGCTTTTATCATTTTATTTATGTTTATAGATTCTGAAATTTTTGTTGGTATTGCTTTTGATGCAGGCGGTGTTGCGTCTGGGCCCATGTGTGCTTCGTTTTTATTACCACTTATGTTAGGCGTTTCTAGCATAACCTCTGGTGCGTCGTCTTCAGGTTTTGGTGTTTTAGCGCTTATTGGCATGATGCCTATTTTGGTTGTTGAAGTGTTAGGGTGTGTATACAAAGTGCGAGTTGAAAATGCAAATATTGTGAAAAGAAAAACTGTATATAAAGGCGCGATGAGTGCTGTGCAGTATTCAAATATGGAAGATTTGGAATATGCGCATAGAAAATTAAAGCGTAAAAAACAAGAACAAATGTATAGGTAATTTCTATAAAAATAAATTGAGGTTGTGTATGGGTAAAGTAAATAAAGAAAAATTTGTATCAAAAAAATACAAGCTAAAAGAAATAGAGTACTTACATATTGCTTTTATTATTTGCAAAAAAGAGTGCGAACGGCAGGTTCGCGAGCGTGTACTTGAACTAGGTGGAAGGGTTTTATCCATACATGAAGCGAAAGGTGTTGCTCGTAATGCGGTTAATGAAATGTTGCGTCCGGAATCATATGCTTTTTCTTGCATTGTTTGCAACGTAAGGCAGGAAGATGTAAAAAATACAATTGCGGCCATTTCTATGGAATTTTGTTTTGATGAACCTGGCAATGGTAAGGCGTTTTCTATACCTGTGCTTGGATATATGGGTAATAAAGCGTTGTTTATATAAGTAAATAAGGAGATGTATATGGGAAAAGATATTTTATTAGAAGAATCTTATAAACTTATTATGTCGGTTGTAAATGAAGGGTATGCTGGAGAAGTTATAGAGGCCGCAAAAAAAGCCGGTAGTAAAGGTGCGGTAATATTAGGCGGTAAATCATTTGAAGAGAATGAGCGAACGTTTTTAGGCTTTCGTGTGCATCGCTCACGTGAGATTGTTATGATGTTGGTAAAAGACGAAATTGTATTACCGGTTGTGCGTTCCATTTATGAAGTGGTAGATGTTGTAGGGCCGGCAAACGGTTGCGTAATGGTGCTTCCTGCAGAAAATGTCGCTGGATTTTTAAGTAAGGAAGAGATAGAGGCTGTAGCGCAAAACAATAAAGAATAATGGTTTTATTTGTTTTGCACGAAAAGAAAACAACAAGCACATACAGTTTGGCGTTTGTACATTTTTCCGTAAATAAATGTTGTTTTTTTAGAGTATATAAAATGGGTTAAGTTTCTGGCGTAATGAATTTATGTAAAAGACAAGCTTTTAAAGCTTGTCTTTTACATTATTTGCATATGTTAAAAGAAGTTGTATAATCTTGTGCGTTCCGTTTTCAAATTTGGCTTTTTTCAAATTTTCTTGCAACGTAACTTTATTTTTTTCAAGTAATGCAAGACGTTGTTGTAAGGTTGCGGTGCCTGTTGTTAATTCGCTTTGTGTGCATGAGTAAGCCCAGTTGTTTTTAGCAAAATATTTTGCGTTGTCTACTTGGTCGCCGCGGGAGTTGCCTTTGGGTAAAGGAATTAACAACATAGGTTTTTGCATAGATGCAAGTTCAAAAATAGAATTACTACCTGCGCGAGAAATAACAAAATCTGCTTGTTGCATGCAGTACGGCATTATGTAAGTAAATTCTGTTTGAAAGTAATTTTGATGAGATATTTTTGTTTGATGATTTTTCCCTGTAATGTGAACGACGTAGTATTTGCTTAAAAGATTTGTTGCTTCTTTTTCAAACTGCTCATTAATAAATTGTGCACCTAAACTTCCGCCTGTAATAAGTAAAATAGGTTTGTTTTTTTGCAATTTGCGCAAAAAATGATATAATTTTTCATCGTTTTTCGCCAAATTTGCAAAATTTTGCTGTGTTTGAGTGTGCTTGGGTATGGGAACTCCTGTATATACGCCTTTGTTGTGTTTCATGTGTTTTGCGGTTTCTGGGAAGGTAGTACAAACGCGGGTTGCATATTTGCTTGATATTTTATTTGCAAGCCCCATAGTTAAGTCGCTTTCGTGAATAATAATGGGTATATGTAGTTTTTTTGCTGCAAGAACAACGGGTACTGAAACATATCCGCCTTTTGAAAAAACAATATTTGGTTTAATAGCAGACAATACTTTTTTGGCTTCTTTATAACCTTTCCATAGTAAAAAGGGAATACAAAAATTTTTAAAAATATTTTTTCGTACAAATTTTGTTGTTGTTATTTCATGGTAAGGTATATTTTCTTTTTGAATAAGTTGTTTTTCTATACCTGTTTTACTGCCTATATAATCAATTCTTTTAAAATGTTTTTTTAGTTCGGGTAATAATGTGATATTCGGTGTAACGTGCCCTGCGGTGCCGCCTCCAGTAAGTACAATGTTCATAATTATCTCCTTATTTTATGTTTTGTTTTTTGCTTTTTTCTATATGTTTTGCGCAATTTTGCATTATTTTTGCAAAGGTTTTATAAAAAAATGCATATTTTTATAGTTGTTTTTTGTGCTAGTGTAGTTTGCTTTACAAAAATAGTTGTTTCTAGTTGTGGTTCATGCCAACACAAGTTTTTGTGTATATGTTTAGTGTGTGTAACTTTTGCATTGTATATGTGTTATGAGAAGTTATTTATAAAAGCAATGTTTTTTATGTGGTATTTGTTGCCGATACTATTTCGTGTACACTTTACATTTACGTGCTTTGCGGATATGTTTTTCCATATATTTTTAGTATATTTATTTGCCAACGAATTTATGATTTGATATAATTGCCTTACAAGGAAGAGTGTGTAAGTATGTCGAAAAGTTATAACGCAAAAGATATAGAAGTTTTAGAAGGTCTTGATGCTGTTCGCTTAAGACCTGGTATGTATATTGGTACAACAGGGCCTAAGGGGCTTCATCATTTAATATGGGAAATTGTGGATAATGCGATTGATGAAGCTGCTAACAAAAATTGTGATAAAATTACTGTAACGCTACACGATGATGGTTCTTGTTCGGTGCAAGATAATGGTAGGGGTATTCCTGTAGACGAGCACCCTACGTTAAAGGTTAGCGGTGTTGAGGTTGTGTTTACACAACTTCATGCTGGTGGTAAATTCAATAATGACAACTATGCCTATTCAGGTGGGTTGCATGGTGTGGGTGCAAGTGTTGTAAATGCTCTTTCCGATTGGCTAAGTGTAGAGGTTTGTAAAGACGGCAAACGATATGCGCAAAACTTTTCTAAGGTAATAGAACCTTCGGGTAAAGTTCGCGGGGGAATTCCCGAGGGGCCGTTAGAATGTTTAGGAGAAACAGATGCTTCGGGAACACTTGTAAGATTTTTGCCAGATAAAACTATTTTTGAAACAACTGTATTCGACCATGAAGTTGTGGCGAAAAGATTAAAAGAATTGGCGTTTTTAAATAAAGGTGTTGAAATCAACTTTATTGACGAAAATGTAAAAACTGAGCAAGGTATTTTTGAAACAACGTATAAATACGACGGCGGTATTGTTGATTTTGTTCGCTACCTAAACGAAGGTAAAAACACATTGTTTGCAGACCCTTTGTATATTGAGGGGGTAAAAGACGGCGTGGTTGTTGCTATGGCATTACAGTATACCGACGGGTATACCGATAGTGTTTTTTCCTATGTAAATAATATCCCTACTACCGAGGGTGGTACGCACGAAGTAGGTTTTAAATCGGCAATAACAAGAGTTTTTAACGATGCAGCGAGAAAAAATGGCAATTTAAAAGACAAAGATGCAAACCTAATGGGAGAAGATTTTCGAGAAGGTTTAACCGCTGTTTTAGCTATAAAAATGAAAAACGTACAGTTTGAAGGACAAACAAAAACAAAATTAGGAAACCCCGAAGCAAAGGTTGCGGTTGAAAGCGTTGTAGTGGAAAAATTAGCCGAACTTGTGAGTGGTAGGGGCAACGGTAAAACAGTTTCTGCCATTATTGATAAAGCTATGGCTGCGGCAAAAGTGCGCGAAGCTAGTAGAAAAGCAAAAGAAATTGCACGTCAGAAAAACAGTATAGAAAACTCAACATTGGTTGGTAAATTAGCGGCCTGCACGGGGAAAAACGTAAAAAATAACGAATTGTTTATTGTTGAGGGTGATTCCGCGGGTGGTTCAGCTAAACAAGGCAGAGACCGTTCTTTTCAGGCAATTTTACCGTTAAAAGGAAAGCCTTTAAACGCCGAGAAAAAACGTATTGACCAAGTACTACTTAATGAAGAAATTAGAACCATCATTTCGGCTTTGGGCGCGGGTATTGGTGAAGATTTTAATTTAAACAATTTGAAATATAACAAAGTTATCATTTTAGCCGATGCCGACCAAGACGGTGCGCATATTCGTGCCATATTGTTAACATTTTTCTTTAGGTATATGCGCGAACTCATTACGGATGGGCACGTGTTTATTGGATTGCCGCCTTTGTATAAAGTTTCGAAACGAGATGTGGTAGAATATGTGTATTCAGATGCTGAATTACCGCAAGTTATTGAGCGTGTGGGTAGAGGATATGCTTTACAAAGATATAAAGGGCTTGGAGAAATGAACCCTGAACAATTGTGGAGTACAACCATGGATCCTAAAGAACGTACACTTGTGCAAGTTACCATTGAAGATGCCGCAGAGGCAGATAGATTAATTTCAACACTTATGGGTGATAATGTAGAAATTAGGAAACGATATATTAGCGAGAATGCAAATTTTAATAAACAAGATAAAGTCGCCGATACATACTTAGGATAAGGGGGAGTGAATTGTGGCACTTAAAAAGAAAGGAGAAATTACGTTAATTGTTTTAACAATTGTTATGTTTGTGGCGGCTATTGTAACACCAATTATTGCTGTTGTTTTTTTGAAAGATTCAACAGAAAAACAAGTTGTATTGGGCGATTATGTTTTACGTTATAAAAAAGTAAACGGCGAAGAAACTTACACCATCATGGAATACCGAGGTGATGATACAGAAATTGTTATACCTGAAAAAATGGATGGTATTACTGTAGTAGGTGTAGGCGCAAATGCTTTTAGTGCGTCGGTAAGCAATATTAACCAAAACATTGTTTCTATTACGCTACCAGATTCTGTAACCAGCATTGGGAAAGGAGCTTTTAAAGGCTTAAAAAACCTGCAAACCTTACGAATTCCGAAAAATGTTACTGTGCTGGAAACCGATGTGTTGTCTGGGTGCGCTTCGTTACAAAACGTAACGTTGCCAGCAAACATTACATTTAAAGAAAATTGTTTACAAGATGCTGTTTCTTTGCAAAACGTAACGATTATTGGCTCTACTTCCGCTACAACTTTAGAAAAAGGAATGGTGGAAACTTTATTGCAAATGTTGCCTGTGTCTCGCTTGCAAACGTTGTTCGTTGGTGAAGACATTATACGTATTGATGAAAATGCGTTTGCTAGTTTAAGTGTAGATTCGTTTACTATTGAAAACATTGTTTTACAAAATGTTCGTTATATTGAAAGTGGGGCGTTTAAAAACGTGCAAATTTCTACTTTTCAAATGTCCGATTGTATTGAAAGTATAGGTCTTTCGGCTTTTTACGGAACGAGCATAGATACATTAAAATTTTATACTACAAGCCAAAATGCAGGCAGTTTAAACTTTAACGCGCTTACAAGCGCTACGGTTAACACTATAGAAATTTTTGCATCAGAAAATAACGATGGCGTTTTTCGTTTAAATATTGGCGGACTGATGACAGAAGTGCAAAGTGTTTACGTAGATGATTCTGTAAAAAAAGTGGAAGCAAGTGCATTTGGTTTAAATAACGTAGAACAAATAGAAGAGTTTAATTACAACCCAATGATGACAGATGTAGAGTTTACATCGCACGCGCATATCAATGTTTTGCATATTCGTGGCGAGCAAACTTTAACAACGTTGCCTGTAGTGCAAGGGGTGAATGAAATATATATTGCAAGTACATACACGGGCATTGATATTTCTTGCATTCAAAACAACTATAGTTGCATTGTGTTGCCTATAACAATAAGCGTTGTAGAAGGCAAAATGCAAGAAGATATTGTGGTAGAAAATTTAGAACTCTATGCGCCTTCGCAACAAATGTTGTCTTCGGGGTATATTGCTTCTGTTGCGCCTATCTTAAAACAAGCAAACGTTTTAATTTTTGGAGAAAATATTTTAGGATTAACTGACGCAAGCAATGACGTTGCTACGTTTGAAACATTGTTTACATCAACTGACTCAACTGTGAAATTGCACACAGTGATATTTGGTGAGCAGTTCGCAACGTTAGGTGCGAATGCCTTTGGGAAAAAAGTGGCTGATGAAATGGCGTTTGTTGGCATGGAAAATTTAACAAGTGTTGTTTTTAACAATGCGTTTGCTAGCGTAGGTGATGCCGCTTTTGCTGGTTGCGTAAATGCTAAATTTTACTATCAAGAAATAAATAATTTAACAGAGTTAACTATTCCAGGATTAACCACGGTAGGGGCGTATGCGTTTGCGCAATGTGAAGGGTTAAATGATATGCACATAAACTTAGCACAAAATAGCGGTGTTGTGATGAATGAAGGGGCGTTTTATAGCGTAGATTTAGCTACTTTAACAATCAATACGTTCACTATGCTTGATGATTTAGATGTAAAAACAAGCACAGGCTTTGATCTTTTTGTGGAAAGTTCGATAAAAACAGATTTCGATGTGAAAAACATAGCAGGCTTTCTTGCAGGTTTAACCAATAATTCTGTTACAATCACGTTAAATTCTGGCGTTCGTAAAGTGGTAGATACGGGCGAAAGCAATGCTTTAAAAGATAAGGGTATTCATGTAGTTTTACCGAATTCTGTTGAAGAAATAGGGTCCTCTGTTTTTGCGGGCTTTTCTGGTACACTTGTTTACGATTTTGCAAATGCTGTCATTATTGGAAGTGGTGCCTTTTCTGGCTGTTCAGCACTTGAAATTGTATGTTTTTCTTCAAAATTGCAGGAAGTAGGGCAAGGAGCTTTTACTGAAGGCGTACAGCGCATTTTGTGTGAAAATGCAACGCAAAAATCTATACTTTCACAATCTGGTTTAACGACAATTTATGTAAAAGTAACAGAAGTGAAACCAGAGTGGGAAATGTATACATGGCAAGCGATTACAGGCACCAACGCGTTTGAAACGAGTGACAATGCAAACGTGATTCGTGTTGGCGCAGATCAAGATTATGTATATTATGTAAAAAATCTATTTTAATAAATAAATTCATCAAAATTAAGTGGCGTACGCCACTTTTTTATTTAAAAAATAATGTTCATATTTCGACAAAATACGTATTTTCCATACGTTGTTTTGAAGCATATTTTATTTTAAATAACAGCAAAATAACAAAAGAGAAATATGTTACATTTAGGTCGATTTAGGCGTCAATTTGCTTGCTCTAAAATCTTTACTAGTATATAATACTAGTATATATGAAAATTAGACGCACTGTCTAAATTAAAAAGCGTTGAGGTTATGTATGAATAAAAAAGGAAGGATATCTTTAATTGTTTTATCTATTATTATGTTCGTAGTGGCAATCGTAGCTCCGCTTACGGTTGTTTTAATGAATAGAAATCAAGAGGGTGGGTTAACGCACCCAGATTGGTCGGTTGAAGATAATGTTTTAGCGGAAAACTTTACGTTTCGTTATAAATTAGACGAACAACAAAATCCTTATTATGAAGTTGTTGAATATAAGGGTAGTGCAACCGATGTTACCGTACCTTCCTCTTTCCGTGATGTACCTGTAAAAACGATTGCTAAAAACGCTTTTAGTGGTTTAATCCGTTCGGCTAACGCCAATATTGTTTCGGTGCAAATTCCAGAATCCATTACAAGCATTGGCGCTAACGCGTTTAATAGTTGCACAAACTTAAAATATATTAACGTGCATGGTCAAACAAATGTGTTTACTTCGTCTGTAACGCTAGGCTCTAACGCTTTTGCTGGTTGCAAATTTATTGAAACACTTACTGTATCAACCAATGCGTCTTTAGGCGGGCAAGTTTGGGCGAACAACACCTCTTTACGTAACGTAATTGTTATGGTAGAGGCTGGGCAAGAAGCGCAAACAGACATAACAAAAACATTTGCAGAAAATTTTGCCAATGCGTCTATTACAACACTAACGATTGACGAACAAGTTACCAGCATAGAAGCAAGTGCATTTGAAAAATTTACAGCAATTACCACGCTTTCTTTACCAGCAACATGTGAAGTAGGCAATAGTGCGTTTTCGAATGCAGCCATAACATCTATTGAATTTACCACGCCAGAAACGGCAGAGAATGTTGAGCTTGATTTACATACATTTGGCAATGCGTACCAAAATAATAAAATTGAAAACATAACGATTTCCAATCGTATTTCAACGATAGGAGCAAACACATTTTCTGGTTTTACCTCTTTAAAAAATATAAATCTTGACAATGTTACCATAATAGAAGGTTCTGCTTTTGCAGGCTGTGCGAGTTTAGTTTCTTTAAATTTACAAAATGTGCAAAGTTTTGGGGATTCTGTTTTTGAAAATTGTACGGCTTTAACCCATGTTACTATGCCTACATTAACCATTATTCCAAACAGATTATTTTCTGGTTGTGTAAATTTGCAAAATTTAACTTTGTCAGAAAATTTGGTTGAAGTAGGTGCTGGTGCGTTTGCAGGAACAAGCATTGCTAATGTAAGCATTACAAGTGGCAGTGTTCAAGATTCTGCTTTTGAAAATGCGCATATTCAAAATTTAACCATTTCTAATGTGGCTAATATTGCATCTACGGCTTTTGCTAATGCTACATTTGATAACGTGAGTATTGTTGTGGAAAGTGGGTCGGTATCTGCGGAATTGTTAAAACAAATTTTGACAAATAACGCAAGTGCGTCTCAAATTACAAATGTAAGCATTACAAAAAATGGTATTACTTTTGCCGTGCAAAACACAGCAATAAGTAGTTCTCGTGTTACAAATGTACAAACCTTAAGCACGGAAAAAGCGGCTAGTACGCACATTTATCAATTAACGCTAGACTTAAGCGTAATTGATGCTACAAACCCAGACATACAGGCTGTTTTGAAAAATCTTACTTTCGAAAAATTAGTATTGCTAAATGCCCCAGACGGAACAATCACCGAAACCATTGCATCGAATTTTACAAATAGTGGTGTTACATCTATTACATTTGGGGAAGGTGTAACAAAAATTGATGAAAATGCGTTTGCTGATAACCGCGCTATTTTAGAGTTGGTAGAAGTATCATTTGCAGACAATATTGAAGTTGCAGACAATGCTTTTAATGGGTGTGTAAATTTATATAAAGTTACATTCAATCCGGAAAAATTACTTATTGTAACGGGTATGTCGTTTGCTGGAACTAATTTTAGCGGTGAGAAAATTGGCGATTTTATGGTTCTAGGTAATGCAATCATTACATATTTAGGCAACGATGAACACATAGTAATTCCATCTTCGGGTGTTTCTTCTATTAGTGCTGGCGCATTTGCTGGAAAAGACATCACATCTATTGAAATACCTGCAGGCATTCAAATTTCTTATGGTGCGTTTGATGCAGAGAACACCATTGAAAATGTTACCATTTTAACTGCAGCAACAGGTTTAAGTAATGTTATTACGTATAGCATTATGCAACAGTTCCCAAACATAAAACATTTAACTGTGCAAAATGGAGTGGAATACACAGGTAGCACGATTACAAGTGAACAATTAAATTCCTTTACCATTGAAGGCAATGGCGTTATTACAGATAGTTGGGCGAACACTTTTGGTGAAAATATAACAAAATCGCTTACAATTTCTGGTTATATTACGGAAATTGCTTCAAGTGAGAACTATGTTGTATGGGGTTCTGCTTTAACGGAAATACATGTTGGATCCCGCGTGCAAACTATTGGACGTAATGTGTTTGCTAAAGCAAATAATGTAGCTACATTAAACTTGCAAAATGCAATGAATCTAACCGAAATTGGGGATAAGGCGTTTTATAATAACGCGGCATTGACGCAAATAGATTTTCCAACATCATTGCAAACCATTGGTTCGTATGCATTTGCTAACGCAACTAATCTATCGGTTATTGCAGGTGGTGCGGGATTACAGACCATTGGCGATGGTGCTTTTGAAGGTACGGCATGGTATAAAAATCAACAAGATTTTGTATTTTTTGGTGGTACTTTATTTCAATATAAAGGGGCTTCTACGAATTTAGTTCTTGGCAAACAACTAAATATATCTGGAAATGATGATACTTCTAACTCAGTAGAATTAAAACGTATTGCATCTGGTGCATTCAAAAATAATCAAACGTTAGAAACGGTTACGTTTACAACAGATGAAATTGTGTTGGGTAGTGCTATTTTTGAAGACTGTACCAACTTAAAACAAGTCACCATAAATATTACGGATGCCGATCATACGTGGGATAAAAACGTATCGAATATTTTTGATAAAGCTTCTGTTAAAACTTTAATTATTGGCGAGAATACTACGAAAATTGTTTCAACAGTTTTATATAACACCAACGTGCAAACGTTAAGCTTGCATGCAGGCATTTCTATTCCTACAATTAACAGTTTTGTGTCAAATTTACAGTTAGCAAACGTTATCATTCGAGATGGCGGAGCAAACCAGGTTGACGAAGATTTTTTACGCGCAGTAAACAACAATAAAGCGGTCACAACACTTGTTTTGGGTGAAAACGTAAATGTTGCAAATAATGCATTTGCTATTTTAAAAACCGTAACAAACGTTACCATTTCACATGCCGCTATTACAGAAAATGTTTTTGTTAATAGCGCGGTTACAACTGTTATTGTAACAAAACGAGGCGATTCTACCAGCATTCCAAGTACAGTGCTTGGCTATTTGCCTGTAACTATGCAATTCTTAACATTTGCAAATGGAATTACACAATTAGAAAATGCAACTACAGCTGTTTTGTCAAAAGATACGTTTGCAAGCTTAGAAAGTATATCCTTACCAGAAAATGCAATTGCAATTGGCAATAACATATTTAACAACGTTGCAGCAACAACATTTGAACATACTGAAAATGTAACAGCAATAGGTGCAAATGCGTTTGCCAACTCGCAATTAACCACATTTAACACTGAAGATAGTAACAAACTAAATTTAAAAAATGTATCATCGGTTGGTGCAAATGCGTTTGAAAATACGGCATTTACAAGTGTAATTTTAAATAATGCAACATCTTTAGAAGAAAACGCATTGTCTGGTGTAACTGGGTTAGTGGATGTTATGGTAACATATACAGAAGCAGAAAACACGGCTGTTGAAGAAGCGTTTATGCGTCAGTTGCCACAAACTATGCAAAATTTAAAGCTTGATAATGGATTAACAGCATTAGCAGACGCCGATAGCGCTGTATTTACTGGTGACCAATTTACTAAC
Organism: uncultured Clostridia bacterium; assembly: GCA_944362705.1. Classification (GTDB taxonomy): domain Bacteria; phylum Bacillota; class Clostridia; order Christensenellales; family UBA1242; genus CALVTO01. Next base: position 27,475 of record CALVTO010000002.1, on the reverse strand, counting down.
TTGCAAATAGTTACTTTCCCGCAAAATGCGTTTAGGGTTGGTAATTATGCATTTGCAAATTCCGTTTGTGCAAACTTTGAAAATACGGAATATATTACCTTCATAGGTAATCATGCGTTTGAAGGTTACACAGGTGAAACGTTTACATTTGGCGCTCTGCAAGATTTAGGTGCAAAAGCTTTTTACAATGCTACAAATTTAACACTTGTAGAAATTTCATCTAACCTAACCGTTCTTAACGAAAGCGTGTTTGAAGGCTGTGAAAATTTGCAAACTGTTACCATTTCAAATGTAAATACAATTGCAAATAGAGCATTTTACGGTTGTACATCTTTAAAAAAATTCAATTCTAGCGAAGATGGAACGTTAGATTTTACAAACGTTACGGGTATCGTTGGAGACTCGGCATTTGACGGAACTGTTGCAAATGTAAATATTGAAACTATTTTATTACCACAAATTCAAAGTGTAGGTGGTAATGCCTTTGCTATGTTTGCATCTGCTACAAACTTAACGCTTCGAAACAACGCAAGTTTGGTTGAAACTTCCTTTACACTATTAACGCAAGTAGGTGTTTCGGGCATTACAAATGTAACCATTGCTTACCAAGCGGGGCAAGAAACCGCTACGGTACCATTCTTAACAAAATTGCCGATGACTATGCAAAATATTACATTTGGCGAGGGTATTGTAACTCTTGGGGAAATATGGGAGATTACAAATATATATGTTCCATCAGGCTCTGCAGAGCAAGAAGAGATTCAGGCATTTTTAGCAGCCGCCGCAGAAAAAGGGTATCAGGTCAATGATGATAATAGCATTTCTGTTATGGGTAAATATGTAAATTTAAGCAACGTTGTGTTCCCAAATTCGTTACAAAATATTGGTGCTGGTATGTTTTGTATGGTAAATACGGAAGAACCGCAACCAAATGTAAAGAATATTAACATTCAACAACTTTCTGCAAACTTGCAAACCATTTCACCTTTTGCGTTCGCGGCGATCCAATTTAAAAACTTAGTCATTGATGTTCAACAGCAGTTAGTTTTGTATGGTCTGTCTTTTTTGATGAACCAATACCAAAATATCACATTTACAGGTGGCGGCAATGTGGTAGATTACGGGGCTTTTAACAATGATTACCAAAATGATGGAATACAAGAAATGGTAACTTGTATAAATTTAACAAACGTTACTTACGATGCGCAAAGCTCATTATTTAAAGGATTTGGTGCGTATGAAATCAAGTTGCCTACGTCTTTGACCGAAATTCCAGAGCAGTCTTTTTCTTACGGAAATATACAAAATATTAACTTAAATAATGTTGAAGTAATAAATAGTCGAGTTTTAGATCAAAATGCTACCATAATAGAAGAACTAAATTTAACGAACTTAAAAACTATAAATGATACAAATTTCCAATTAAAAGCGAAAAAAATCATTTTAGGAACACAACTTCACAATGTAAATATAACAGCCAGCGGAGCTACTGCCGAAAATATTAGCTATTGCGTAACCAACGCGGAAGATACCGTTGTGAACAACTTTGGAATATTTATGGCTCCAACGGTTACCATCGAAAATGGTGTAACAGGTATTGAAACTGCATACTCACAAAATACAGCTAGCAAGATTCAAGTTTTATCATTACCAACAGAAAACACCATAACTATTGGCGATTCTATTTTTGCAAGTTTAACAGAAACAAACTTTACAATAGAAAACATAAAACAAATAACCAGTATAGGCGAAGGTGCATTTTATAATGTTGCGTTTGATGCAACCGCGCATGAAACTTTAAACTTACCAAATTGTACGTATTTTGGTTCAGGCGCATTTAGAGATGCAACAGGCTTTACAAATGTTACATTTGGCACACAAGTTAGCAATATAGGTTCTTATGCGTTTGCATCTTCAAGTTTTAATAATAACATAGATTTTTCTAACAATAGTGTAGCGTTAACTATTGGCACAAATGCTTTTCATGTTGATGGATTAAACGTCACATCATTTAAATTTGCGAATAAAAATATTACCTTTGAAGCAGGTGTATTTGATATTCCTGCATTAACTACCATTGAAATTGTTGGGGTAGAGGGTCAAGCTGATTTAACAGGCATAGTTGGGTTAGAATATATAAAATCTTCTAATGTTACTACGGTAATTCTTGCAGATGCCATTACAAGTTTGCAAAATAACATAACAGGTGCTGGATTGTTTGAAAACATGACAAATCTTGTTTCCGTAATAGCAAACTCTATCGTTTCTGTTCCTAATAATACATTTAAAAATTGTACTTCATTACAAAACTTTACTTTTGACAATATTAAGTATATTGGTAATAGTGCTTTTTATAATTGTACATCGCTTAACCCTACGAGCAATGGGGAATTAAATCTTCAAAATGTTGTTGCACTAGGTGCACAAGCCTTTTACGGTATGAAAAATATAACAAGTGTTGTATTTGGTTCGGCATTAAATTCAGAGCAAGTAGAAGGCATTACAATTACAATAGGTGAATTTGATGGAACAACATTTGAAGGCACAAGCGTTACCACGTACGATTTTCGTGCTTGCTCATCTTTAACTACCTTAAAGAACTTTACAAACAATACACTGGTAGAAGAAATTGATTTGTCTTCATCTATTGTAAATATTGCAGATAATGCGTTTGATGGGTGTACATCTTTACACACAATGAATTTAGATAACGTGCAAACCATTGGGGCATATGCATTTAGAAATTCCGCTATTGTTACAGTCAACATGCAGGCCCTTACAACGTTAGGTATAGGTGCGTTTTATAACTGTCAGCAATTAGCAACTGTTTCTATGCCTGCTACATTAACAGTTATTCCGCAAGATGCGTTTAATACCACTACATCGTTAACATCGCTTACGTTGCCAACGCAACTTACAACCATTGGCGCAAGTGCTTTTGCTGCAAGTGGTGTTCAAAATGTACATTTACCACAAACCGTAACCGAAATTCAGGCAAATGCATTTATTAGTTCTAAATTGCAAACATTATCCATTTACACAGGCGCTAGTTTAGTTGTCGATGCTACCGCATTTAACAATACGCAACAATATACAAAATTGAGTGTACTATATGGTTCTAAAGAAATTTTAGATACCAATCTTTTCCAAGCAATAGTTATTCCACAATTAACTGAAATTGAAATTGGTGAAAATATTACAACCATAGAAGAAGGTTTAACATTCAGTGGAATGAGTAATTTAACTACCGTAACGTTAACATCGGTGGAAAATATTGCGGAAGGGCTATTTACAAATACAGCATTACAAACATTAAAAGTTGCTAATTATGTAGTGTTGCATATGGGCGCTTTTGATGCTTATACAAATACGGGTAAAGAATATCCAACCATTTCCTTTGCTACAACAGGCACAGATATTACGTTTGTAGGAAGTGGAGAATATACAGCAAAAATGGCGCAATGTTTTGCAAACAAAACAGGGTTGCAATCAGTTACCTTACAAGGCTTTACATCTATTGCAAATGCAGAACAAGTAGCTCCAACGTTTGCTGGGTTCGTTATTACAAACTTATATATGCCAAACGTACAAACCGTAGGCAGTTATGCTTTCTATGAAACCGGCCTTACAAATGTATTCTTGCCAGCGGTTACCAATATTGGCGCTAGTGCCTTTGAATCAAGTTCTATTCAAGGTATTTACGAAAATGTTGTAGGTACCGCGGGCGTTGTTGATGTTCCAAACTTGGCAACCATTGAGCAAAAAGCCTTTTACAATACAGCACTTACCGTATTAACCAACAGAAATGCAACTGTAAAATCTTTAGCTGACTATGCATTTAGCGTATTAACGCAATGTGGCACAGAAGAAAATGCACTTAATTTCAGTGGGTTTACAAGTTTAGGCGTTATGGAACTAAACGCTAGCAAAGTAACCTTTGAAGCCAGCATGATCTTTAACGCAACATGGCAAGAAGACGTTGTGTTAACAGAAATTGCTTTCAACAATAGTAAAACCGAAACGGTAGATTTACCAATTGCCTTTGTTGCTGGAGTAGGTGAAAGTGTAGAATCAGTAACATTTACAGGCAACTTAATGAATATTCCTGCCAATATGTTTACGGCATTTACAAACCCAGCGTTCACTGTAATTAACTTAAAGAATATAAACAGTGTAGGCGCAAATGCTTTTGCAAATGTAACCAACTTAGCAACGCTAAGTGTGTATGTGCATAATGTTATCGATTCAACAGCCTTTGCAGGTTGCACAGGCGTAAATAGTTTATACATAGATAGCGCAACGGCAAATGGAATATTGACAGGTGAGTTTGTACTTCGATTACATGAAAATATTCGCTTCGCCCAAACATTAACCGTTGGCGAAAACATTACGCAAATTGAGTCTATCGCATTATTTGGCAATGCTATCGCTTCATATTTAAGTTTGTTTGCACCAACATATCTAAATATTTTAGGGGCGGTACAATTTTCTGAGAATTTTGATATAATAAGCAAACCATCAGATGAGGGTAATTATTCTGTTGCTGCTATAAATGCTGTATTTTTACTAAGTTATTATTCTGCTTACAATTCCGCACCTGTAATTGAATCGATTTACGCGCCAAATGTTTATGGTGCTTTAGCTTTAGCAGCACAAGTTAATGAGTTGACAATTTCGAGTGCTGTAACGCAACTTTATGTAGGTAAAAGTGTTTATGCTAATAATAAAATAACAACCATTCCTTATATTGAAAAAGTGGGACTACAAACAATAAAACTAGTAGATGGCGATGCATACAGTAGTTACAATCAAGAGAACAGTTATAATTTACCTTATATACAATCATTTGCGGTAACATCTAATGAAAATATTGTGGAAACCGTATATATTAAACAAGCGCAAGAATTTTATGTCGCAGACACTTATTTGAAAACCGTAAAAACGATTGGCTCTACTGAAAACGACAATTATACATACAATATGCCTTTTGTAGAAAAAGTTTCTATGACGGGTCCTGCTTTACCAGGTACAGAATTAGAGGATAATTTTATTTTAAATATTCCTAACGCAATTAGGGCGCAAATTGTTGGTATGGGAACTGTAAATATATCTTCAAAAATGAGTAAGTTTATAGAAAACATAGAAGCTACCGGCAATAATTCACAAGAATACATTATGCAATTAACTGGTTTAAGTATAATGTATGTTTATACAGTGAATGCTGTTGCGTGGGATGAAGAAACGCAAACCACCACGGTGTTGCCAGATGTTGGCAATGAAGTAGGTGTGGCAAACTTTAGTTTGTTCAACGGAAATGTGTTTGAAATGTGTTCCCATATGGTCTCGAAAAAAATTATTTTAAGTCCATCTTTCAATACAATACGTGGGGAAATATTGTTCTTTCACATATTGCAAAGTATTGAAACCGCTGGTGATACAGAACACAATGTACTTAACACCTATAATTTCAAAAACATTACCACGTTCGATACTTCTAACTTGCTTACATACCCGATTGATGAATTAGGTAGTACATCAGTTGAAAATGTACACTTATATCTACCAAATCTTGTTTCATATAAAAATTATGGTTATTATTATGAAGAATCTGGTAGGACTGTTACCACCGAATTAACTATAGGTGCTAAATATTTAATGGAACATCCTTATTTAGGCGTAGATAGAGGAATATTACCTGCTTTACAAAAATTACACATATATAATGGAGTAGAACCTATTCAATTAAATGCAGGCGTGGGCGCTTCGATTATAGATAACATTATTGCTACATCTATACGTCCAAATATTACAGAACTAACATTTGAAGGGAATAAAATGTTTATCTACGCGGCAGATAGCGCCGAAAATGGGGTATTTGCTGGGTTTACAAGCATAACAGAACTAGATTTAGCAAACGTAGAAACCATTGGTGCGTACGCGTTTGCAAATTGTACAGGTCTTACCTCGGTTAGTGCATACTTACATAATAAACTATCTACCAATGCGTTTGTGGGTTGTACAAATTTAACCAACTTAACTATAGATAGTATTGAAGTAAATGATGGAAATATTATCATTAAAAATCATAGTTCCGAAACGCTAACCATAACGAAAGAACTTGCCGATAAATACTTTATAACCTACGATCCAGAAACGAATTTAATCTCAACGGATAAATCTAAAATTACATCTATTCAGTTGTTGGGTGGCAATATTGTTCTTGAAGGAGCAACAAGTGCTAGTTTAGGTGTGTTTGCAAACTTGCCGAACCTACAAACGCTAGATATTTCTGGGGTAACAGAAATAGGAGCTTATGCTTTTGCAAACTCAGCAAAATTAGAAACATTAACTGGTTTTAATGCGCAAACACAATCTATAGATGCGAATGCATTTTACAACTGTCCATTGTTGCCATTTGATTCTGTAAGTTATGTAGAAACAAACCAAGATACTAAATTGGCCAAAATTTATTTTTATACCAATAATTCTACCGTAACCACTGATTATATAAACACGTTAAAAAACAAATTAGCAAACATATTAGGTCAAAACTATACTGCCGAAATATATTTCACCGGTTCAAATATTACTTTGAATGGTTCAGGATCGGGGGGAGGTACTTTATTCTCTAACTACAACCAATTGCAAAAAATATATATTGGTTCTAGTGCTTTTACAGTAATTCCACAATCTACTTTTTCTAGGTGCGAGAACTTAACAGAAATTATTTTTGCGGAAGATAATATTTTGCAGGAAATTGGTGAGCAGGCTTTTGCTCTTTGTCATTCTTTAAAAACCATAGACTTACCAAATTCTTTAACCACGCTTGGGCCTATGTGTTTTGGGGCATGCTTTGCGCTAGAAAGTGTAACTATAGGTGAAAATGTAACAAACTTAACGGCATCGTTTGCACTATCTCCAAAATTAACTGTGGATAATATTTACATTCACGAAAATAACCAAGTTTTGAAAAAACAATATAATTGTATTGTACATACAACTACAAAAACACTTGTGCAAGGTTTTTCAAACCAAACGTTAGGGGCAGATAGTGATATAACATCTATTGCGCCAGGTGCGTTCTTTTATAGTTCGTTAAATGAAATTGTGGTACCTTCAAGTGTTATATCTATTGGTGAGGCCGCTTTTGCTGGATCAACACTGTATAAAATTGTTTTGCCAGAGAATTTGCAGACCATTGGAGAAGGTGCTTTTTCTGAATGTCATGCTTTAACGGTTATTATAAACCAATCCTCATTGCAACTTACAGCGGGTGCCAGAAATTATGGGGAAATTGCTTGTTACGCCGATTTTGTTGCGAGCAGCGAAGATGAATTTACTGTTTTAAATGAAGAATATATTGTTCATACGGCAACCAATACGTATGTACATTACATGGGTAGTTCGGCAGAAGTGGTAATTCCAGAAAATGCCAATATAGGCAAAGGTGTATTTGCTTTTAATAATGTTATTACGTCTGTTACTATACCTGAATACATAACCAATATTGGCTTAAATGCTTTTGCTTATACGGGCAAATTGCAAAATATTTATTATAACGCCATTTCTTGGACGAATACTGCAGGGGAATCCCCATTTGCGGAAGTTGGAATAAATTATGTAGAAAACATGATCTACGGAAATACGGGTAAATTAGCTGTTACATTGCATGTGGGCGCTCAAGTGCAAATTTTGCCAGATTACATTTGTGATTCGGTTGAAAATATAACTAACGTTATAATTTCAGAAGATAGTCAATTAACAAGTATAGGGGCATATGCTTTTGAAAATAATCCAAATCTTTCTATTTTTACATTACCAGCGCAATTACAAACGATTGGTGATAACGCATTTTATCGTTGTATCAACCTTAAAATTATTGTGAATCAATCTAACCTTGAACTAACTATTGGGTCATCTAATTATGGTTGGGTAGCTTGTTATGCGCGAACAATTACAAGCTCGGCAGATAACATTGTTGTAATAGACGGAGTGCACAAAATTGATGCTTCTACACAAACGTATTTAGAGTATTTAGGAACAAACACCTCGGTAAGTATTCCAGAAGGTATTCGATATATAAGCAACCGCGCATTTTACCAAAACACTACGTTAACTAGTGTAACCATACCAGCTAGTGTAACCAGCATAGGTCAGTATGCATTTTATGATTGCAGTAATTTGCAATCGGTAACAATTGCCGAAGGCTCGCAACTGCAAACCATAGGTGATTACGCATTCCAAAATTGTTCTGCATTAACCAACATTACTATACCAGCAAGTGTAACCAGCATTGGTAGGTATGCATTTGATGATTGTAGCAAGTTACAAACAGTAACCTTTGCCGAAGGCTCGCAATTGCAAACTATAGGTGATGACGCATTTTACTCTTGCTCTGCATTAACCAGCATTACTATACCAGCAAGTGTAACAGAAATTGGCGAATATGCATTCCAAAATTGCTCTAAGTTACAAACAGTAATGTTTGCAGAAGGCTCGCAATTGCAAATTATAGATGATTACGCATTTTACTCTTGCTCTGCATTAACCAGCATTACTATACCAGCTAACGTAACAGAAATTGGCAATCCTGCATTCCAAGATTGTGATAATTTGGCTATAGTTATCAACCATTCAAATTTACCTCTAATTGCGGGAAGTTCGGATTACGGTTATGTTGCATATTACGCTATTTACGTAGGCGATGGAAAAGGGCTAGAACTTATAGATGGCGTGCATTGGGTAGACACAACTACACAAACATACTTAAAATATATAGGCACAAGCGCTAATGTGGTTTTACCAGAAAACATAACGAGTATTGCTCAGCGTGCTTTTGCTCGAAATAACGCATTGCAAAGCATAACTATACCAGCAAGTGTTATTAGTATTGGGAATGATGCGTTTGATAGTTGTGAAAACTTACAAACAGTAACCTTTGCCAAAGGCTCGCAATTACAAACGATTGGCGAACGTGCATTTCAAGAGTGTTCTGCACTAACCAGTATTACCATACCAGCAAACGTAACTAGCATTGGCAATTCTGCATTCTATAATTGTTATAATTTAGCTATAGTTATTAATTATTCAAGTTTACCATTAGTTGCAGGCAGTACAGATTATGGTCGTGTTGCATATTACGCAAGTTACATAGGCGATGGAATAGGGCTAAAACTTATAGATGGCGTGCATTTGGTAGATACTGTAACACATGCCTATGTAAAATATATAGGTACAAGCGCTAATGTGACTTTACCAGAAAACATAACTAGTATTGCTCGATACGCTTTTTATCAAAATAACGCATTGCAAAGCATAACTATACCAGCAAGCGTAACAGAAATTGGCGAATATGCATTCGAAAATTGCAATAACTTGCAAACAGTAACGTTTGCCAAAGGCTCGCAATTACAAACGATTGGTAGGTACGCATTTGCTGATTGCTCAGCATTAACCAGCATAACTATACCAGCAAGCGTAACTAGCATTGGTGGGGCTGCATTCTATCAGTGTAATAACTTGCAAACAGTAACCTTTGCTGAAGGCTCGCAATTGCAAACCATAGGTGATGGCGCATTTTACTCTTGTTCTGCGTTAACTAGTATTACTATACCAGCAAGCGTAACCAGTATTGGTAGGTATGCATTCACAAGTTGCAATAAGTTACAAACAGTGACCTTTGCCGAAGGTTCGCAATTACAAACGATTGGCAGTAATGCGTTCCAAAATTGTTCTGCGTTAACAAGTATTACTTTACCTGCGGGTGTAACAACTATTGGTGATTACGCATTCAGCAATTGTTATAATTTAGCTATAGTTATTAATTATTCAAGTTTACCATTAGTTGCAGGCAGTACAGATTATGGTTATGTTGCATATTACGCTATTTACGTAGGCGATGGTAAAGAATTAGAACTTGTAAATGGCGTGCATTGGGTATATACAACTACGAAAACTTACTTAAAATATATAGGTACAAGCGCTAATGTGATTTTGCCAGAAAACATAACTAGTATTGCTCAATACGCTTTTTATCAAAATAACGTATTGCAAAGCATAACCATACCAGCAAGCGTAACCAGCATAGGTCAGTATGCATTTTATGATTGCAGTAACTTGCAAACAGTAACCTTTGCCGAAGGCTCGCAATTGCAAACGATTGGCAATTACGCATTCCAAAATTGTTCTGCATTAACCAACATTACTATACCAGCAAGTGTAACCAGCATTGGTAGGTATGCATTTGATGATTGTAGCAATTTACAAACAGTAACCTTTGCCGAAGGCTCGCAGTTACAAACGGTTGGAAATTATGCATTCCAATCTTGCTCAGCATTAACCAGCATAACTATACCAGCAAGCGTAACTAGCATTGGCGAATATGCATTCCAATACTGTAACAAGTTGCAAACAGCAACCTTTGCAGAAGGCTCACAATTACAAACCATTGGTAATAACGCATTTTATTATTGCTTAGCATTAACCAGCATAACTATACCTAACAGCGTAACAGAAATTGGCGAATATGCATTTTATGATTGCAGTAACTTGCAAACAGTAACCTTTGCAGAAGGCTCGCAATTGCAAACCATAGGTGATTACGCATTTTATGATTGCTCTGCATTAACCAGCATTATTATACCAGCAAATGTCATCAGCATTGGTAGTTCTGCATTTAGTAGTTGCAGTAAGTTACAAACAGTAACCTTTGCTGAAGGTTCGCAACTACAAACCATTGGCGATTATGCTTTCCAATATTGCTCTACATTAACCAGTATTACTATACCAGCAAGTGTAACCAGCATTGGCCAGTATGCATTCCAAAATTGCAATGAGTTACAAAAAGTAACCTTTGCGGAAGGTTCGCAGTTACAAACCATTGGCGATTACGCATTCCAAAATTGTTATAATTTAGCTATAGTTATCAACCATTCAAATTTACCTTTAGTTGCAGGCAGTACAGATTACGGTTATGTTGCATATTACACTAGTTACGTAGGCGATGGAACGGGGCTAGAACTTATAGATGGCGTGCATTGGGTAGATACAACTACGCAAACTTACTTAAAATATATAGGTACAAGCGCTAATGTGACTTTGCCAGAAAACATAACTAGTATTGGGCGTTGCGCTTTTTATCAAAATAACGCATTGCAAAGCATAACTATACCAGCAAGTGTAACCAGCATTGGCGATTACGCATTCCGATCTTGTACTGCGTTAACTAATATTACTATACCAGCAAGTGTAACAGAAATTGGCGAATCTGCATTTCAGTCTTGCAACAACTTACCAACAGTAACGTTTGGCGAAGGTTCGCAGTTACAAACCATTGGTGATTACGCATTTTCCTCTTGCTCAGCATTAACCAGTATTACTATACCAGCAAGTGTAACCAGCATTGGCAATTATGCATTCCAAAGTTGCAACAAGTTACAAACAGTAACCTTTGCAGAAGGCTCGCAATTACAAATGATTGGTAGTTCTGCATTTTCCAATTGCTCTGCATTAACCAGCATAACTATACCTAACAGTGTAACCAGCATTGGCCAGTATGCATTCCAAAGTTGCAATAAGTTACAAACAGTAACGTTTGTCGAAGGATCACAATTGCAAACGATAGGGAATTATGCATTCCAATATTGCTCTACATTAACCAGTATTACTATACCAGCAAGTGTAACCAGCATTGGCAATTATGCATTCCAAAGTTGCAACAAGTTACAAACAGTAACCTTTGCCGAAGGTTCGCAATTGCAAACGATTGGTAGTTCTGCATTTGCTGATTGCCGTGCATTAATCAGCATAACCATACCAGCAAGCGTAACCAGCATTGGCAATTCTGCATTCCAAAGTTGCAATAAGTTACAAACAGTAACCTTTGCCGAAGGCTCGCAATTGCAAACCATTGGCAATTATGCATTCAATAATTGTTCTGCGTTAACCAACATAACTATACCTAACAGCGTAACCAGCATTGAAAGTGGTGCATTCCAATCTTGTTCTGCGTTAACTAGTATTACTATACCAGCAAGCGTAACCAGCATTGGCGAATATGCATTCCAAAATTGCAAAAACTTACAAACAGTAACCTTTGCCGAAGGCTCGCAATTATCAACGATTGGCAGTGATGCATTCCGAGATTGCTCAGCATTAACCAGCATTACTATACCAGCAAGCGTAACCAGCATTGGCAGTGATGCATTCTATAATTGTAATAATTTACAAAAAGTAACCTTTGCCGAAGGCTCGCAATTACAAACCATTGGCAATTCTGCATTCTACAATTGTTATAATTTAGCTATAGTTATTAATTATTCTAGTTTGCCATTAGTAGCGGGAAGTTCGAATTACGGTTATGTTGCATATTACGCAAGTTACGTAGGCGATGGAGAAGGACTAGAACTTATAGATGGCGTGCATTGGGTAAATACAACTACGCAAACGTACTTAAAATATATAGGTACAAGCGCTAATGTGACTTTGCCAGAAAACATAACTAGTATTGGGCGTTGCGCGTTTTATCAAAATAACGCATTGCAAAGCATAACTATACCAGCAAGCGTAACAGAAATTGGCGATTCTGCATTCCAAGATTGCGATGCATTAACCAGCATAACCATACCAGCAAGCGTAACTAGCATTGGCAATTCTGCATTCGAGTCCTGTAGCAAGTTGCAAACAGTAACCTTTGCCGAAGGCTCACAATTACAAACCATTGGCTCTTATGCATTCCAATATTGTTATAATTTAGCTATAGTTATTAATTATTCTAGCTTGCCATTAGTAGCGGGAAGTTCGAATTACGGTTATGTTGCATATTACGCTAGTTATGTAGGCAATGGAACGGGGTTACAACTTATAGATGGCGTGCATTGGGTAAATACAACTACGCAAACGTACTTAAAATATATAGGCACAAGCGCTAATGTGGTTTTACCAGCAAACATAACCAGCATTGGCCGTTATGCTTTTTACAATTGTCAAACATTGCAAAGTGTAACCATACCAGCAAGCGTAACCAGCATTGAAAGTGGTGCATTCCAATCTTGTTCTGCGTTAACTAGTATTACTATACCAGCAAGCGTAACCAGCATTGGCAATTATGCGTTCCAGTCCTGTAGCAAGTTACAAACAGTAACCTTTGCCGAAGGCTCGCAGTTACAAACCATTGGCAATTCTGCATTCGAAAATTGCAATAGGTTGCGAACATTAACCTTTGCTGAAGGCTCGCAATTGCAAACCATAGGTGATAGCGCATTTTATAATTGCGATGCAATAACCAGCATAACCATACCAGCAAGCGTAACAGAAATTGGCGAATATGCATTCCAGTTCTGTAGCAATTTACAAACAGTAACGTTTGCCGAAGGCTCGCAATTACAAACGATTGGCAATGATGCATTCTATAATTGTTCTGCGTTAACAAATATTACTATACCAGCAAGCGTAACAGAAATTGGCGAATCTGCATTCCGGTCCTGTAGCAAGTTACAAACAGTAACCTTTGCCGAAGGTTCGCAATTACAAACCATTGGCAATTCTGCATTCCAAAGTTGCAATAAATTACAAACAGTAACCTTTGCCGAAGGTTCGCAATTACACACCATTGGCAGGTATGCATTCCAATCTTGCTCAGCATTAACCAGCATTATTATACCAGCAAGCGTAACTAGCATTGGTGATTCTGCGTTCCGAGATTGCTATGCATTAACGTCAGTAACGTTTGAAGACCCTAATCATTGGTTTGTAACTATAATTAGTACTGCAACTTCGGGTACAAACGTAACGTTGACCAATGCGGCGCAAAACGCTACATATCTAAAATCTACATATTATGATTATTACTGGAAAAAATCGGCTTAAAAAAATAAAAAAAGATAGGCGACAAGTCGCTTATCTTTTTTTGTGTAGTTATAATTACAATTTTGTAGTTTATATAGTAAGTTTTCCTGCATGCAGGGGTGCCATTTACTTGACGAAACAAAGCAAATTTTATTACAATAAAGGTATAAAATTACAAGGGAGAATAGGCAATTTTGCCTAAGAAAATATGGCAGAAAATAAAGCGAAAAAAGAAGATGAAATTGTTTATGGTAATAATATTGTTACTAAAAATTTAGATGAAGTAATGCACGATTCTATGATGCCGTACTCCGAGCACGTTATTCTCGATCGTGCCTTGCCACGTGTAGAAGACGGATTAAAACCCGTACAACGTAGAATATTGTTTACAATGAATGAGTTAGGTATTACACCCGATAAGCCACATAAAAAGTGTGCGCGTATTGTTGGTGAAGTGTTAGGTAAATACCATCCACATGGCGATACCGCTGTTTATGGGGCGTTGGTGCGCCTAGCACAAGATTTTAACATGCGCGAGCCTTTAGTAGATGGGCATGGCAACTTCGGTAGCATAGATGGAGATAGTGCCGCCGCTATGCGTTATACCGAAGCTAGAATGACACCGCTAGCGTTAGAAATACTTAGAGATTTAGATAAAAATACCGTTCCTTGGCAATTAAACTTTGATGATTCTTTAAAAGAACCAAGCATTTTGCCTTGCAGATTTCCTAATCTTTTGGTAAACGGCGCGAATGGTATTGCGGTAGGGTTAGCAACCAATATTCCAACGCATAACCTTGGTGAAGTTATTTCGGGTGTGGTGGCTTTAATCGATCATAAAAACATGAAACTAGAAGACCTTATGAAAATTATTAAGGGCCCAGATTTCCCAACGGGTGGTTATATTATTGCTGGTGAAGAGCTTGCAAAAGCATATGAAACTGGCAAAGGTAAAATAACAGAACGTGCCAAAATACATATTGAAACTTTGCCTAACGATAGCAAAAATATAGTTATCACTGAATTGCCGTATCAAGTAAATAAAGCACAATTATTGCAGCGCATTTTAGAATTAAGAGAAACAAAAAAAGATTTACTTGCAGGCATTGCCGATATTCGTGATGAATCCGATAGAAATGGTATGCGTGCTGTTGTACGTGTGCGAAAAGATGCCGATGCAAATGCAATTTTAGGAACGCTATTTAAATATACTGATTTACAAACAACGTTTGGCATTAACATGGTTGCCATTGCCGATGGTAGGCCACAACAAATGGGCTTAATTCAAATTTTAACTTACTACATTAACTATCAACGAGATATCATTTACAAACGCACCAAATACGATTTAGATGTCGCCAAAGAACGTGAGCATATTTTAGAAGGCTTAATTATTGCTGTACGAAATATTGATGAAGTAGTTAAAATTATTAAAAAATCGGAATCTGTTCCGGCAGCGCGTTCTAATTTACGAGCACGATTTACCCTTTCAGAAAAGCAAGCGCAAGCTATTTTAGATATGCGTTTAGCAAGACTTACTAGTTTAGAAGTATTTAAACTAGAACAAGAACTTGCAGAAGTAAAGGCTCTAATTATTAAACTAACAGAAATTTTAAACAGTAAAAAATTGCAGTTAGATATTGTAAAACAAGAATTATTAGAAATTAAAAAGAAATATAAATCAGAACGTCGTTCAAAAATTATTTCTAATGTAGAAGAATATCCGTTAGATGCAGACCCAAATGCAGTTGTGGTAGAAGATGTAGTTGTAGGTGTTTCTGAAGCCGGAACCATAAAGCGCATGAGCGTAAAACATATGCAATCTATTGCAAAACAATACACCGACAAAACAACCTTAAACGAATTATACACATCGCTTATACCCGCGTCTACTGCCAATACATTACTCACTTTTACATCGAAAGGTAATGTAATGAAACTCAGTGTAAGTGATATTCCAGATGCTAGGTGGAGAGAAAAAGGTGCTCAAATTGCACAAATTTGCACAGAATTTCAAAAAAATGAGCGCGTAATTGCAGTTTTTGTAGAGAATGCTTTGCCTAAAAACGCCGAATTATTATTCTTTACAAAGCAAGGTTTTGTAAAACGAACAGCCTGCGCAGAATATACATTGGCAAAAAAATATTATCAAGCAATGAAATTAAAAGACGATGATGAAATTCTGTCTATTGAATTTTTAAAACCAGAACACACCATGGTGTTTATCACCAAGCAAGGTATGTGCTTAAATGCAAGTATGGATGATATTTCAGTACAAGGAAGAATTTCGGGTGGTGTACGTGGTATCAACTTAGCAGAAAAAGATGAAGTGCTTCTTGCAAAACAAATAACAAATGCTATGCAGGTTGCTATATTTACAAATAAAGGCTATGCAAAAAGAATTCATACATCTATGTTAGATGTGTTAGCAAGATACCGCAAGGGCTATAAGGTTATCGATTTAAAAACAAATAATGGTACACACCTTATAGCGGCGTTTGTATTGCCTGAAAACCATGCAGAAATTGTATTGCAAGATGCTTTAAAAACAATGACATGTGTATATTCTAAAAATTTAGCAGAAGAACCTCGTGTTACAAAAGGTAAGCCATTAGTAAAAGGCTCGTTAAATTTAGAGGCAGCTTACATATATACAAACGAGTTAACGGAAAATTAAACGAATTACTTTATTTGACCATGTTGTATTCTATGGTTATAATGAAAATAAGAACATATTTTAGCGTTTATTGCAAAAACTAAAAATAAGCAATATTGGGGGATATATGGCTAGCAACAACAGTGAAATGTTTGATGATTTAGAGTCCTTAAAAGCAAGACTAAGAGAGAGGCGTTTATCTAACGCGCCTCAGTCTTTTAGTGGGCAGAAAAACGATGTGGTAGATGAAAAAAGTGAGCAACTTAAAAAAGATCAAACCGAACAAACTTCTCAAAGCGAATCTGTGGGCAAAGAAAGCGCACAAAAACAACAAACATCTTCTAACGTGGTAGATATTTCATCATTAAACAAGTCAGATACCACTTTGGTTGCACCTAAAAAAGTGCAAAAAAATGAAAAATCTTCACGAAAAAAATTGTGGTGGTTGGCTTTACCTGTTGCTTTAATTATTTTAGTTGTGGCTATTGTTGTACCAATTGTAAAAATAAAGAATAATTCACAATCTTCCAATACCACCCCTGTTTTACAAAGTACAGAACTTGTAACGGTTGCACAAGGTAATTATAATATATATCTTTTAAATCAACATTTAAATATATATAATTACGAGTTAAAGCAAACGTATTCTAACGGAAATGTTACATATATACCTGTTTCAAAAGACAATTTACAATTGCAAGGTCTTTCTTTTATTAACGAAGATTTAGAATTTACAGAGTATGTAACGCACGGAAAAATTCCTGTTGTGTACCAACAAAAAGAAGTTGGGCAAATAGATGTTACGGTACAAAAGGCTACCATTGACAAGGTAATTGCTAAAAATTTAGAAACCACAGTGTATCAAATGGGTTTGTTAAAATTTTCAACGTTGCAAGTGATTGCTACAGATATTTACGGAGTGCAGTATATGTTGGCTCCGCAAGACTACAATATGTATATGCGTGTCAATGGACAATCGACGAAACTAGACGTGCAAGGTGAAGATGGGTTTATTATACCGACCTACGGGCAAATAGAATTTTATGTTGCTGTAAACACCGAAAGCGGTAATTTTACTATAAACGAAACAAATGAATTTACGTTGCCACAATTAAGTGTTGTAGCGCCAGAGTATGTAACTAGCCAGGTTTCTTTAAAACAAACGGGCGATAATATTACAACTTTGTTTTATTCAAGTGTATATGGTAAAGAAAACGGCATTGTGAGCAATGCACTTATAGAAAATATACAAATATTTGACTATTATAAAGGTGGCGGTATTTTTGAAAAACAGAATTTTGAGTTCAATAAAGAAAATCTTTCATTTAAAAGCGCTAATGCAACTTATTCTTTACAACTAGCCAATGAAAAATATTATTTAACTTTCAATGGGGAATTTATAGAAAATGATGTTATTGATATAACTGTAAAAGTACCTCATCCAACAACGGGTCAACTACAAGATATAACCCTGCAAAACGCAATAACGTTGCAATCTGATGAAGTTCAATCAATAACTACAGAGTATATAGGTACAGAACAACAGCCAACAGTAATTATTGGTCAAACAGAATTGCTTTCGTATATCCGTAAAAATTATACCTTTACATTAGAAATGCGTAGTGGAAACATTTTAACGTATCAACCGTCGGATACAGGAATTGCACAATTTAGTGATTTTCAAATATCCGATGATGCAATTACCATTGACGCTTTAAGAAGTACACAGGTTTTTGTTGAAAATGGCAATTATTACGCTGTGGCAAGTTCTATACTTAATGCGCAAGCGAAGCTTAACATATACTTCCGTATTGCAAATTTATCAAATGTTCAAGGTGTAGATCTTAAAGTGGAAGTAAAAGCGCAAAAACAAGAATTTAGAGCAAACTTACAACAAGCAAATATTAATGTGGCTTACACAAGTGAAAATTTTGCTGGGCTTTTAGCTGTGCAGTACGCTGATAATTCTTTACATCATTTTATGGCAAAAAATATATTTCAAAGCGTAACATTTAAAGGCCAAGAGTTTTTATCTGAAAGTAACGACATATTAAATGAATATTTGTGCGATATTCAACTTATTGAGCAATATGTGGGTAGTTATAGGTTTGTCATAGCGTTTTCATATATAAATGGAAAAATTGAAATGTATGTGTATGACCGCGTAGAAAATATGATTGCATCTAATATTATTTCACTACAAATTGCTGAGCAAGATTGGGTGAAGAAAGTAGATGGTACAGTGTTTACTGCAGCCCTTTATGATGCAAATAGTATTCGCGCGAATATAGATGAAAATATTACTTTACAAGATTTTTCTTTTTACACAATCGAAGATATTCTTGAATATGCAACAAACCGCAATGGTGTAAAACTTGATTCATCATATACGGTACTATTTAAAATAGAAAGTTTGCCTGTGGGGGCTTCTTTCAAAGCAGATGCTTCAGGTGCGTTTATTTTTAATGGCCAAAGGGGAAATGTATCGTTTACAAAAGCTGGGCAGTTTGATATTTTTGGTACAGTTTGTGTGTATCAAAACGGAGTGGTGGATATAAACAACCCAACACTTGAAATTTCGCAAGCACCAACATTTAGTCCATACTATGAATTTGACGGGGAAACCATTCAAACAAAAAAACGAGTTTCTGTATATATCGTAGTGTCATAAATATAAACTATAAATATAGTTATAAATGCTATAAATAAAAGGAAAAAATATGAAAAAAATAAAACTAAATTCTTTATCTATTGTTCTATATTGCATTGGGTTAATTTTGGCCATTGGTTTATTTGTTGAAATTTTGCTTGCATCTTTAGTTTCTTCGGTTACAACTGCTGCGACAATTGCGGCAATTGTAACCGCGGTTTTGCTGATTATGTATTGTGTTTGCGTAGGTTTTTTCATGGCAAAACAAAATGCTATAAGTAAAAAAGAATCCGCTTCTAAAGTCGAAACGGTAAATGTTACTGATTACCTAAATATTGACGAAAATTAAGGGTGAATGTTTATTTTGTTAAAGCAAAAATAAACATAAGCAATCTACAATGTGCGTTATTTCATATTTTAAAAAACTCGGCATAAAATGATAGAAGATATGGTGAAACAGAATAGTAAAATTACATTAACAGACGCTTTATTTTATATTTGCTTTATTGCTATTATACTTTTTGCAATTATGTATTCCTCTTTTTTTACTTGGCTTATTGCCATTAGTACAATATTTGGAATGTTGTCGTCAAAAACGGCTACCGAAGGCAAATGGATAACGTTTATTTTTGACGCTGTAAGTTATGCATTGTATATGATAATGTGCGGCTACGAAAGGTATTACGGCGAAATCATTCTTTCTTGTTTAATTATTATCATACAACTGTTTAGTTTATTTGAATGGAAAAGAAATCAAATAAACGATCGAGTTTTAATTAACAAATTATCAAGCAAAGAAATTTTTATAAGTTTATGTTGTAGTGTGGGTATATGTTCTGTGTATTATGTTTTATTATACTATTTAAAAACAGAATTACCTGCGGTTAATGCAATTTCAACAGTTGTTTATTTATTAGGAAATTACTATAGTTTTCGAAGAAGTGTTTTGCAATTTTATTGTTGGGTCGGTTATGAAATTGCATTTATGAGCTTATGGATTGTTTCTGCTACACATGGAGAAATGGGGAGTATTATCTTTTTAATAGGAGCAGTAAGCGAATTGGTGTATGCTATTTATGGCATTTTTAATTGGTCAGAAATAAATAAGCAACAGCAGCTTATTGAAAACAAAAATGATTAAAGTAGTAATTTTTGATTTTGATGATACACTATATTCCGGTATGGATAAAAGACCGTGGACAAACTACTGTAAAAAAGCAATAAAAGCTCTATTATGTTCATACGTAAATGAAGCTTATATACAAACTTTTATAGAACAAGCTGATTTTTCTGATAAAAACATGATAGGCTTATTAAGAAAATTTGGTAAAACGGAACAAGATTGGTTTGAGTATAAAAAAACACATAAGGTAGTCGGCGATGCATATAAAAATTGTAAAGTTGTTTCTAACGAGGTGTTGAAAGATTTTGCAAAGCATTTTAAACTTTATATTGTATCAAACTCAACCAAAGAAGCGGTTCTTAAAAATTGTGAAAAATTAAACATAAATATAAGTTTGTTTACAGATGTCCTGACCAATGCATATCAAGACAATCAGTGTACAAAGGCACATATATACGAACAGATTATAAAGAAAGAAAATATATTGCCAGAAGCTCTTTTCGTCATTGGTAATAGTTTTCATAGCGATGTACAACCGGCTTTACAACTTGGTGCAAAAGGACAAGTGGTCACCGAAGCAGATTTTGTATTTTCCGATTTTTTATTTGAAAGCTAATGGTTAAATTGGCTTTTTTATTTAAATAAATAAAAAGTTCCTTGTAATAAATTGGTTTTGCATAAAGATTGATATAGGTTTTAAGTAAAAAAAGAATTCAAAAAGTGATTTTTAATAAATGTGTTTGACGCTACAAAGAACGTAAGGAGATGTTGACGATGAAATTAGAAACGGAAAGGTTGATATTGCGCGGGTATACAGAAAAAGATTTTGAGAATTATTGGGAATATGTAAGTCAGAGTAAGGTTGGTCCGATGTGTGGTTGGCAAGCGTATACCGATAAACAAAAAGCGCGAGAAAGGTTAGCTATAGAAATAGCCAAACCATATCAATTTGCTATAGTTTTGAAAAAAGAAAACAAAGTAATTGGCTCTGTAGAACTCATGGATTTTAAACAAGAAAGGTTTTGTAATTTAGAAATTCCAAAAGGTGCAAAGGAAATAGGTTATTTATTGTCTGAAAAATATTGGGGGAAAGGCATTATGCCGGAAGCCGTAAAAAAAGTTATGGAATTTGCGTTTCTTGCGTTGCAAGTTCCATGTATTGTTATATGTCATGCCGATGCGAATAAACAAAGTGGTAAAGTTCAAGATAAATTGGGTTTTAAACAGGTTGGATATTTAAAAAATCATGGAATTTGGATTGATGGAACAAGCATAGGGTTGGTTCAAAGATGGATGACGAGAGAAGAATATATGCGTCTTTATAAACCGCAAGCTTAATCATAAACAATTTTGTTTTTATGTTTAAAAATGTAGTGTAAAGTCGTGCATGGGTTTATGCATATGCAATGAAATGTAAATACGTATAAAAAATATCTTTAAAATAAAAGACCTTTCCTTGAAGGGAGAGGTCTTTTGTGGTGGACCTTCGGGGGCTCGAACCCCGGACCCACTGATTAAGAGGTGCGCCCTGCACTTCTTTTTTTATGCTTTTTGGTGTTAGCAAATCCCACAAAATCCCTTATTTTCTTTAACAAAAATATGTTATTTGGGTTTAATTCATACCCTTAACATTTGCCTAAAATTAATTCAGTTTTTGCAGTTTTCTTTTAGACAGTTGAAGAACAAAATTTTTTAATTTTCAATTTCTAATTGCCCTTTTGAATTTCTAACTATTTTAATATCTTTATGATTAGAAAAATGGTCATTATCTATATTTTCATAAGTTATGTCAAGTTTTAAATCGAAGATGTTTATACTTTTGTCGATTTCAATTAAAAATAAAAATGCATTATATTGATTAGATTGTAGCGATGGGGACACATTAAGTTTATTATCGTTTAAAAACAAACTCATATTTATAGCATTGCCATTTCCATTATTATCTAAATAAAAATCTATCAACAAATATTTTTTTGAAAGCTTTTCAACTCTGTTCTTATAACGTAATATAAATCTGTTATACTCTTCATCTGAAATAGATTTATCAGAACTTATATCATTTAATTTTCGAAATTCTCTATAAAGTGAAAGTATATCTCTTGGAATTATATTTGTATGTTCAATAATTAAATTCTCAGAGATTGCTATGTGGTTGAAATATTCTCTCATATCCACTACAGTTAATATATGTTTTTCTCTAAAACCAAAATTTATCTCAGGTTTTATAGCATTTTTATATTGAGTTTCGTTGTCTTCTTTTAGTTTTTGGTTTTGATATACCGCTACATATCCGAGTATAACACTTCCTGCAAAACAAAGATAAGAACCGAGAAATCCTAACCAATCACTATATGTTAAGTTATTATTCTTAATTTTCATAAATATGAAAAAGATAATAAAAAATAATACAACTAATATAGTTGAGATTAACCAAATGTAATTTCTTCTTTTATTATTTTGTTTATTTATTTTTTTCATACGAATTATTTTAGCATAAAAAAAATAAAATTTCTATAATTTTCATCTATTTTGCAAAATTGTATGATATAATAATTTTGTGGAGATTTACTTATGAACGATTTGGAGATAAGAAAACAAGCAAAAGCATTTGCAAATTTTTGGGCTAATAAAGGTTATGAAAAAGGTCAAAGCCAAGTTTTTTGGTTGTCATTATTAAACAAAATTTTGGATGTTGAAAATCCAGAACAATATATATCTTTTGAAGATAAAGTTATGCTTGACCATACAAGTTTTATTGATGGTTATATTTCTGCGACACATGTTTTAATTGAACAAAAAAGCAGAGACCGAGATTTAAGAAAAGCAATAAGACAAGCAGATGGCACGCTGCTTACTCCATTTCAACAAGCAAAAAGATATTCTGCTGACTTACCATACTCTAAAAGACCAAGATGGATTATTACTTGCAATTTTCAAGAATTTCTAATATATGATATGGAAAAACCAAATGGCGAGCCTGAAAGCATATTGCTTAAAAATCTTCCAAAGGAATATTATCGTTTACAATTCATTGTAAATAGTCAAAATGAAAACATCAAAAAAGAAATGGAAATATCTATTAAAGCTGGCGAAATTGTTGGTATTCTTTATGACGCATTGCTTAAACAATATAATGAAAAAGATGAGCAAGAATTAAAGAGTCTTAATGAGCTTTGTGTAAGGCTTGTATTTTGTCTTTATGCTGAAGATAGTGGTTTGTTTGGTGAAAAGTTAGCTTTTCACAATTATCTACAAAGTTTTCAAGTTAAAGACACTAGAAGAGCCTTGATTGATTTATTCAAAGTCTTGGACACAAAGATTGAAGATAGAGATAAATATCTAGATGATGAACTTGCAAAATTCCCTTATGTAAATGGTGGTTTGTTTGCTAATGAAAATATTATTATTCCACACTTGACAGATGAGATTATTGATATTCTTTTACATAAAGCAAGCGAAAATTTTGACTGGAGTGAAATTAGTCCTACTATTTTTGGTGCTGTTTTTGAAAGCACATTAAACCCAGAAACTCGTAGAAGTGGTGGTATGCACTACACTTCTATTGAGAATATTCATAAAGTCATAGACCCATTATTTTTAGATAATTTAAAAGAACAGTTAGAAAAAATAAAAGAAATTAAGGTTGAAAAAACAAGAAAACAACAATTAGAAGCTTTTAGGCAAAAGCTTTCTACTTTAACTTTTCTTGACCCTACTTGTGGTTCTGGCAACTTTTTAACAGAGACATATATTTCACTAAGAAGATTAGAAAATGAAGCTTTAAGATTAGAAATAGATAGTGGTAAAAATGTGACATCGGGGCAAATAGCGATGGGATTTGATGATTTTATCAAAGTATCAATTGGACAATTTTATGGCATTGAAATAAATGACTTTGCAGTTACCGTTGCAAAGACTGCGTTATGGATATCCGAGTCTCAAATGATGAAGGAAACAGAAGAAATTGTTAATCAACAACTTGAATTCTTCCCATTGAAATCTTATGCAAATATTGTTGAGGGAAATGCTTTACGCATTGATTGGAATGATGTTATTTCAAAGGATAAACTTTCTTATATAATGGGCAATCCGCCTTTTGTTGGTGGAATGATGATGTCAAGAGAGCAAAAGCAAGATATTATTTCTGTTGTTGGCGATATTAAAGGTGTTGGAGAACTGGATTTTGTTTCTGGTTGGTATTATAAAGCAACAGATTATATTAAAGGAACATCAATAGAAGTTGCTTTCGTTTCAACTAATTCAATATGCCAAGGACAACAAGCGGTCACAATGTGGAAACCTTTATTTGAAAAAGGTATTAAAATACAGTTTGCATACAGAACCTTTGTATGGGATAGTGAAGCACAGCAAAAAGCAAGAGTTCACTGTGTTATTGTTGGATTTTCTTTTGTTGATAGGAAATCTAAAATAATTTATGACAATAATAGGGTTCGTATAGTTTCAAATATAAATTCTTATTTAATAGATGCTGAAGATAAATTTGTAGAAAGTAGGTCAACCCCTATTTGCGATGTCCCACAAATAAGATTTGGCAGTATGCCAAGAGATGGTGGAGGATTTATCCTTACAGATGAAGAAAAAGAAGAAATTATTAAAAAAGAACCACTTTCGGCAAAATGGATACACCCTTATATTGGGGCTTATGAATTTTTAAATAATAAATCTAGATGGTGTTTATGGTTAATAGATGCAAATCCACACGAATTAAAACAATGCCCAACAGTTATGAAACGAATTGAATTTGTAAAAAATTTTAGATTAAATAGTAAAGCTGAAGGGACAAGAAAATTTGCTGAAACTCCAACTATTTTTTGTCAAATTGCTCAACCAAATTCAGATTATATAGCAATTCCTAAAACATCATCTGAAAAGCGAAAATATATTCCTATTGGTTTTCTTGATAAAAATATTATAGCTAGTGACCTTTTATTTTTAATCCCCGATGCAAATATTTATCATTTTGGTATTCTTACATCAAATGTTCACAATGCTTGGATGAGAACATTGTGTGGAAGATTAAAAAGTGATTATCGTTATGCGAAGGATATTGTATACAATAATTTCCCTTGGCCGAGTCCAACGAAAGAGCAACAAGCAAAAATTGAAAAAACTGCACAATCTATTTTAACTGCAAGAGAAAAATATAAAGATTGTTCTCTTGCTGACCTTTATGATGAAGTTACAATGCCACCAGAATTAAGAAAAGCACATCAACTTAACGATAAAGCAGTTATGGAAGCCTATGGTTTTTGGGGAAAAGTTAAAACAGAAAGCGAATGTGTCGCTGAATTAATGAAAATGTATCAAAAGTTGGTGGAGAATAAATAATTATGCAAATGGGATATGCTAAATATAATGATATAGATTGTGTGTTTAATGAAGAACAAGGAAATATATTTTTAATAGCAAAAGATAAAAAAGACAGTTACAACCTTTTAAAAGCGGATAAAAAAAAGAATTATTTTTTTGAATATGCTAAAAACGATTGTAAATATTGTTATGCTTATATTGAAGATTCTATAAGTAATATATTTGATAAGACAATCCAACTTAAAGCAAGGTTCATAATAAAAAATTTTTGCGACGAACCTATTTCTCATATGGAAATTACTGGAGAAGATATCGATGACTTTTTTAGTCCATCTAAATATTTTTATGAATTATCTAAAAAAGGATTGTTGAAAGATGAAAATTTGATTTACAAACAAAATAAAGTTGATGAATGGAAAATAAAGTTTGAAGATAAAGAAATCATAATATCACTTAATTTTGGAAATATTCTAAAAAGAGGTATCGCAAGCGATTTAAAATTACATGCAAGACTATGTTTGTCATTTGATGAAACGCGAGATTATGAATTTATATATAGAGTTTATAGTATTGTAACAAGGTTTTTAAATATAGTATTTTATAAATGTGATAGTTCAAATAATAATATTGACTTATCTATCAAAAAAAAGAATGGTGTTCTTTCTTATACAGGGAAGTTGATTGATTGCAAATTAATTTCAAAATTATTCAAAAAAAGGCAAGAAATTAATTATAATAATTATGCAAATTTTATAGAGAGAATCTTCCAATTTTGTGCTGACAATCCAAAATTATCTATGAAACAATTTGCAACTAGGGGTATTAAATATAATGGACGAGATTACACATCAACTGACTTTTTAAATATTTTTTCAGCATTTGAAGATGAATGTGAAGCTGAACAGAAACTTTATAAAAAAGCAGATGACAAGTTAATTATAGATAAAAAGAGTGAATTAATTTCAACAATTGACAAGCTTGAATATAAAAATAAAGAAGAAAAGGAATTTATAGGTCAAGCTAAAGAAAAAATTTTAAAACTAGGAACTGAATTCGGACAAAAAGCCAAGATTATCAATGCTTATAAAGTTTTATCAAAAGCTTTAAAGTCATCAATTAAGGATATATTTTATCTCCATAAATTAACTAATTATGAAATCTTGGATGATAAAGATATTGATTATTTTGCAAAATTTCTTGCCAAAACAAGGGGGAAAATAGCACATAGTGGAAATCAACTAGAATTTACAGATAAAGATGCTCAGATAATTCAATTTTTTGAAATATTAGTTTATTCTCAATTGTTAAAAAGGGCTAAACTTAACGATTCTGAAATTGAATTAATAATTGGTTCTGTTTTTGGAGTTAATCAATTAATGTTTTTAAAAAGTTTAGAGTAATACACTCAACATAAATGGTTGTGTGAGGTTTATAACCTTTTGCTAAAAGTTGAACATTTTTAATTTTTATGATATAATTATAAAATGAAAAACAAAAATCCAAGTATTGAGAGTTTAGAGAGAAAATATAGAAGGCACGAAGTTAGTTTTTCACAGATTGAAAAGCAAACTGGTCAAGATATCGAGAATGTTATTGCAAATCATGGGCATGATTCTGTTTCTGCTGAAGACGAGTGGCAAAATAAAGTAAATACTAAAGTTTTATACAGGAATATTTATAAATTGTCACAAGAAGATAGAGAAATTTTGCTTGACTATATGACTGGTGTTAAGCAAAAAGATATTGCCGAAAAGTTAGGTATTAGCCCTGCTGCTATCAATGGTAGACTTGACACGATTTTCTTAAATTATCGCACTTTTCTTTGCAATGATAAAGAATTTAAAGATACTGAAGAGTTTTATAATCTACA